>JAKJBX010000007.1 GCA_022706765.1 Bacillota bacterium
ATAATCATGTGTTGGGTCAAACTGCCATGTTTTCCCGCTGCCACCATTGTCCGTATATGTGAATGGCAGCATATTGCTATCGTCCGCCGTCTCCCAGTTCCCCTGTGTGCCAGGTTTACCTGCTGCGCTATATGAAGTTACCCTTGTTGTAAAGATATTCAGATTATTTTGATGACCTTCAGGGTGGAACTGGTTTACAACTTCAACAGGCAAAACTGTCCTGTTCGGCACTGTGCCGTCAATAAAATATTCCAATTCAGCATTAACTACCGGAGCATAGTCCGACTTGCCTTTAATGGTAGGGTTGCCGATATCATCGCAATAATTGCCTTTTGCGATGGCGGCAATATTTATACTGTCTTTTGAGTCTTTGTTTTGATATGCCAATGTATCAAAATTGACTGTTCCGCTTGTCACTTCAAATTCAAACATAATCCAACAAGCGCCGGACATTTCGTCAATTTGTCCTGATGCTAAAAACTGGCTGAACCAAGTTTTTGAATTTGCGCCGATAGTGTAATCGTTTGGTAGAGATACATAGTTATTATTAATTGGAACAAGTGGAATACTACTTAGTTCATTTCCATTTACAACGAATTTAGGTGCATAAACTGTTTCTCTGCTGAAATCCGCCCAAACCTGATTCCAGTCCCAATTCATCGGGTCAGCACCAACTTTAGTAATCTTCACATTGCCGCTTACACCTGCAGGATTCCAAAATACAGGGTCATAATAAAGGTGGCTTCCTGTAAATGTATTTTCATTGCGGTTGTGATAGCCGAAGAACGTATATGTGCCTTTCCCCAAGTTTCCGAAATGCGCTATTGTGGTTGAAGCAGCACCGTTATCGGCAAGGTCATTTACTGTTGGGAATTCTATATTATCATCAAACAAGTAATAATGAGGGTTAGTTACAGTTCCCGAATCTTTTGTAAATTCCAACTTTTGCGGCTCGACATTTCCTCCCAGATCTTCTACGGTATTAGTCCGGCTTGCAGAGGTCAGCATCGTGCCGGAGGATCTTTCAATTTCTATGGTAGTTGTCAAACCAGGACCTTCTAAATACATTGAAAATTCCGGTATATTAACACTTATGGTTTTGTTTGCCCCTACGCTTATAAGGGTAGTGCGTGCTTTTTCTACACGCTGTTGTCCCCTCCAGTTGACATATGCTACTGCCCTAAACGATTGGGATGACGACATTGTATTTCTGACGTCAAAAGAAATCTGATTGCCTTTTCCCAGCTTTGGCCCCACCGTGTAGCGCAGGTTCTGCACAGTTAAACTGCCAGAGCTGCCTCCACCACCGCCGGACGGGGCTGTGACGTACAGAACACAAATTCCAATGGGCTTGCCGATATTATGTGACATTTTAACATAATATGTATTGCCCGCTGTCAGGTTATATGTAAAACTGAAGGTATCTTTATCGTTCCCTCCGGAATTGTCGCCCGTCAGCCTACTTTTGGAAGCGTCATACAACTCGCCGTATACATTCCCATAGCCTGCACTTGAAAAGGTATATTTCCCCGATAATGATGGCTTGAATTTGCAGTAATCCACATCACCGGCGTTATCCATGTAGCCTATAAAAGTGGAATTATCCGTAGATTGGCCGTTTGGCGGTGTTATGCTATAGGCGTTGTCGAATGAATTTCCAAATAAGCCCCTGTTTATCGGATACAGATTGACATAAAGCCAATCTTCAAGACCGCTCCCAATATAGTCAACAAATGAAATAACTATTATTTGATGCCCCCAACGCTGACCTGGATTAAAATGTGTATCATCATGCGAATGTGGTTCTATGTCTATCGTTATGATTTTTGTCTCATTTGCTCTAAGTCTATCTATTGAAGCACCAGCAATTCTGGCGTCGTTATAACTTTGGTTGTTTTCAGTCTCATATGATGTATTTATATAAGGCATTATTGACACGGCATAGTTTTTTTTGTTTTTCACGGTAATCATAAATCTTTCCCTAACATTATCAGTAAAATATCTCTCTAAGAAATAATCATTTGACATAAACGCAACTTCAACATCCAATGTATCATTGCTTGTGTTGAGTTGTATTCCATAAGGGGTATATGACATCGGGGTCACACCGCTGCCTGTGCTTTTGTTATTTTTCTGTTTTACGCTCTGTATAAGCCTTTCTTTATCTTCAGCAGTAAAATTATAGATAGGTTCAGCTGGGGAGCGCAATTGCATGTTTTCGGCTATTTCAGTATTATCACTGCGCCCATATCTTGTTATCAGCCCGCCTGATACCTCCACAGTTTCAGCAACCATGACATTGCTGTTGCCATATACTCCTGCTCCCTCGAAAATAATCGTCTTTATTTTCAAAATATCCTTATCACTCGGCAAAACAATCGAAGGATAAAATTCCTCTGTTTCACCTGCCTCCACACGCTTTGCAATACCCTGGTAATTGGTCATATAATTATTCTCGTCATAAAACGCAATGCCTACAGTAACCTGCTGTGATGTGGAGTTATTGTTTGTAAGGACCACATTCGCCTGTGCCTTCTCACCGGGGGTAATTGCAACAGAGTCCACTACGTCGTCAATCGCTATATGTGTGTTTGCCTGCATAAGGAATGGTGCGCTTGTAATTTCTTGCCTCCTGTTGACGTACTGGGAAGCAGTGCCATTGTTAAAGGTTGTATATCCGCATTCTGTCAGCAAATAATTGCTTACAATAGCCTGATAGGTGCCTTGCAATGGATTAGGTGTCTTGTATGAATATGTAAAGAACCCGCCCTCACCAGACTCTATGCTGTCAACCTGTTCACAATTATCCTCAGGATTATATATGCTTATAGAGATGTTTTCGCCCTGCCCCGCGCTTATATTACCCGAAACAGAAATAACATTTGTCGTGCTGTTAAAGTTTGCAGTCAGATTTGAAATATCAATAAGCTTTGCTACTGAAATCTTGTAGCTTCCTTGATTTGCAATCGCATTAACTTGTATATAATAATCGTTCCCTGATACAAAATCAAAGCGCATTTGTTGGATTGAAACGAGGTCGCCATATGTTTCATCGGTGTAACCAGCCCCATCAGTCACAAAAATATGAGAGCCTTCAAATCCTGTCATACTCACGCCGTATTTTCCAGTTACCGTAGGCGTAAACTTAAACCAGTCCACATCATCGCTGGTGTTAATACTGCCCGACATTTGCATTGTGGTACTCTTTATCAATGTTGCTGTGGACAAGCTGTTTCCATAATAGTCAGCCTCATTGGGGAGCATTGTAAGCGGGATATGAATACCGTTACTCGAATCATCCCAAATATACAGAAACGCCTGTTCAAGATTCGATGCTCGTGGCACAGTCCTTGAAAGTACGACCATTTCTGTCCTGCCAGCCGCAATCTTGGTATCTGCCGAAGCAAAATCTATCATGTTATCATTTGAATCACAGAACCCTATGGAGAACTGAATATTCTTCATGTTTGCACTTGTATTATATGCCTCAAACTCCAGTGTTACTTCTTGCCCCGCTAACAAAACATTTTCATAATACGAGTCACCGTACCGAATAGAAATGGAAACATCCAAGTCGCTAAGCGGTATGTTTGCAAATGCAGCGTATTGTGCGGACAAAGAATAGTCGCCAGTACCACTTGCCTTGTCTATTTTTACATAGTACGTCTGCCCTTGTGTGAGATATGCGATAAAATGCACAGAATTACTTGCTTGCACAGCCTGTGTGGAATTGTACAGTGTTGCTCGCACATCATTTGCACCAGAGCAATTAAAAATATAAAATCCGCTGTTCTGCGCAGTAAATTTAATATAATCGGCATCTCCAGCCGTATTGATTGAGCCAGCGATTTCATGGTTGATGTCGCTGATTGAGGATGCGTCGGCAAAACTATTCCCATAATAGTCCTCCACTGTAGGATGCATAGTAAAAGCGATATGCGGTCCTGTGCTATTCAAAGTGTCCCATATGTACACAATCGCTTGCTCCACACTTGCGTTTTCCGGTATCATACTTGAAACAACGGCTGTTTCTGTTGCTCCTGCCGCAATGGTAACATCATCCAAAGCAATTTCTACTATGTTTTTGTTTGCGTCGTACATTCCCACGAAAAACTGAATCATTTTGAGTTCCGCACTGGTGTTATGCGCCGTAAGTTCCAGGGCCAATTCTTTCCCGGCTAACAAAACATTTTCGTGATATGTGTTGTCGTACAGAATGGAAATTGAAACATCCAAGGTTTCCAACTGAACATTAGAAGTAAGCGGAACGCCTGTAGAGAGGCGCACGTCCCCCTCCGTAAAAGCTATATTGCATAGCAAGCACAAAACCAGTACAAAAGTGAATATGCTTTTTAAATATGTCCGCATGAAGTATCCTCCTCTTTTTGAAGTACCTGTCGTATGATATGATAACCTTAACAAATTAAAGATATCAAACTCACTTTAACATTTGCATAACAACTGTATCCCCGTCAGCAATGGCCCTATACTTAATGCCATTGGCAACGCCTGACTACTTCTGGCTGTCGAGGGATTTGTTCAACTTAAACTTAATCTCTCGAATATTCAACTTAGGATATTGGGTATGCACTGTAATAATGTCTGTTTGTGCAACATCGCCAACAGCAGTGTCCTCATTCTGGGTTAACGAGTACAGATCAACGACTTCAAGTATATTCGAATAATAGCGTATGGTGAACTCCTTGGCATCCAATGACTGTATGTTCTATTGTATACGGTATCTTCAACACAAGTTATCATTGCGGTATTTTGAATATCAATTACAATGGGCTGTTTAGTAAAGACAATAACTGTATTGCTCTCTGGACCCGTCCTTGTGGAATCCATCGCCACGACTTTGTATATATATTCTGTTCCGGGTGTAAGACCTGTGTCAAGGCAACTCGTTCCAAAGATCATATCTATTCCCTCACCATTACGATACAACACGTAATAGGTTCAGTACTGTCCTGTGCAGAGGACCATGACAGCTTCACAATTTTGTCCGTAACATCCTGCTTTTTTATAGGAAGCAACACAGGCGCAATGAAGGCAGGCTGAAGATATATAAAAACTCTAGCGAAGTATGCAGACAAATCTGCGTTTCTAACAATCACCCCATTTTAATACACCTAACAAGCAGATTCAAAAAACATGAATATTTTGTTATATTTTACAGCATTATACTGGAAAATGTCAACAAGCATGGCGTTAAATTTTATAAATTGTGTATTATACCAAAATGTTTTAACTTATTCTGAAAATATATGCATTTGTTTTTGTGTATTATGGACAATAGGGTAAAACATGAATGCCAATCCGGCTATCCATAATATACTTCAATTTGTTATCCTACGTGTTTTGTACAATGAGATGGATTGTATAGAACTCTTGCAGCACTGTCAAATAACGACCGAGTTTCAGACATTTTGAAATTGTTCAAAAACCACGCGTATATGGACGAAATACTTGAATATCAACGTCCGCAAAATTGGCGTTTTTCGGATTTCAGGTACTGGTAAAGGGTTGCACGTTTGATTCCCGTAAGATTGGAAATCTCCATGACGGTGTACTGCTGAGATTCATAAAGCTTCACTGCTTTTGAGATAGGCTCAGGGTCAGTCTTTGGTCGTTCGCCCACTCTGCCTCTGGCGGCGGCTAATCCTTCACGTGTCCTGTCGGCAATGACATCACGCTCGAATTGGGCAATTGCAGACATCAGCGCAAAAAGGAGCTTTCCCGTGCTGGACTTGGTGTCAATGCTTTCTTTAAGAGACACTAAATTGACGCCCTTACTTTGAAACAGTTCCATCAGCTCAATCAAATCCTTAGTTGAACGTTCGAGCCGGCTTAAAGATTCTATGACCACGGTATCATGCGCCGTCACCCGTTCCAGCATTTTTTGAAGCTCGGGGCGATCTCGTTCCGGTCATCTTTTCATTATAAATCATATCAACCCCATACTTCTCAAGCGCATCCAACTGGCGGTCAAGGTTCTGCCCTTCTGTGCTAACCCTGGTATAGTTAAAGATATAATTTTTCATAAAATCATCCCTTCTATAAAAAATAGGCAAGCAGCTCATCAGAGCCGCTTGCCTTTGCTGCATTTTTTAACGATGTACTCCTCTGTCGATATTTTGGGGATTTTCCACACCTTTCCGAACTGAAACGCCTGAATTTCTATACATGCCGTTGCGTCCTATTCTCATCAGCTCACAAGCTTCCTTCACATTTAAGACATCATCATACTGTTGTCCGAACATGATTCATCACCTCTATAAAATGTATTAACAAGCAGGCATTCAACAGCTAAAATTTAATGCAGTAACTACTGCAATTGACTTAAAACAGGGTAAGACAAGATGGGATTGGGCGGTAAATAGGGCAACGAAATCCGGACACGAAAAAACCGCCCAATCCCATATATAATGGGGTCTAAGGCGGTCTTTTAGGTGGTGACCCATCCGCGATTCGAACGCGGGACACCTTGATTAAAAGTCAAGTGCTCTGCCGGCTGAGCTAATGGGTCGTATGGATATATGGTCATGGCACAAAGCCAAAGAGTTTTACACTTGTGCGTCATGCTGTGAAAACGCACAAAAAAGTGGCTGGGCTGGCTGGACTCGAACCAACGAATGCCAGAGTCAAAGTCTGGTGCCTTACCGACTTGGCTACAGCCCAACATTTGGGGTGGATGATCGGAATCGAACCGACGGCCTCCAGAGCCACAATCTGGCGCTCTAACCGACTGAGCTACACCCACCATAGTAAAAAACCGCCGCTGCCGTCTGATGCTTCAAAGGGCGCCGACAATATTGGTACAAGTGGCGCGCCTGAAGAGATTCGAACTCCTGACCCATTGCTTAGAAGGCAATTGCTCTATCCTACTGAGCTACAGGCGCAAAGATATAAAATTTGCGCAACGGTATGGAATTAGGGCGTGTTGCTACTAAGTGAATGTGCGGATTTTGAGCGTATTTTGTGTCAGACAAGGCAAATTTCCGAAGGCATAATTTGTTTATGGCAAGGGAATTTAACGCAGTATGGCGCAAAATGCGCCAAAAATGGGTGCGTTTAACTTGGTGGCAACACGCCCTACTGGAGCGGGTGATGGGAATCGAACCCACACAATCAGCTTGGAAGGCTGAGATTCTACCATTGAACTACACCCGCATCTCAAGCCTGCCATCAATAGCAGACTTTTAAAATTATAACAGGATTATACGCTTTTGTCAAGCATTTTTTCATCTTATGGGAAATTACGTAAAAGCGGCGTAATTTCTGTGCTCCGGCGAAATGAATTCGCCTTTGCTTGCGCTCACGCGGCGAGCGGATGCGTTCGAGAAAGCGCATACGCACTCGAACGCTTTATTCTGTTCCCGGCAACGGGTTTCGGCTCCGCACCAAAAAGTGCCTTGGGGCACTTTTTGGTGCGGAGGCCGTTTATACGCCCAGTTTGTTCCGTCTGATCTGCTCGACCTCCGTGAAGCTGTTGCTTGCTACGTGTCCGGCAAGCGGCATGATCTTTTGGTGGATGGCGTCAATAATCCAGTCCGCTTGGGGGAAGAAGTCCGTTTCCAGCTCAAAGCAGGGGGTGATCCAGTTTCTTGCGCCCACGCTGACGGGTGGTGCGTCAAGGTAGTCGAAGGCAAGCTCGGTGATGTTTGCGGCGATGTTCTTGACGAAGGAACCACGTTCGCAAGCATCGCTGGCAAGCACGATTTTGCCTGTCTTTTTGACGGATTCAACGACTTTTTCATAGTTAAATGGCACGATGGAGCGTGCGTCGATGATTTCGGCGCTGATGCCGTATTTGTCTTGCAGGATGTCCGCCGCCTCGGTCGCTTTATACAGTGTTGCGCCGATGGTCAGGATGGTGACGTCGCTGCCGGCACGCTTGACGTCCGGCTCACCGAACGGGATTTCATAGTAGCCCTCCGGCACGCCGTCTTTATGGAACTGCTCACCGATTTCGTAAATCCTCTGGCTCTCAAAGAATACAACGGGATCGGTGCCCGCAAGCGCCGTATTCATGAGCCCTTTTGCGTCATAAGGGGTGGCGGGGAATACGCATTTGAGCCCCGGGATATGTGCGACCAAACTCGTCCAGTCCTGCGAGTGCTGTGCGCCGTACTTTGAGCCGATGGATACACGCAACACCACCGGCATTTTCAGCACGCCGGCGCTCATGGACTGCCACTTGGACAGCTGGTTGAACACCTCGTCGCCTGCTCTGCCGATGAAATCGCAGTACATCAGCTCGACCAGCGCCCTGCCGCCGCTCATGGCGTAGCCGACTGCGCTGCCGACGATCGCCGCCTCGGAGATGGGGGAGTTAAACAGCCGGTGATACGGCAGTGATTCGGTTAACCCACGGTAGACCGCAAACGCGCCGCCCCAGTCCCTGTTGTCCTCGCCGTAGGCGACCAGGGTGGGGTCTTTATAGAACTTGTCGATGATCGCCTCAAACAGACCGTCGCGCAGCTGGTAGACCTTGTTCTTGGAAACGGGCTTGCCGTTTGCGTCATAGGCGTAGCGGATCTTGTTCTTGATTTGCTGAACTCTCGGGTTTTCTTCAAGCGGAATCAGCACATCTGGCGTCCTGTCCTCCATCTTTTCGATGTTGGTTTCCGAGAACATAATGCCCTCGATCGCCGCAGGGTTTTTGGCAAGGCTCATCCTCGGCGACACCGTATCGTCGATGGCGAGCTTGATCGCCTTGGTGATGAGGTCCTTCGCATAGGCGTCGATTTCGGCGATTTTCTCTTTGTTTGCGACCTTGGCGCTGATCAGCTGTGCGCTGTATCCTTTGAGCACGTCGTTTTCCGCCCACAGGTCCAGCTCTTCCCTGGTACGGTAGCTGCCCGAATCGGACGGCGAATGCCCCGTCATGCGGTAGACGATGGTGTCGAGCAGCACGGGCCCTTTGTTTTGTTTGAGGATGTCGATCTTGCGGCGCATGGCGTCGATGACCGCCAGCGGGTTGTTGCCGTCCACACGCTCGGCGTGCATCTGGTCGGGGTTGACGCCGGCGCCGACCCTTGCGAGGACGTTGTACGCCATTGTCTCGCCGACGGTCTGACCGCCCATGCCGTAGAAATTGTTAAAGAAGTTGAAGATGATCGGCAGTCCGCCCTTGAAGCCCTCTTCCCACAGCTGCGACAGCTGATCCATCGCCGCCATGCCGAGCGCCTCCCACACAGGACCGCAGCCGAGGGATGCGTCGCCGACGTTGGACACGACGATGCCGCCCTTTTGGTTGACCCTTTTGTATAATGCGCCGCCCATCGCGATCGTGGCGCTGCCGCCGACGATGGCGTTGTTCGGATAGATGCCGAAATCGGTGAAGAAAGCGTGCATCGAACCGCCCAGACCCTTGTTGAAGCCGGTCTCGCGGGCAAAAATCTCTGCCAGCGCACCGTAGACCAAAAAGTCTATGGCAATGTCCTTGATGCGCCTTTGTCCGCCCTCGACCACCTTCAAAATGGCGCCGTCCATAAAGTTTTTCATAATGCCGTACAGCTCGTCGTCGCCGAGCTTTTCGATGCAGGACAGCCCCTTGGCGAGGATCTCGCCGTGGCTTCTGTGTGAGCCGAAGATGTTGTCCTCACGGGTCAGCAGATATGCTTGACCGACCGCGGACGCCTCCTGACCCAACGACAGGTGGGCGGGACCGGGGTTGTTGTATTTGACGCCGTTGTACTCGCCTGCGGTTTTGATATCCAAGAGCATGGCTTCAAACTCACGGATAATCGCCATATCCCTGTAAATGCGGATAAAGTCGTCGTTTGAAAAGTTGGCTTTCTCGTCCTTAACGGTTTTTTGATACTGATTGACCGGGATGTCGGTGAACTTGACAAATCCGCTTTTACGCACATCCTGCGGACTGACCACCTGTGATTTTGGCATGGACATTCATCTCCTATACAGTTTTATACTAAAAATTAGCACGCGAAAATGGTCTCTCTTATGATTTCGCAAACGGTCGGGTGGGGGAAGACCAGCTCCTTGATGTCGCTGACCCGCATCTCCGTCTCCACCATGATGGCTGCGCCGTAGATGATTTCCGACGCGTAGTTGCCGATCAGGTGGGCGCCCAGCACCGTCCTGCGCTTTTTGTCGATGATCAGCTTGCAGATCCCGTCGCCGGCCAGGTTTTCGGCGACATACCTGCCGCTGTACATCATCTGCTGCGACACGATTTCCACGTCCAACCCTTTTTCCTTTGCGGTCTCCTCCGTCTCGCCCACCGAGGCGACCTCGGGGCTGGTATAGATGACGGACGGGATGGCGTTGTAGCGCATCACATCACGCTTGCCCAGGATGTTGTTGACGGCGACCTCCGCCTCACGGTATGCCGTGTGGGCGAGCATATACCTGCCGTTGACGTCGCCTGCGGCATAGATGCCTGCGACGTTGGTCTGCATCCTGCGGTCGGTGACGATTGCGCCCCGTTCGCAGTAAACGCCTGCGGCTTCAAGACCGATGTCTTTGGTCGAAGCCCGCCTGCCGATGGACAGCAGCACCTTGTCGGCGGGGACGGAAACGGTCTTGCCGTCCTGCTCGTAGACCACCGCGTTTTCGGTGACCTCGACGACCCTTGCGCCGAGATGAAAGACGACGCCCTTGTCGGTGTAGTTTTTGAGCAGGATGGCGGAAATCTCACGGTCGGTCGGTCCGGCAATGGTGGGCAGCATCTCGATGACGGTCACCTTTGCGCCGGCAGAGTTGAAATAGGACGCCATTTCAAGCCCGATGACGCCGCCGCCGATGACCACAAGGCTTTCCGGAACGGCGGGAAGGTCGAGTATCTCACGGTTGGTCAGCACCAGACCGTTCGCCAGCCCCTCCTTAACGCCCTTGATCGGGGGGATGACAGGCTCCGAGCCTGTGCAGATCAGGAGGTTCCTGCCCTCGTATGTATCGCCGCCGACCCTGACGGTGTTTTTGCCGGTTAGCATGCCTTCGCCCGTGACGACCGTGACTTTGTTCGCTTTCATCAGCGCCGCCACGCCCGAAACGAGCGTTTTGACCACCCGGTTTTTGCGCGCGACGACCGCCGCATGGTCGATCGACGCCCCTGAAATATTCACGCCGTACTGCGCGCCGTGTTTAGCGTAGTCGAGCACCTTTGCGCTGTGCAGCAGCGCCTTGGACGGGATGCAGCCCTCGTTGAGGCACACACCGCCAAGCGCGCGCTTTTCTATCAGCAGGACTTTTTGTCCCGCATGTCCCGCACGTTCGGCAGCAAGGTAGCCCGCAGGACCTCCGCCGAGAACGATCAAATCAAACATTTGGTTTTAGCCTCCCTCTATAATGCCAGCGTCAGGCTGAAATTTTCAAGATTTTTGACGATTTCCTGCAAGAACCTTGCAGCAGGCGCACCGTCGACCGCCCTGTGGTCAAAGGTGAGCGACAGCCCCATCGCCGGATAGGCTGCGCCGTTTTTAGTGCGCTCCGTGATGCCGCACACGCCGAGTATGCCAGTTTGAGGCGGGTTGAGCACGGGGGTGAAGGACTCGATCCCCAGCGTGCCGAGGTTGGTGATGGTAAAGGTGCCGCCGGTCAGCAGATCGGGGCTGATCGTCCCCTCCTTGCAGGCAGCCGTCAGCGCCTTGGTCTGCTGCGAGATTTCCGTCAGCGACAGCGTTTCCGCGCCAAACAGCGTCGGCACCATAAGCCCCCTCGGCGTGTCGCAGGCGACGCCGATGTTGGCGGTGTTGTAAAGGCGCATCGTTTCGCCCATGAAGTGGGCGTTCATGTCCTTGTGTTTCAGCAGCGCCCTTGAAACGGCGTAGACGATGATGTCGTTGATGGTGATGTTCGGCAGCCCCAGCGCTTCCGCACGGTCTTTGAGCTTTTTGCGGAAAGCGATGACGTCACTTGCGTCAAACGAGGAATTCAGCGTCAGCTGCGCGCTGTTTGCCAGCGAAGCGTGCATGGACTTGGCGATCAGCTTACGGATGTTCGACAGCTTCACATCCTCGAACGCCGCGCCGCTCTGCGGCGTATGCACCGCAGCGGGCGCACTGAGATCCACCGCCGATACCCTGCCGCCGATGCCCGTGCCCTCAATGTCTGCGCCGCTCTGCCGGTACTCGTCCTTTGCGCCGGGGGTCGCCAGCTTGCCGAGTTCGATGACCTTCTGCACGTCACGTTCGATCACCCTGCCGTTTGCACCGGTCGGCTGCGCATAGCGCACATCCGCGCCGCTCTTTTCGGCAAGGTTTCTCGCACGGGGGGATATTTTGATAAAGTCGCCGCTTTGGACGGGTTGGACGGCTTCGGTTGCGGATGCTGCTTCGGCGGGCTTTTCGACGGGCGTTTCTGTGACAACGGGCGCTGCTTGCGCCTGTCCGGCGCGGGGGTCAAACTGCGCCGTATCCTCGCCGTCGCTGCCGACGACGCACACATTCAGCAGACACTCCACGTCGTCTCCCTCGTCGAAGAAGATCGCCAGCATGGTGCCGTCAACCTTTGCCTCCTCCTCAAAGGACGCCTTGTCGGTCTCGTAGGCAAACAGCACATCGCCGGCGCTGACCTTGTCGCCGACCTTTTTGTGCCACTTGGTAATGATGCAGCTTTCGACTGACTGCCCCTGCTTGGGCATGATAATCGGTGTCGCCATTTAACAATCATTCCTTTCCTTGATAAAAATCTCTGTTAAACCTTACAGCACGGTCCGCTTTCCGCCCCTGCCGAGTTGCCTGATGATGTCCTTAGGGAAACGGTCGTCGCTGATCAGCGTGTCGATGTCGCCGGGTTTTGCGAAAGTAAAGGGCAGGTTTTTGCCCAGCTTGGAGCTGTCCATCAGGACGATGACCTTGCTTGCCTTTTCGATGACACGCTTTTTGATTTCACATTCGTTAAAGTCGCCACCGGTAAAGCCGTTCTTCATGGAAAAGCCCGACGCCGCCATAAATGCGATGTCGATGTTGATATTGTCCAGAAAATTGAGCGCCGTGATCCCCGAAAACGACAGGTTTTCACGGCTGAGGCTGCCGCCGATGGCGTTGACGGTCGCATTCGGGTTTTTGATACATTCGAGCGCGATGTTCGGCGAGCTGGTGGTGATGAACAGCTTTTGGCTGTCCAAAAACTGCGCCAGGCACATCACCGTCGTGCCTGAGTCCAAAAAGATGGAGCGGTCCTCCTCGATGCAGCCGAGCGCCTTTTTTGCGATGGCGGTTTTCTCCGCCATGTTTTCAAGCGTGCGGGTGGCATACAGCTCTTCCTTGATCCTCGACAGGTGCGAAATGCTCTTTGCGCCGCCTTTTGTGCGGACGGCGACGCCCATTTCTTCCAGCTTTTGAAGGTCGCGCCTCAGCGTCATTGACGACACGCCGGGCAGCAGCGCTTCCAGCTCGGTCAGCTTGACCTCGCCCTTTTCCTGTATGTATTGTTTGATTTGCGCAATACGCTCCTGCATTTTTTCACACCCCTGATGTTAAATTATAACACAATCATTATAATTATTAACATTTCTATCATATACCAACCGGCCGCATCTGTCAAGCCTTTGTTAGGGGAAATAATATTTCCAAAAACCTATTGCATAATTTTTCTAAGTATGATAGAATGCTTCTAACGGAAGCATGGACAAACAAAAAAGCGGCAGGTCAACGTGTTAGCGCACATTGAGCCCTGCATACAGGTGAAACCACCACCCATACGCAACCGGATAACCAGCACCGCTATCTTAGTATAGCACATTCTTCCTCCGTTTTCAAGGGGGGGATGGCTGGCGTTTCGGGAATTCTGACAGGACTTAACAGCGTGTAGGGTTTGCTTTTGGCAGCCTGCACGCTTTTTATATTTTGGAAGTGTTTCCGGTAAACCGGGGCACGGCGTCCGGCGGCAAACGGGCGCCTGTTCTCGGGATTATCGGAAATCGGCGGTGTATCACCGGACGAGTAAGCTGCGGGAATGGCTTTTGTACGCCTGCGTCGGTGCCCCAGCTTAAAAGTTTATGAAATTTTTCAAAAAATACTTGCCAAAACCATAAAAACTTGCTATAATGTAAATTTTTCTTTACATTTCTTGAAAACTGTGGTATAATAAATCCAGTATAGTAAAGAATGAAGAGGTGTTATAAGAAGATGGGCGAGAGGGACGAACTGCTTAAAATCCGGAATGTGCTGGAAAACAGCATCGGGCAAAAGGTTCGGCTGACAGCTAAGAAGGGCAGAAAGAAATCAGTGGTCAGGCAGGGTGTGATTGAGGAAACCTTCCCCAGCATATTCATCGTCAAGCTCGATAACACCATCCAGCAGTTGTCGTCGTCGTCACGGCGCGTATCATACAGCTACACCGACGTTCTCACCAAGGCGATCGAGGTCGTACGGTGCTGATTTTGCAAAATAATGCTTGACAACAGCGGTTTTGTGTGTTAAGATACCAGCGAATTGAATATTTATTTAAAAGAAGAAGTTATCCGCATCACTTCTCACCTCACGGCGATTTTCGGCTTTGAGTGTTGAACATTAAAGGTCCGGCGGGTAGCTTTTGCTGCCCGCTTTTTTGTTGGTTATTACAGCGTAATAACCAACAACAATTAATTCATTCCTTAGCAAAGGTTTCCGGCGATGCGCTTATTACTTTCCCCACGACAGGCAGCCACGGGAAAAGCCCTTGGCAAAGATTTCCGGCAAGGTAAAAGCCCTTGGTAAAGGGTCATGGCGATGCTTACTATCAACATAGTAACTCGCAACTATATTTGGAGGTGTAATGTTATCAGCAAAGAATTGATGATCAATGAAAAAATCAGGGACAAAGAGGTTCGCTTGATTGGCGACGACGGCGCACAGCTTGGCATTATTCCGCTCAGGCAGGCGCTTGATATGGCTGCCGACAAGAATCTGGATTTGGTGAAGATTGCGCCGCAGGCAGTTCCGCCGGTGTGCAAGATCATGGACTACGGCAAATACCGGTTCGAGCTTGCCAAAAAGGAAAAGGAACAGCGCAAAAACCAAAAGATCGTTGTCGTTAAAGAGGTTCGCATAACCCCGAACATTGACGACCACGACTTTAACACCAAGCTGAGCAATGCTATCAAGTTCTTGAAAGCGGGCGACAAGGTCAAGGTCACCGTGCGTTTCAGGGGCAGGGAAGTGACGCATTCGTCCCTCGGCGAAGTGCTGCTCGTGCGCTTCGGCGAAGAGATCCAGCAGTACGGCACAGTGGAAAAGCGGCCTAAGCTCGAAGGTAAAAATATGTTTATGTTCATCTCGCCCAACGCCAAGCCGGAATAATTCCGTCCGGGCTTGGGACGAGCATTGATTATAATGCCGTGCCTTAACCGGTACATCAATACGAAAGGAGATTTGTATTATGGCAGGTAAAATTAAGACGCATAAGGGTGCTGCAAAAAGATTTTCGCTGACCAAATCGGGAAAAGTTAAAAGAGGTCATGCGTTTCGCAGTCACATATTGAACAAAAAGACGACCAAAAGAAAAAGAACGCTGCGCAAGCTCGGCTATGCATCCGATGCGAATGCCGCAACCATCAGAAAGCTGATTCCGTACAAATAATTTAACAGGAGGTAGTTAGAATGGCAAGAGTCAAGGGTGCGATGCACACCAGAAAAAGACATAAAAAAATATTAAAGCTTGCAAAGGGTTTCCGAGGCTCACGCAGCAGACTGTTCAAAACGGCTAACGAAGCGGTTATGAAGTCGCTGATGCACGCATATATCGGCAGAAAGCAAAAGAAGAGGGAATTCCGTCAGTTGTGGATCGCGAGGATCAATGCGGCGACCCGCGCCAACGGCATGAACTATTCCACCTTTATGAACGGGCTCAAAAAGGCGGGTATCGAGGTCAACAGGAAAATGCTCTCGGAAATCGCCATCAGCGATGCGGCAGCTTTTTCGTCGCTGGTCGAGAAGGCAAAGTCGGCAAGATGAGATAACTAAACCAAGGGTGTCGCCGAAGGCGATTCCCTTTATCATTTCACCGCATTTCTTTGCGAAGCAAAGAAATGCGGTGAAATGAAGATAATTCATTCCTTGGCAAAGGGTCACGGCGATGAGCTTGTTACTATTCCCTTAGCAGAAAGTCATGGGAAAAGCCTTCGCAAAGAAATGCGGTGAAATGAAAATCATTCATTCCTTGGCAATGGGTTGTGGTGGGCAGGTTGTCCCCAATTCCTGATGAGGTGTTGTTGTGCTCAGACAAATAGTGCGAAGGATCATTCGTTTTTATAAAACACAAGCCATCATTTTCGTGTTTTTGGCTTTAATATTCATTGGTGCGGTGCTGCTTGACCTGCCGATTGCCGTCCGTGACGGCAAGAGCGTGGGTTTTTTGGACGCGCTGTTCACCGCGACGTCCGCAACCTGTGTGACAGGGCTGACGGTTGTTGACACCTACCAGCACTGGTCACTATTCGGGCAGATTGTTATCCTTTTGCTCATTCAGACAGGCGGGCTGGGCTTTATGACAATGGCCACTATTTTTTCATTGGTCTTAAAGCGCACGATTTCGCTCAGTGAGCGTCTGTTCATCAGCGAAACCCTAAACTATGACAATATGCACGGCATTGTGCGTCTCGTTAAACACATCATCATCGGCTCTTTTGCAATCGAAGCCATCGGTGCGGCGCTGCTGTCCATCCGTTTCATCCCGGAGTTCGGCGTGGCAAACGGTATCTATAAAGCCATCTTCCATGCGGTATCGGCGTTTTGTAACGCAGGCTTTGATCTCATGGGTCAAAAAGCGCCGTTTTCCAGCCTTGTCAGCTATGTGTCCGATCCGCTGGTGGTATTCACCGTCACCTCGCTGGTCGTCATAGGCGGCATCGGCTTTTTTGTTTGGGAGGACCTCATCGGCGGCGTCAGGCGGCTGAAGCTGCACACCAAAATTGTGCTTTGGACAACGTTTATTCTGATTGTATCGGGCACGGCGCTGTTCTATCTTTTTGACGGCAGCAACCCCGAAACCATGCTGGAGCTTGGCTCGTTTGACAAATTTATGGCGTCCTACTTCCAGTCGGTCACCACCAGAACGGCGGGCTTTAATACCATCCCGCAGGACGGCATGACCTCGTCGTCAAAGCTGTTGTCCATGATTTTAATGTTCATCGGCGGCTCGCCCGGCTCGACGGCGGGCGGCATCAAAACAGTCACCTTTGGCGTCCTGGTGCTCACGGCGCTTGCAGTCGCACGGGGCACGTCAAACGTCAATGCTTTCGGCAAACGCCTGTCCCACAGCGTGATTTTTCGCTCCCTGACCATCATCATGCTGGCCATATTCTCGGTTATGACCGCAACCGTTATCCTGTCGCTCACCGAGCATGCTCCTCTGTCGGTGGTCGCTTACGAGGCGGTATCGGCGTTCGGTACCGCCGGGCTGAGCCTCGGCATCACCCCGTATTTGACAAATGCAGGGAAAAACACTATAATAATTCTGATGTTCTTCGGCAGGGTCGGCGTCCTGACCATCGCCCTCGGGCTGATGAAGAGCATGAACAGTGGCGCAAAGGATAGCATAAAATACCCCGAAGAAAAAATCATGGTCGGGTAGGTTGGATAAAATTTCGCGCGTATATCGGCTTTTCGCTCCGCCTTGTGTATCCACGATACACGGCGGCATCGCAAAAAACCAATCTGCACGCGGAATTTTATCCAAGAGTGAATGAGATGAGATTATACAATCGCACATTATATATAGATGATATATGGATTTGACACTGTGTTCTTGATTTGAAAGGACTGATATAATAAATGAAGAGTTTTGCGGTTATCGGTGTGGGGCGTTTCGGCAGGTCTGTGGCAACAACGCTCTATTCCCTCGGCTGCGAGGTGCTGGTCATCGACAGGAACGAGGAGGTCATCCAAAGCATAGCGGACGAGGTGACCCATGCCATCACGGTAAAGACGCTTGACGAAGCGGTGATGAAATCCCTCGGTATGCGTAATTTTGACGCTGCCATCGTCGCCATCGGCGACGAGCTGGAATCCAGCGTGCTCGTGGCGCTGATGCTCAAAGAGATCGGTGTGAAGTACGTCATAGCTAAGGCGACAGGCGAGCTTCACGCCAAGGTGCTGAGCAAGATCGGGGTAGACAAGATCATCCAGCCCGAGCATGACATGGGCGAGCGTGTTGCGAATCAGCTGGTCAACACCCATGTGATCGACCTCATTGAGCTGTCGCCCGAATACAGCATTGCGGAGGTCATGCCGCCGTGTCAGTGGGTGGGCAGATCCTTGCAGGAGCTTGACCTGCGCGTCAAACATAAAATCAACGTCATCGCCGTCAAAAAGGATGCGGAGGTCAACATCAGCCCCGGACCCGAATACGTCATCCAACAGGACGACGAGCTTGCGGTCGTCGGCAGTATCAATACGATCAAGGCGCTGCTCAGGGACCGGGCATGAAGCACATCACCTCGTCCGAAAACAAGCTGTATAAAGAAACCAAAAAGCTGTTGCAGCATACCCACCGTGCAAAGGCGGGGCTGTTTATCGCCGAGGGTGAGCGTCTGGTCGCCGACGCCCTGCAAGGCGGCGGCGTGCGTTATGTGTTTGTCAGCGAATCCTACGGCGGTACACAGGGCGGCTTTGAGCCGGCGTATTGCCTGCCGGACAGGCTTTTTGCGGGCATTTCCGACACCAAGACCACCCAGGGCATCGCCGCCGTGTGTGAAATACGGACGGTTGACGTCCAAGACGTGCCGCAGGGGCTGCTGGTGGTCTGTGACGGCGTCGCCGACCCGGGCAACCTCGGCGCCATCATCCGGACAGCGGAGTGTGCGGGGGCAGTCGCCGTGCTTTTGCTGGACGGCTGCGCCGACCCCTATAACCCCAAGACAGTGCGCGCCACCATGGGCAGCATCTTTCGCATCCCCGTATGCCGCACCGGGACAACGACGCTCGGCAGTTTAAAGGGCTATGACATTGCGGCGGCGGTTTTAGACGGCTCACGCAATTTATATGACATAACATTCGGAAAAAACACAGCGGTTATCATCGGCAGCGAGGCGCACGGTGTGTCAGACGAGGCGGCGGCATACGCCGGCATACGCCTCAAAATCCCGATGTCGGGCGGTGCGGAGTCATTAAACGCTTCGGTTGCCGCCGGCGTGATACTTTATGAGATACATCGGCAAATATGTTTTGGTGAACGGAGCATACTATGAAGGAGCTTTTATATCAGCTTTGGCTGAGCGGGCTGCAAGGCATTTCCACAGTCAAAATACACAGGCTGCGTGACCATTTCGGCAGCTTTGAGGCAGTCTATGATGCCGGTGCGGCGGACTACGAAAAGGTCGGAGGCGTCGGTGCGCAGCTGTCGCTGCTGGACAAATCCATGGATGCGGCACGCAGGATTTTAGAGATATGCGACAGGGAAAACATTCAAATCATCAGCTATTACGATGAAAAATACCCCAAGCGCTTAAAGGAGATCGACACCGCCGCACCCGCGCAGCTGTATGTGCGGGGCACGCTGCCGCCGGTTGACGAGCTGCTGACCATAGCGGTTGTCGGTGCACGAAAGTCGAGCCTTTACGGCAACGCCTGCGCCGCCGATATAGCGCAGGAGCTGTGCCGTGCGGGCGCGGTGGTGGTCAGCGGTATGGCACGGGGCGTCGACTCCGCAGCGCACCGGGGCGCATTAAAGGGCGACGGTAAGACCATTGCGGTGCTGGGCTGCGGCGCAGATGTCTGCTATCCGCCCGAGCATGCCGAGCTGAAGCGCATTATCGAAAGCAACGGTGCGGTGGTTTCCGAGTTTCCGCCGGGTACGGCGCCTCATGCGTCGAACTTTCCGGCACGAAACCGCATCATCAGCGGGCTGTCGGTTGCGACGGTTATGGTCGAGGGCAAGGCGACCAGCGGCTCGACCATAACCGCAAGGCTGGCGATGGAGCAGGGGCGGGAGGTCTTTTGCGTCCCAGGCTATATTGACAAGCCGCTCAGCGTCGGTCCGCACCAGCTCATCCGTGACGGCGCAAGGTTGATCACGTCGGCAAAGGACATCATCGTCGATTTGGCAAGGGACTATCCCGAGCTGATGGTGGAGGTCATGCTGGGCGAGGAGGCGCAGGTGCGCATCAGTGATGCCCGGTATGAAAAGCTGCCGTCCGAGCAGCGTATGGTCATCGGGGTGTTAAAGGACAGCTATCCCACCCACATCGACGACATCTGCCACCAAACGGCGATGGAGACGGCAATGGTCAACCAGTGCCTGCTGATGCTTGAAATCGGCGGACTGATTACCTCCCTGCCGGGAAAGCAGTACATCCTGTGCAGGAACTAAGCGCTCTATATAGGAGGAATAATATGGCGGACAATCTGGTGATTGTGGAATCCCCCGCAAAAGCGAAAACGATAAAGAAATATTTGGGCAAGAATTATGCGGTTGTGGCGTCAATGGGACACCTGCGCGACCTGCCCAAAAGCAGCCTCGGAGTGGACGTGGCGCATGACTTTGCGCCGAAGTACATCACGATACGGGGCAAGGGCGACCTGATGGCGAAGCTGAAAAAGGAAGCGAAGAATGCCAAAAAGGTCTTTTTGGCGACAGACCCTGACCGTGAGGGCGAAGCGATTTCGTGGCACCTGACGCAGGCGCTGGGGATCGACGACAAAAGCACTTACCGTGTGGCGTTTAACGAAATCACCAAGTCGGCGGTACAAAACGCTATCAAATCGCCGAGGAAGATCAACTATAACCTGGTCGACGCCCAGCAGGCAAGGCGTGTGCTAGACAGGATTGTGGGCTATTCCATCAGCCCGCTGCTGTGGAAGAAGGTCAAAAAGGGGCTCAGCGCAGGGCGTGTGCAGTCGGTTGCGACCCGCCTGATCGTCGACCGTGAGCGTGAGATCGAGGCGTTTGACCCGCAGGAGTACTGGACGATCGACGCCTTTTTGCAGCAAAAGGGTAAAACCGAAACCTTTGCCGCCCATTTTTACGGCAAGGACAAAAAGATTGCGCTGAAAAACGCGGCGCAGACGCAGGAGGTACTGTCCGCCGTCAAAAATGCCGAATATAAGGTAGCGTCGGTCAAGGCGGGTGAAAAGTCCCGCCACCCCGCGCCGCCGTTCATCACCAGCACCCTCCAGCAGGAGGCGTCGCGCAAGCTGAACTACACCGCCAAAAAGACCATGCAGGCGGCGCAGCAGCTCTATGAGGGCGTGGACGTTGCGGGGCTGGGCACCGTCGGTTTGATCACCTATATGAGGACCGACTCCCAACGCATCGCTGCCGAAGCGCAGGCGCAGGCGCTGGAATACATCGAAAAAAGCTTCGGCAAGGACTATCTGCCCGAAAAGCCGAGAACCTATAAATCCAAAAAGGGCGCGCAGGACGCCCACGAAGCCATCCGACCGACCGACGTCACGCTGTCGCCGGACAAGGTCAAGGGCTCTTTGAAAGCCGACCAGTTCAAGCTCTATAAGCTGATTTGGGAACGCTTTCTCGCCAGCCAGATGCAAAGCGCTCTGTTTGCCACGGTTACCGCCGATATCATGGCGGGCGGCTATACCTTCAAGGCGAGCGGCTCCAAAATGAAGTTTGCGGGCTTTATGAAGCTCTATGTCGAGGGCAGGGACGAGGCGGAGGACGAGGAGGGCAATATCCCTGTGCTGGAAGCCGGCGAGGTCTTAAAGCTCGGCAGGCTTGAGGATAAGCAGCATTTCACCAGCCCGCCGCCGCGCTACACCGAGGCGACGCTGATCAAGGCGATGGAGGAGGAGGGCATCGGCAGACCCAGCACCTACGCTCCGACCATCACCACGATATTGGCGAGGGGCTATGTCGCCCATGAGGGCAAAGCGCTCATTCCCACCGAGCTCGGCACGGTGGTCACCGACCTGATGGTCGAATATTTTACGCAAATCGCCGACGTCGAGTTCACGGCGAATATGGAGCAGCAGTTTGACGAAATTGAAGAGGGCGATACAAAGTGGGTGGAGGTCATCCGCAGCTTTTATGCGCCCTTTGAGCAGACGCTGAAAAAAGCAGAGGACGAAATCGGACAGATTGAGCTTGCGCCCGAGGTGTCGGATGTGCCTTGCGAAAAATGCGGGCGTCTGATGCACATCAAGATGGGGCGGTACGGCAAGTTCCTTGCCTGCCCGGGATTCCCCGAGTGCCGCAACGCCAAGCCGATCGTGTCGGAGGCGGGGGTGGACTGCCCGCTGTGCGGCGGTAAGGTGCTGATCAAAAAATCCAAAAAGGGTAAGGCATACTACGGCTGCGAAAACAACCCCAAATGTGCGTTTATGTCGTGGGACAAGCCCATGGAGCGCAAATGCCCGACCTGCGGCAGCTACCTGCTGCAAAAGCAGGGCAGGGGCGAGCGGATTTATTGCAGTAATAAAGAATGTGGCTACATCGAAAAAAAATAAGCTGAGAAAATGCGCATATTCAATTTTTCAATTGCATTTATTGTGATACTTTTAGGAAGGAATCCATCAATGATTACCATTATAGGCGCAGGACTTGCGGGCTGCGAGGCGGCATGGCAGGCGGCGAACATGGGCGCAAGGGTTACGCTCTATGACATGAAGCCGCAAAAGAAATCCCCCGCACACAAAAGCGACAGCCTTGCCGAGCTGGTTTGCAGCAACTCCCTGCGTGCGGACGGGCTTGCCAATGCGGTCGGCTTATTAAAGGAAGAAATGCGGCGCTTAGGATCGCTGATCATGGCATGTGCGGACGCCACCCGTGTGCCTGCCGGCGGTGCGCTGGCGGTCGACCGTGACGGCTTTTCACGCATGGTGACTGAGAAAATCCGGAGCCATCCCAACATCGTCTTTATACCGTCAACCGAAATCACCGATATTCCGGACGGCATTGTGATCATCGCCTCGGGGCCGCTGACCTCCGATGCACTGGCGGATAGGATAAGAGCCTTAACAGGCTCGGAATACCTGCACTTTTTCGACGCCGCCGCCCCGATCGTCACCTTGGAGAGCGTCGACGGCGAAACGACCTACCGTGCGGCACGCTACGGCAAGGGTGGCGACGACTACATCAACTGCCCGATGGACAGGGCGCAGTACGGCGCCTTTTGGGAGGCGCTCACCACCGCCGAGGAGGCGCAGGTCAAGGACTTTGAAAATAATGTGTTCGAGGGCTGTATGCCCGTTGAGGTGATGGCAAAGCGGGGGCGTGACACCCTGCTGTTCGGACCGTTAAAGCCGGTCGGACTGCCCCGCCCGGACGGCACGATGCCCCATGCGGTCGTCCAGCTTAGGCAGGACAACGCCGAGGGCACGCTGTATAACCTGGTCGGCTTTCAGACGCACCTGAAATTTGCAGAGCAAAAGCGGGTGTTTTCTATGATACCGGGGCTTGAAAACGCCGATTTTGTACGCTACGGCGTGATGCACCGCAACACCTACATCGACTCGCCGAGGCTGCTCGACGCCGCCTACTGTTTAAAATCCGACCCGAGGATCTTCTTTGCAGGACAAATCACGGGGGTCGAGGGCTATGTCGAAAGCGCGTCCAGCGGACTGGTCGCCGGCATCAACGCCGCCAATGCCCTGCACGGCAGAGAAAAGCGTATTTTCCACAAAAACACCGCGCACGGCGCGCTTTCGGCATACGTCAGCGACGAAACGGTCAAACACTTCCAGCCGATGAACGTCAACTTCGGTCTGATACCGCCCCTCGACGTGCGGATCAAGGCGAAGAAAGAGCGGTATGAAGCCATTGCAGTGCGTGCACTGAACTATATCAATGACAGCATTTAGCAGCTGCTTATCAAATATTGAAGTGAATCCACCCATATTTTTGATCGTGAGATTGCAAAGACAAATTTTTTATACTCTTTTGTATGGATGATGAGTAATCTTTTTTTGAACCACAGATCAACATATTCGACATTTTTGATGTTTTGAAGCGAAACATCAACTAACAGTTTTCTAAATTTATCTTCGCTTTTGAATATGATGTTCATCGGGGCACTGATTAAGGATGGGAAGAGTGCCCATACATTGAACTCTTCCTTTAAGAATATAAGCCGTGTGTTTGTGAGAATTGCCGTACCCTGCAAGGAATAATAAGGTCTTTTACGGTAATAGCAGTAATCCTGCCTGAGGAGTATGTTTTCGGGTTCATGATTATAATAGTCATCAAGAGGCGTCCTGCATTTTATGCAGATGTTGATGTGTTTGGGATTTTTCTTATTGCAGATATGGCATTTCATCGCAGATACCTCCCAATTTAGTGCAATAGATAAATACAGTATAGCATAACGCCGTACAAAAATAAAGTTATTGTTCGGATTTGCCGTTGAAGACATGAATTTTGGAAGAATGCAGTTATTTATAAAAAATTGCATTTTTTCTTAAAAAAAACCTTGCATTTGCCAAGCATATGCTGTATAATAGTCAAGCGTGACCTGACAGACGATGATCCGGGAGGTTGCTATCCGCAGGGATAGGGTATTTCCGGGGAGATTGTCCAGTTTTCAAAACCGGGCGGCAGTCACGTAAGCTGCAATCTAATAAATGCGTTGGCGGAAGCGGGGAAAGCCCTGTGTCCGTCTGTGCGTTAGGTGTGGTTTTTGCCCAGTCATCCGCAGCATGCGGAAGCTGGGTTTCAGTTTCAGCCCGCTCGATACGCCCGGGCGAGTGTATAGTTTTTAAGGAGGAAATGAGTATGGCAACCGTAAAAGAGAAAATCAGGATCAGATTAAAGGCGTATGACCATGTTTTGCTTGACCAGTCGGCGGAAAAAATCGTCGATACGGCAAAGCGGACAGGCGCAAGGGTTTCGGGACCGATTCCGCTGCCCACCGAAAAAGAAGTGATCACCATCCTTCGTGCGGTGCACAAATACAAGGACAGCAGAGAGCAGTTCGAGCAAAGAACCCACAAACGTCTGATTGACATACTTTCACCGTCGCAGAAAACGGTTGAAACACTCATGAGATTAGACCTGCCGGCAGGGGTCGATATAGAAATTAAGCTGTAACGGAAAAAAGCGCCTTCGGCGCTTTTTGGTGCGCTTGCCGCATCCGGATGCAGAGCATGATTTCTCAGAGCCTTGCAGGTTTAATGTTGGGGGCAAAGCGCCTTCAACCAAATAAATCGAAAGGAAGTCACAGAGTATGCAAAAAGCAATTTTGGCAAGAAAGCTTGGCATGACCCAGATCTTTGACGAGGTCGGCAGGCTGATTCCCGTCACTGTCGTCGAAGCGGGACCGAATGCGGTCGTGCAGAAAAAGACCGTTGAGAACGACGGTTACAGCGCCGTACAGGTCGGGTTCATAGACCTTGCGGACAAAAAGACGAACAAGCCGAGGAAGGGTCACTTTTCCAAGGCGGGCGTTGCGCCCAAGAAGTATTTGAAGGAGTTTCGTCTTGACAGCACCGACGGTTTAAACGTCGGCGACGAGATCAAGGCGGATGTTTTCGCGGACGGCGATAAGATCGACGTCACGGGCGTCACAAAGGGCAAGGGCTTTGCGGGCACGGTCAAAAGATGGGGCACGCACAGAGGTCCGATGACCCACGGTTCAGGCTATCACAGGGGCCCCGGCTCCATGGGCGCCTGCTCAAGCCCCGGTCGTGTTATGAAAGGCAAGAAGCTCCCGGGTCACCTCGGTGTGGAAAAGGTCACCATCCAAAACCTCACCATTATTAAGGTTGACGCCGACAAGAACCTCATCCTGGTCAGGGGCGGCGTTCCGGGACCGAAAAACGGTCTGCTCATCATCAAAAACACGGTCAAGGGCCGTAAATAGTCGGAAAGGAGGAAAAAGTCATGCCAAAAACTACATTATATGATATAAATGCCCAAAAGGTTGGCGAGATAGAGCTCAGCGACGGCATCTTCGGCGCAAACATCAACAGCGAAGCCATCCACACGCTGGTCGTCAACTACCTGGCAAACCAAAGACAGGGTACGCAAAGCACCAAGACCCGCACTGAAGTACGCGGCGGCGGCAGAAAGCCGTGGCGTCAGAAGGGTACGGGCCGTGCGCGTCAGGGCAGCATCCGTTCACCGCAGTGGACGGGCGGCGGCGTTGCGCTGGGTCCCAAGCCCAGGAGCTACCGCTTCTCGGTCAACAAAAAGCTGCGCAGGGTAGCGCTGAAATCGGCGCTTTCCTCAAAGGTGGACACCGGCAGCATCATCGTCGTCGACGATTTGACGCTTGACACATTCAAAACCAAGGATTTCGCAAAAATCCTTTCAAAATTCGAGGTCAGCGATGCGCTGATCGTTACGGCGGACAAGAACGAGAACGTCGTCAGAGGTTCCCGCAACATCCCGAACATCAAGTCCACGTTGGTGACGACGCTGAATGTTTACGACATCGTCAAGTATGACAAATTTATCGTCACAAAGGACGCCGTCGCAAAGATTGAGGAGGTGTATGCGTAATGCAAAGGACTGCATATGACATCATCAAAAGACCGATCATCACCGAAAAATCCATGGCTCAGGCGGCTGAAAAGAAGTATGTGTTCGAGGTCGCGAAGGACGTAAACAAAATCGAAATCAAAAAGGCTGTCGAGCAGGTGTTCGGCGTCAAGGTGCAAAAGGTCAACACCATGAACGTACTGGGCAAGATGAAACGGCAGGGCGTACACACCGGCAAACGTCCGGACTGGAAAAAAGCCATCGTCACGCTGACCGCCGACAGCAAGACCATCGAATTCTTCGACGGTATGAACTGATTATCAGACTGTTAATAAGGAGTGAAAAACATTGGCTATAAAGAAGTATAAACCGACCACGCCTTCGAGACGTTTTATGACGGTGTCAACCTTTGAAGAAATCGACAAGGTAGAGCCCGAGAAGTCGCTTCTCGTGAGCTTAAAGAGCAAGGCGGGCAGGAACAATACCGGCAAGATCACCGTTCGCCACAGAGGCTGCGGCGCCAAGAGAAAATACAGGATCATCGACTTCAAAAGGGATAAGGACGGCGTAGCGGCTCAGGTTCTCTCCATCGAGTACGACCCGAACCGCAGCGCGAACATCGCACTGGTGCAGTATGAGGACGGCGAAAAAACCTACATTCTCGCACCGGTCGGTCTGAAAAAGGGCATGACGATCATGTCCGGCCCGACCGCCGACATCATTCCCGGCAGCGCAATGCAGATCAAAGACATCCCCGTCGGTACGCTGATCCACAACGTCGAGCTGTACCCCGGCAGAGGCGGGCAGCTTGTCCGCAGCGCAGGCAATTCGGCGCAGCTGATGGCAAAAGACGCCGAGTATTCACAGGTGCGTCTGCCGTCGGGCGAGGTGCGCATGATCAGAACCGAGTGCAGAGCGTCCATCGGTCAGGTCAGCAACACCGACCACGAGAACATCTCCATCGGTAAAGCGGGCAGAAAGCGCCATATGGGCTTCCGTCCGACCGTCAGGGGCAGCGTCATGAACCCCAACGACCATCCGCACGGCGGCGGCGAGGGAAAGTCGCCCATCGGCCGTCCGTCACCCGTCACCCCCTGGGGCAAGCCGGCGCTGGGTCTTAAAACCAGAAAGCACAAAAAAGCGTCTAACAAGTTCATCGTTAAGCGCAGAGGCTCAAAATAAAGAGCATCCCGCCGCATAAAATTTGATTTACGCAATTCTCGAAAGGAGGAATTTCCAGAATGGGTCGTTCAGTCAAAAAAGGACCGTTTGTGAGTGAAGTGTTGATAAAAAGAGTCATAGATATGAACAAATCGGGCGAAAAAAGGGTTCTTAAAACATGGTCCCGTCCCTCCACCATTTTCCCCGAGATGGTCGGACACACCATCGCAGTGCATGACGGCAAAAAGCACGTGCCGGTGTATGTCACGGAGGACATGGTCGGACACAAGCTCGGCGAATTCGCCCCCACAAGAACGTACAGGGGACACGCCGGCGCAAAGACTTCAAAAGTGAAGTAAATCCTATTTGAAAGGAGGCACAAGAGGATGCCAAATGTCGCAGTCGCAAAAAACAATCACGTGCGCATTTCAGCGCAAAAGGTTAAAATCGTGATCGATTTAATCCGCAGCAAGCCGATAGGTCAGGCGATCGCAATACTTCGCAACACACCGAAGGCGGCAAGCAAGCCTGTTGAAAAGCTATTGCTTTCGGCAATCGCCAATGCCGAGAACAATCACAATATGGATGTAGACGCTTTGTATGTCGCAGAAATCTTTGCAAATCAGGGGCCGACAATGAAGCGTGTGCAGCCGAGGGCACAGGGAAGGGCGTTTCGAATTTTGAAGCGCACCAGCCACATCACCATCGTGCTCAAAGAAAAGGAGCAGCCGGCAGCGCCTGTTAAAGAGGACACCGCATCAAAGGCGAAAAAGCCCGCAGCCAAGAAACCGGCGGCCAAGAAACCTGCCGCAGCTAAAAAGCCCGCAGTCAAAAAGGCGGCGGACACCGAAGAAAAACCCAAGAAGCCGAGAGCAGCCAAGAAAAAAGCTGAAACCGCTTCTGACGTCGTAGAAACCGCTGCGGACGCAGCACAAGAATAATTCGGGCAAGGAGGTAGATTATGGGACAAAAAATACATCCGCATGGATTACGCGTAGGCGTTATTAAAGATTGGGATTCCCGTTGGTTTGCAGACGACAAGAGCTTTGGCGACAGCATCGTCGAAGACTACAAGATTCGTAAATTTTTGAAAAAAGCGCTTTATCAGGCGGGAATATCAAAGATAGAAATCGAGAAAAAAGCAAACAAGGTCAAAATCATCATCTTCACCGCAAAGCCGGGCATCATCATCGGCAAGGGCGGTGCGGAGATCGACAGGCTCAAAAACACCGTACAGAAAATGATCGGCAAAGAGGTGTCGCTGAACATCTCGGAGATCCGCAACGCAGACCTCGACGCACAGCTTGTCGCGGAGAACATCGCGTCGCAGCTTGAAAGACGTATCTCTTTCAGAAAAGCGATGAAGGGTTCCATGGGCAGAACCATGAAAATGGGTGCAAAGGGCATCAAAACCCTGTGCTCGGGCAGACTGGGCGGTGCGGAAATCGCGCGCTCGGAGCACTACCACGAAGGTACCATCCCGCTTCAAACCATCAGGGCAGACATCGACTACGGCTTTGCGGAGGCGAACACCACCTACGGCAAGATCGGCGTCAAGGTGTGGATTTATAAGGGTGAGATCCTTCCCGAGAGCAGAAAGGCACCGAAGGCGGAAGGAGGAAAGAGTCATGCTGTCCCCAAAAAGGGTTAAATATCGCAGAGTTTTCCGTGGCAGAATGACGGGCACGGCAACCAGGGGCAACACCGTCACATACGGCGATTACGGCTTGCAGGCGTTAGAGCCGGCATGGATCACCGCCAACCAGATCGAGGCGGCGCGTATCGCCATGACACGTTATATCAAGAGGGGCGGTCAGGTCTGGATCAAGATTTTCCCCGACAAGCCGGTTACCCAAAAGCCCGCCGAAACACGTATGGGCAGCGGTAAAGGCTCGCCCGAATACTGGGTAGCGGTCGTCAAGCCTGCCAGAGTGATGTTTGAAATCGGCGGCGTCAGCGAGGATGTGGCAAGAGAAGCTATGCGCCTTGCCGCGAACAAGCTCCCCGTCAAATGCAAGTTCATCCGAAAAGAAAGTGAGGGTGAGAGTGTATGAAAATCGGCAAATTAAGGGATTTATCCATAAACGAGCTGACCGAAAAGCTAAAAGACTCCAAGACAGAGCTTTTTAATCTGCGTTTTCAGCAGGCGACCAACCAACTCGACAACCCTATGAGAATCGTTGAGGTTAAAAAGACCATTGCAAGAATCAACACGCTTCTTAAAGAAGAAGCGCTGAAAACTGCGAAATAAGGAGGGATTTTAGTTGTCAGAGAGAAATTACCGAAAGACCAGAATCGGCAGGGTCGTCAGCGACAAAATGGACAAGACGATCACCGTTGCCATCGAGGACAGCGCGTCGCATCCTCTTTATAAAAAGGTCATCAAGCGCACATATAAGCTCAAAGCGCACGACGAGAACAACGCCTGCGGCGTCGGCGACAAGGTTAAAGTCATGGAAACAAGACCCTTGTCGAAGGACAAAAGGTGGCGCCTTGTTGAGATTATTGAAAAGGCACAATAGTTTGACTATTTTATTTCGTGAAAGGAGGACGTCACCGTGGTACAGCAGCAAACACTGTTAAAGGTAGCCGATAACACAGGCGCAAAGGAAATCATGTGCATCAGGGTTATGGGCGGCTCGGTCAGACGTTACGGGAATGTCGGCGACGTGATTATTGCTTCGGTCAAAAAAGCAACGCCCGGCGGAGTTGTTAAAAAAGGCGACGTTGTGAAAGCGGTCATCGTGCGCTCGGTCAAGGGTGTGCGCAGACAGGACGGCTCATATATCAAGTTCGACGAGAACGCAGCAGTTATCATCAGGGACGACAAAAACCCCAGGGGAACACGTATCTTCGGTCCGGTTGCAAGGGAGCTTCGTGATAAGGAATATATGAAGATCCTCTCGCTGGCGCCGGAAGTCCTATAATGCGAGCAGCGAATTTCAACACAAATCACATTGCGCCGGAGGCGTTTTAGTCAAATTTGTGTTATAAGGGAAGGATGGCTTAAATTGAGTAATAAACTGCACATAAAAAAAGGGGACACCGTCATTGTGCTCTCGGGCAAGGACAAAGCCAAAAAGGGCAAGGTGCTTTCCGTAATCCCCAAAAAGGAAGCAGTCATCGTTGAGGGTGTAGCCATGGCGACCAAGCACAAAAAGCCGAGGCGGCAGGGCGATGCCGGCGGGATCATCCATCAGGAGACTCCCATCAGAGCCTGCAAGGTTATGCACGTTTGCGGCAAGTGCGGACGCCCGACGAGAATCGGCAGGCAGGTGCTTGAAAGCGGCGAGATCGTCCGTGTATGCAAGCACTGTGCCGAAATAATCTGAGCAATGCACGAAAGGAGGATGGCATAAACAGATGGCAAGAATGAAGGACTACTATATCAAAGAAGTTTCACCTGCGCTGATGAAAAAGTTTAACTATAAAAGTGCGATGGAGATCCCGAAGCTGGACAAAATCATTGTCAACATGGGCGTCGGCGATGCCAAGGATAACGCTAAGATCCTGGATTCAGCGGCAAGCGAATTGTCACTGATCACCGGTCAAAAGGCGGTCATCACCAAGGCGAAGAAGTCGGTCGCGGCATACAAGCTGCGTGAGGGCATGAGCATCGGCTGCAAGGTAACGCTGCGAGGCGAAAGAATGTACGAGTTTTTAGACCGCTTGTTCAATGTGGCGCTGCCCCGTGTCCGTGACTTCCGCGGCATCAGCGGCAATGCGTTTGACGGCAGAGGCAACTATTCCTTTGGCATCAAAGAACAGATCATCTTCCCTGAGATCGACTATGACAAGATCGACAAAATCAGGGGCATGGACGTTGCGTTTGTCACCACGGCAAAGACCGACGAGGAAGCCAAGGAGCTGCTGCTGCTTATGGGCGCGCCGCTGGTCCGAAACTGATCGGGAAAAGAGGACGGCGTCTTTGGTTTTAAGGCGCAAGCAAGTGCGTATTTGAGATACGAGGAGGATTTATAGTGGCTAAAAAATCGATGATTTTAAAACAGCAGAAAACGCCGAAGTTCAAGGTCCGCGCGTACAACCGCTGCAAGATCTGCGGCAGGCCGCACGCTTACCTGCGCAAGTTCGGCATTTGCAGAATATGTTTCAGAGAGCTTGCTCACGAGGGCAAAATCCCCGGGGTCAGAAAGGCAAGCTGGTAAGACTGTCCGGGCGTATGCCCGCCATGCTCAACAATAAGTCAGTACAGGGCCGCCGGTGCGGCCGTATACCGGAAGGAGGTTACATTATGCAAATAACAGACCCAATTGCAGATTTGCTGACAAGGATAAGAAATGCCAACAGCGCCAAGCACGAAACGGTAGATATTCCCGCATCAAATATCAAAAAGGCAATGGTCCAGATACTGTTTGAAGAGGGTTACATCAAAAAATACGAGGTCACCGACGACGACAGGCAGGGCAACATCCGCGTATGGCTCAAATACGGCGAGGGCAAGAAGCAGGTCATCGCAGGACTTAAAAGGGTGTCGAAGCCCGGTCTTAGGGTTTACGCAAACCGCGAGGAGCTTCCGAGGGTCTTAAAGGGGCTCGGAATCGCGATCATCTCGACGTCCAAGGGCATCATGACGGACAAAAGGGCAAGGCGTGAAAACGTCGGCGGCGAGGTTTTGGCATTCGTCTGGTAATCAAAAGTTTATGCTTTCGCAAAGCTATTTCTGTTGGAGGTGAAATAAATGTCACGTATAGGAAAGATGCCCATCGCAATTCCGGCGGGCGTGGACTTTAAGCTCAGCGGCGGCAACAACGTCGTGGTCAAGGGTCCGAACGGCACGCTGTCAAGGGAATTGCACGGCGATATGATTATTAAGGTCGACGGTTCGACCGTTACGGTTGAGCGTCCGTCCGAGCAGAAGCTGCACAAGTCGCTGCACGGGCTGACGAGGACACTTATTGCAAACATGGTCGACGGTGTGACAAGCGGCTTTTCCAAGCAGCTCGACATCAACGGCGTCGGTTACCGTGCGCAAAAGCAGGGGAAGAAGCTGGTGCTCACACTGGGTTACTCTCATCCCGTCGAAATGGAAGAGCCTGACGGCATTACCATCGACGTGCCTGCGCCGAACCAAATCATTGTCAAGGGCGCAGACAAGCAGCTGGTCGGTCACGTCGCGTCGAAGATCAGGGAGAAAAGACCGCCTGAGCCGTACAAGGGCAAGGGCATCAAATATTCCGACGAGCGTATTCGCAGGAAAGAGGGTAAGGCAGGCGCCAAGAAGAAGTAAAGTGATTTCTTTTTGGCAGCATTACGGAAGGAGTGTGAAGCACATGATCAAGAAGATCGGAAGCAATATCGCAAGAAAGAGGCGCCACATCCGTGTCCGCAAGAAGATCAGCGGCACAGCGGCATGTCCGAGACTAAACGTTTACAGAAGCCTTAAAAATATATATGCCCAACTCATCGACGATGACAAGGGCGTAACGCTTGCACAGGCATCCACACTTGACGCCTCGCTGAGCGGCAGCTACGGCGGTAATAAGGACGCCGCAAAGGCTGTCGGCAAGCTGATCGCCGAAAAAGCGGCGGCGGCAGGCATCAAGCAGGTCGTGTTCGACCGTGGAGGCTACCTCTACCACGGACGTGTGCAGGAGCTTGCAGAAGGCGCCCGGGAAGGCGGACTGGATTTCTGATTTTTTTAAGGTCGTTATAAATGATGATAAAGAGGTGAGTTTATGGCAAAGAGAATCGACGCAGGAACAGTTGATATTAAAGAAAAGGTTGTTACCATAAATCGTGTTGCCAAGGTTGTCAAGGGCGGACGTACGTTCCGTTTCAGCGCACTGGTCGTCGTTGGTGACGAAAAGGGTCGGGTCGGCTGCGGCATGGGCAAGGCTGCCGAAATTCCCGATGCGATCCGCAAGGGCATTGAGGACGCAAAGAAGAACATGATCGAGGTACCGCTCGTCGGCACGACGATTCCGCACCAGATCATCGGCAAGTATTGCGCAGGCGAGGTGCTGTTAAAGCCCGCCACAGAGGGTACGGGCGTTATCGCCGGCGGCTCGGCGCGTGCGGTATTGGAGCTTGCGGGCATCCGCGACATCCGTGCGAAGTCCCTGCGTTCAAACAACCCGAGAAACGTAGTCAACGCAACCATACAAGGGCTTGCGTCGCTTCGCAACGACGAAGTCGTGGCAAAGCAGCGCGGGATCACCACAACGCAGGTTTACCGTGGCAAGTCTGACGAAGCGGCAAACGCATAAGGAGGATTAAAAGGTGGCTAATCAATTAAAGGTTACGCTTGTGAAAAGCACGATCGGTCGCAAGGACGACCAAATAGCTACTGTTGCGGCGCTCGGTCTGCGTAAGATCCGCAGCGAGGTCGTGCACAACGACACCCCTCAGATCAGAGGCATGGTCAACAAAGTCAAGCATTTGGTTACAATCGAAGAGATATAATTGAAAAGACAAGAAGGAGGTGTGGCAAAATGAAACTGAGTGAATTGTCACCGGCCGTTGGTTCGAGCAAAGCGCCGAAGCGTAAAGGCAGAGGTCATGCAAGCGGCAACGGCAAAACGGCGGGCAAGGGTCACAAGGGTCAGAACGCACGAAGCGGCGGCGGCGTACGCCCGGGCTTTGAGGGCGGACAGATGCCCCTTTACAGACGTTTGCCCAAGCGTGGTTTTACGAATATTTTTGCGAAGAAATACGTTGAGGTCAATGTTGAAGAGCTGGTTAAATTCGACGCGGGCACAGAAGTTACGGCGCAGCTTTTGAAAGAGACGGGCGTTATTTCTAAGATAAACGACGGGATCGTGATCCTCGGCAGGGGAGAGATCGGCGTAGGGCTGACCGTCAAGGCGAAGCGGTTTTCTAAATCGGCGGAGGAAAAGATCGTCAGCGCCGGCGGAAAGGTAGAGGTGGTTTGAGTTGTTTCAGATTCTCAGAAACGCCTGGAAGATACCCGATTTAAGGAAGAAAATCCTTTTTACGTTTTTTATGATCGTCATATTCCGTTTGGGCTCCTATGTTCCGGTACCGTTCGTCGCAAAGGAAGCGCTGCAACAGATGATCCAGAGTGCGGGCGACAACTCGCTGCTCAATTTCTTTGACACCTTCTCGGGCGGCGCATTCGGTAATGCGACGTTGTTTGCGATGAGTATCACCCCATACGTCAACGCCTCCATCATCATGCAGCTGCTCACCATCGCCATTCCGGCTTTGGAGCGTCTGCAAAAAGAGGGCGAAGAAGGCAGGAAAAAGCTTGCGCAGTGGTCAAGGTATCTGACGGTCGTGCTCGGCTTTGTCCAGGCGCTCGGTCTGTACTTCACGCTGGCAAGCAATCAGGTGAACGCCATCACGGCGCCCGGTTTTGTTTCGGGCATGACGGTGGTGCTGTCGTTTACGGCGGGTACCGCGTTCCTGATGTGGATCGGCGAACAAATCAATGAAAAGGGTATCGGCAACGGTATCTCACTGCTCATCTTTGCGGGTATCGTATCCCGCGGACCGAGCATGATCATGGCAATTATCGCAGGCAACATGAACGTTTTTGCGGTCATCGGTCTGCTGATTTTGGCGCTGTTGGTCATTGCGGCGGTCGTCACGATGAACACCTCGGAGCGCAGGATCCCCGTCCAGTACGCTAAGCGTGTGGTGGGCAGGAAGATGTACGGCGGGCAGAGCACGCACATCCCGATCAAGCTTTTGTCGGCGGGCGTTATCCCGATCATCTTTGCGATGAGCATTATGCAGTTCCCCGGAACGCTGGCAGGTTTCTTCGGCAAGACTTCGGGCAGCGGCGGCTGGCTTGGCACGGTGCTTGGCTGGCTTTCACCGAGCAGCGCTTTCTATTCGGTTGCGTATTTCCTGCTCATATTGTTCTTCACCTATTTCTATACGGCGGTCCAGTTCAACCCGATTGAAATTGCGAACAATATGAAGAAAAACGGCGGCTTCATCCCCGGGCTTCGTCCGGGCAAGCCGACCAGCGACTTCATCACGAGGGTGCTGTCACGCATCACCATCGCCGGCGCGATTTTCTTAGGCGTCATCGCTGTGCTCCCGATTACAATGGCAAGTTCGAGCTTTGCGGGTATCAGCATTGGCGGAACCTCCGTACTGATTGCGGTCGGCGTTGCGCTCGACACCGTCAAGCAGATGGAATCACAAATGCTCATGCGCCACTACAAGGGCTTTTTAGAATAATCCCGTAAAACGGAACCGTATCGGCAAAGCAATGACGGAAAGGGAATGGTTATCATGATGAGAATGCTGATCATGGGTGCGCCGGGCAGCGGCAAGGGCACACAGGCGGAATCTCTTGTCAAAAGGCTCTCGATCCCGTCGATTTCAACGGGCGATATGCTCCGCAGCGCTATTGCGGAGGGCACGGAAACCGGCAAACAGGCGGGGCGTTATATCAAGGACGGCAAGCTCGTCCCCGACGAGGTCATCATCGGCATCGTCATTGAGCGCATCGGCCGTGAGGATTGCAAGGCGGGCTATATGCTCGACGGCTTCCCGCGGACCCTTGGTCAGGCGGAGGCTATGGCAAAGGAGGGCATCGACATCGACGCCGCACTGTTTTTGGACGTCCCCGACGAGGTGATCATGAAGCGTCTCGGCGGCAGGCGTGTGTGCAGCTGCGGCAGCATCTACCATGTCGTGTCAAAGCCGTCGTCAAAGGGAGATGTTTGCGAGGTGTGCGGCAAGCCGCTGACCGTCCGTGAGGATGACAAGCCGGAAACCATTGCCAAGCGTCTGGAAATCTACCATGTGCAGACGAAGCCGGTCATAGATTATTATGCGGCGCAGGGCAAGCTGCTCACGGTGGACGGCACCCGCAACGTCGAAGAGACGACGGAGCTGGTGCTCAGCTTGATCGGCAGGGGTTAAATTTATGGTCAATATCAAATCGTCTTCGGAAATCATCAAAATGCAAAGGGCGGGCGAAATCGTCGCACTGGCTTTCAAAGCGGTCGGCGAGGCGGTCAGCGACGGCGTTACGACCGCCGAGCTGGACGCCATTGCGTCCGAGGTCATCAGAGCCAAGGGTGCGGTTCCGTCCTTTCTCAACTATAACGGGTTCCCGAAAAGTATCTGCACGTCGGTCAACGACGTGGTGATCCACGGCATCCCGTCCAAAGACATTGTTTTAAAGACAGGCGACATCATCGGCGTGGACATCGGGGCATATTTTGAAGGTTACCACGGCGATCGCGCCGTGACCTTCGGGGTCGGCGAGATCTCCGGGGCGGCAAAAAACCTGATCGCAGCGGCTGAACGGGCATTTTATACAGGCATTGCGCAGGCGCGGGAGGGAAATCGGGTCACCGATATTTCCTCGGCAGTCCAAAAGTATGTTGAGGGCTGCGGCTATTCCGTGGTGCGGGATTTTGTCGGTCACGGGCTGGGCACACGCCTGCACGAGTCGCCGGAGGTCCCGAATTTCGGACAGCCAGGCAGAGGCTCCAGGCTATATGCGGGCATGACCCTTGCGGTCGAACCCATGATCAACGCAGGCGGCGCTGAGGTGGCGGTCGGAAAGGACGGCTGGACGGTCACGACCGTCGACGGTTCCTTGTCGGCGCACTATGAGCATTCTGTCGTCATCACAAAAAACGAGCCGTTGCTGCTGACTGTTTTGACCTAATGTCCATTGGTATCAGAAAGAACGGAGTGACACATGTGGAGGTAAATCCCGGCGACATTGTACTGTCAAAGGCAGGTCGTGACAAAGGCGACTATTTTGTCGTGATGACCGTCGACGGCGACTATGTGCAAATTTGCGACGGACGGCGGCGCAAGGTCTGCAAAACGAAGCGGAAGAAAATCAAGCATTTGGGCTTCGGCATCGGACATTCCGAGTATATAGAAAACAAGTTAAAGAACGCTCAGAAGGTGACGAATTCGGAAATACGCCGGGAGCTCAGCGAATATTATTCGGCAAATGAGATTCATGAAGGAGAGTGTTAATGTGGCAAAGGACGATGTGTTGGAGCTTGAAGGGATCGTTGTTGAAGCACTGCCAAACGCAATGTTTCAGGTAGAGTTGGAAAACGGGCACAGGATACTTGCCCACATTTCAGGCAAGCTCAGAATGCATTTCATCAGAATTCTGCCAGGCGATAAGGTCACGGTTGAGATGTCACCCTATGATCTGACTAAAGGAAGAATAACTTGGAGGGCAAAATAAGGCGACCGCGCCTTTGCCTCAGCATCCTATGAAGGGAATGATTGAAATGAAAGTAAGGCCATCGGTAAAGAAAATATGTGAAAAATGCAAGGTCATCAAAAGAAAAGGCAGAATCATGGTAATTTGTGAGAACCCGAAGCATAAGCAAAGGCAGGGCTGATTGCGGTTGACGCCGGGCAGCGGCTGATGCATAGCGGTAGAAGCGGCACATCTTGCGTAGCTGCTTGTACCGACTATCATTTGCCCGTATCAAATCAAAGGCTATGCAAAAGCAAGGGCGAACAGGGTATATTTTTCGGAGGTGAATAGTAAATGGCAAGAATATCAGGTGTTGACTTACCAAAAGATAAAAGAGTAGAGATAGGCTTAACATATATTTTTGGTATCGGCGTCAGCAGCTCAAAGAAGATTTTGAAAAAAACAGGCATCAATCCTGACATACGTGTCAAGGATTTAAGCGACGACGAGGTTGCAAAGCTTCGTGAGATCATCGACAACGACTTTAAGGTAGAGGGTGACCTCCGCCGTGAGATTGCGCTTGACATCAAGCGTTTGCAGGAAATCGGCTGCTATCGTGGCGTCCGTCACAGAAAGGGTCTGCCCGTCCGGGGTCAGAGGACCAAGACAAACGCGCGTACCCGAAAAGGGCCTAAGCGTACGATGGCGAATAAGAAGAAATAATTTGTAAAGGAGTGATCATGTGGCTAAGACAGATACAAGAAGAAGAACCGGCAAAAGGCGTGAGCGTAAGCATATCGAAAAGGGCGCGGCACATATCAGAAGCACCTTTAACAATACACTCGTGACCATCACCGACGTTGCGGGCAACGCAATCTCGTGGGCGAGCGCAGGCGGGCTGGGGTTCAGAGGATCCAGGAAAAGCACCCCCTTTGCCGCTCAGATGGCTGCGGAAACCGCCGCAAAGGCTGCTATGGAGCACGGCATGAAGTCCATTGAGGTTTTCGTCAAGGGACCCGGATCCGGCAGGGAAGCGGCGATCCGTGCGCTTCAAGCGGCAGGTCTTGAAGTGAATATGATCAAGGACGTCACACCCATTCCGCACAATGGATGCCGTCCGCCGAAAAGAAGAAGAGTATGATTTTATATAGGAGGTGTTTTCTCTAATGGCAAGGTACACAGAGGCAGTTTGCAGGCTTTGCAGACGTGAAGGACAAAAGCTGTTTTTAAAAGGTGAGCGATGCTACACCGAAAAGTGCGGCATCAACCGCCGTCAATATGCGCCCGGTCAGCACGGACAGGGCAGAAAGAAAATGTCGGAATACGGCTTGCAGCTTCGTGAGAAGCAGAAAGCAAGACGTTTCTACGGCGTTTTGGAAAGCCAGTTCAGGAAGTATTTTGACATGGCAAACAAGAAAGCGGGCGTCACAGGTGAAAATCTGCTGTCCATCTTGGAGAGCAGGCTTGACAACGTCGTCTACCGTTTAGGCTTCGGCACGTCGCGTCCCGAGGCGCGCCAGCTCGTCACACACGGACACTTCACCATCAACGGCAAAAAGGTCGACATCCCGTCATACCTCGTAAAGCCCGGTGAGGTCATCTCGATCAAAGAGAAAAGCAGAGGCTCGGAGAAAATCAAGAGCGTGCTGGATTCCACGTCGTCAAAGGCTGTTCCGAAGTGGCTTGACCTCGACCGCAACACGCTGTCGGCAAAGGTCATTTCGCTGGCGGCAAGGGACGACATCGACCTCCAACTCGAAGAGCATCTCATCGTTGAGTTGTATTCTAAGTAATATTTACCCTCGGTCACCATTGTGCTGGTGTGTGAAGAAAACTTTGATTATAGGAGGGTTTAGAAATGATTGAAATAGAAAAGCCATCTATTGAATGTATCGAGCTCAGCCCCGACGGCGGCTACGGTAAGTTTGAGATAGAACCGCTGGAACGCGGCTACGGTATCACACTTGGCAATTCGCTGCGCAGGATACTGCTGTCGTCGTTGCCGGGCGTTGCGGTATCGTCCATCAGGATCGAAGGCGTTTTGCACGAATTCTCGACCATCCCCGGCGTCAAGGAGGATGTCACGGAAATCGTGCTGAATATCAAGGAGCTGTGCGCAAAGCTTTACGGGGACGGACCGAAGGTCGTCTACATCGAAGCGGAGGGCGAAGGCGAAATCTGCGCAAGACACATCAAGGCGGACGCCGATGTGGAAATTTTAAACGGCGATCTGCACATTGCGACCCTCAACGAGGACGCCAAGCTGTATATGGAAATCACGCTGGGCAAGGGCAGGGGCTATGTGTCCGCCGAAAAGAATAAAGTGACCAATCAGGGCATAATCGGCACCATTCCGGTGGATTCGATCTTCTCACCGGTACGCAAGGTGAACTACACGGTGGAAAACACCCGTGTGGGTCAGGTGACCGACTATGACAAGCTGACCCTGGAGGTCTGGACCGATTGTACCATTCAGCCGGATGACGCAATCTCGCTGGGCGCAAAGATCCTCAGCGAACATTTGAACCTCTTCATCGACTTGACCGACGACGCGCGTAATGCCGAGATCATGATCGAAAAGGAAGACAGCAAGAAGGAAAAAGTCCTTGAAATGACCATTGAGGAGCTTGACCTGTCGGTGCGTTCGTACAACTGCTTGAAGCGTGCGGGCATCAACACCGTTGAGGACCTGACAAACAGGACCGAAGAGGATATGATGAAGGTGCGCAACCTCGGACGCAAGTCGCTCGAAGAGGTCATTCACAAGCTTCATGCATTCGGTATGGATTTGGCAAAGGAAGAAGATTAATTTTAGTGGAAGGAGGCAAACACGATGGCGATTAACAGAAAGCTGGGCAAGCCGACAGACCAAAGAATTGCTCTGCTGCGTAATCAGACGACCGCACTGCTCGAACACGGCAAAATCGAAACGACTGTGACCCGTGCAAAGGAAATCAGGAGCACGGCGGAAAAAATGATTACCCTCGGCAAAACCAACACATTACATTCTCGCCGCCTTGCTCTTAGCTATGTCACGAAGGAGGATGTCGTCAAAAAGCTGTTTGACGAGATCGCGCCTAAGTATACGGAAAGAAACGGCGGATATACAAGGATCATCCGAACGGGACCCCGCAGGGGCGACGCTGCCGAAATGGCGATCATCGAATTGGTATAATTAGATATGTAAAATGCCCTGCGCCGAAGTGAGACGCAGGGCATTTTATTTAATTCATTCCTTGGCAAAGGGTTTCGGCTTCACACTAATATTTCCTTATATTCTTTCAAGGCTTTGGACGATGTCGTCAATGATGTCGTCGACATTTTCCAGCCCGACGGACAGGCGTATCATACCCGGGTCGATGCCTGCGGCAAGGAGCTGCCGGTCGGTGAGCTGGCGGTGGGTTGCGCTGGCGGGGTGGAGCACGCAGGTGCGGATGTCCGCCACATGCACCTCAATGGACGCCAGCTTTAAGCCGTCCATAAACCTCACGGCATTTTCCTTTCCGCCCTTGATCACAAACGATATGACACCGCTTGCGCCTTTTAAGTATTCCCGGGTGAGCGGGTAGTATTTGTCGCTTTCCAGTCCGGGATAACTGACGCTTTCGACCTTGCCGGACGCCGCCAAAAATCTTGCGACCGCCAGGGCGTTGCTGCAATACCGCTCCATCCTGAGCGCAAGGGTTTCCAGCCCGAGGTTCAGCAAAAACGCCGAGTTTGCGGACGGGTAGACGCCGTAATCCCGCATCAGCTGCATCCTTGCTTTGATGATATAGGCGGACTTTCCGTAGCTTCCGACGTATGTAATGCCGTGATAGGAGTCGTCCGGATCGGTCAGCTCAGGGAACTTGCCGTTTGTCCAGTCGAAGCTGCCGCTGTCGACGATCACGCCGCCGACCTGCACCGCATGTCCGTCCATGTACTTCGAGGTGGAGTGGACAACGATGTCGGCGCCGTATTCAAAGGGCTTGCACAGGATGGGCGTCGCAAAGGTGTTGTCAATGATCAGCGGGATGCCGTGGCTGTGTGCGACCTTGGCGAATTTGCGGATGTCCAAAACGCTGAGCGCAGGGTTGGCGATCGTTTCGCCGAAGATCAGGCGGGTATTGTCTTTGATTGCGGCGCCGATGGTTTCCGCATCCGCGTCCGCATCAACAAAGATACACTCGATCCCATGGTTTTTGAGGGTCACGGCAAAAAGGTTCACTGTGCCGCCGTAAATCTGCGACGTGCTGACAAAGCTGTCGCCCGACTTGCAGATGTTCAGCACGGCAAGCAGCGACGCTGCCTGCCCCGAGGCGGTGCACATCGCGCCGACGCCGCCTTCGAGGTCGGCGATCTTCTGTTCCACCGCCATAACCGTCGGATTGGCAAAACGGGAATATATCAGCGCCTTGGTCGGCTCGTCAAAGACCTCGCCGACCGCCTCGGTCGAGTCAAAGACATAGGTGGTGCTTTGCACGATGGGCACCATCTTCGGCTCGGTATTCTTCGGTCGGTACCCGCAATGTATACATTTGGTTTCGTCACGCATTTTTGCCGCCTCCTCATATCGAATACACCTATCATACTATAAACAGCGCCGTTTTGCAACAACCGGCGGAAAAAACTACCGGTGTTTTGAAAAAACCTCGAAAGCAAACCGTACCCCGTGGCAAAAGCCTTTTTCAAAATTACCAAAGGCCGTATCTTCAATGATTAAATCTTTCTCGTCGATAATTCGGAGCAGCAGTTTTTTATCCTGTTTGGATAAAGTTTGCGACAGCTGCATACGGTTGTATTGCAGCGTTTTGGAATCTTTTCTGACAACCGAATTTTCATTGGTAATTTTGTTCAATATTTTATCCATAAATACTCCTTATAGATTTATATTTTAACTCTATAAGGTTATTATATATCCTTGTAGAGGTTTTTGTCAAGTTATTTTTTCACTCTATATTGATAAAGATTGTGCTTTTAAGTATAATTTATTTGAGAAGAAGGTGAAAATATGCTGAAATGTTACATAAGACATAGGATGGCTGATAAAAATATTGACGATATTTCGCAATTGATAACCTTATCAGGTGTCAGCAGAAATTCTATTAACAAACTTTATCGAGGAATCAATATTAAAACTGTAAAAATTGAAACCTTGATGAAGCTTTGTGACGCATTGCAGTGCAAACTTTCCGATTTGATTGAATATAATAGCAAACAATAAACAATGACATCTATTTTGACAACGCCCCTGCAAGTTAACTTGCAGGGGCGTTTGCTTATACGACAGGAAACAAGTGCATGAATTCCGTGGCAAAAATCAAATTCGTTGGGGATTATCGGTTGCCAACCACCGCGGATTTTGGTATAATCGAAACACAGCGTCATTTCGGCTTTGGATTTGCACAGGGGTTGGAAAAGCGCTGAAAATTCTGATTCCGGAGGGGTCACATGGGCAACGCACCACTAATACTTACACTGAAAACAGCGTTTACCGCCATCATCATCACCTTCCTTTTGGGCATTTATGCGGCAAGGCTGGTCATCTCTGCGCCAAAGCGTGTCCGTGCGGTGATGGACGGCGTCTTTACCCTGCCGCTTGTGCTGCCGCCGACTGTGCTGGGCTTCTTCCTGCTGCTCACCTTCGGCAAAAACAGCTTTATCGGTCAGCTTTTAGCAAGGTTTGACATGCGCATTGTCTTTTCGTGGAGCGCAACCGTCATTGCGGCGGTGGTGGTGGCGTTCCCGCTGCTGTACCGCACCGCCCGGGGCGCATTCGAGCAGCTCGACCAAAGTATCGTCCTTGCCGCACGCACACTGGGGCTGTCCGAGGGCAAAATCTTTTGGCGCATCATCCTGCCCAACAGCATCCACGGCGTCATTGCCGGCACGATCCTGGCGTTTGCGAGGGCGCTGGGGGAATTCGGTGCGACCCTCATGATCGCCGGCAATATCCCCGGCAAGACCCAAACGGTGTCGCTGCTCATCTATACCGCTGTTTCCGGCGGCGATATGGCGCTTGCCATGCGGTGGGTCATCGTCATTTCGGGCATCAGCTTGGCAACGGTCGTCGCCATGAACCTTTTCCTCGCCAACCCGCACCTTTTCAGAAAGGAGCGCAAAAAAGATGAGTATCTATGCGAAGATTAAGAAAAAGCTGCATGGCTTTTGCCTGGACGCAGAGCTTGACATCGGCAACGAACGTTTCGGGCTTTTAGGGGCGTCGGGCTGCGGCAAAAGTATGACGCTGCGCTGTATTGCGGGCATCGAAAAGCCTGACAGCGGCAAAATCATCATCGACGGCAACGTCGTGTTCGACTCGGAAAAGCGCATCGACCTCCCGCCCCAAAAGCGCAACGTGGGGTTGATGTTCCAGGGCTATGCGCTGTTCCCGAACATGACGGTATTCCAAAACATCGCCTCCGCCCTGTCGGTGCCAAAGCCGCAGCGTGCCGGAGCGGTGATGCGCCAAATCAGCCTCTTGCGCCTGAACGGCTTGCAGGACCGTTACCCGCACCAGCTGTCAGGCGGGCAGCAGCAAAGGGTAGCACTGGCACGGCTTTTAGCGAAAAACCCCAGCATCATCCTTTTGGACGAGCCGTTTTCCGCACTGGACTTCCATTTGAAATTAAAGCTCGAAAATCAGCTCTACGAGGCGTTTGAGGGCATCGAAAAGAGCATCGTGCTCGTGTCGCACAACCGTGACGAGGTGTACCGCTTTTGCGCCCGGGCAGCCGTCATGGCGGACGGCAGGGCGGAGCATGTGGGCGGCGTCACCGAGCTGTTCAAAAGACCCGAGACCGTCAACAGCGCAAAAATCACCGGCTGCCGTAACATCTCCAAAATCAAAAAAATAGACGCGCACACCGTTGAAGCGCTGAGCTGGGGCATCACGCTTAGCGCTGCCGAGCCGGTGTCGGACGATGTCAGGGCGGTAGGCATACGGGCGCATATGGTCGGCATGACGGACGCCGAGGGGCAAAACGTCTTTGCGTATGACAGCATGAAAATCGGCAGGTCACCTTTTTCGACCACTGTGCTTTTCGGCTTCGGCGGCGATGCGCCGCTCATCTGGGAGACCACCCGGTATGAGGAGGCTAAGGCAAGGTATGTTTATCTTCCGGCAGACCAGCTTTTGCTTTTAAAATAATATGTTGCATTTTAGGCAAAATTGGTGTATAATACATTCCATTAAGGAATGCATTCCTTAATGGAATAATATAATTAAGGGAGTGTTTAAAATGAAAAAGCAACTGATCGCATTGACACTGTGTGTCCTAATGCTCGCAGGCTTTTCGGCATGTGCGCCCAAGGCACCCGAGCCTGTCGCGCAGCAACCGTCGGAGCTATCCGTTTCGGCGGCGGCAAGCCTCAAAGAAACCCTGACCGAGCTTCAAACGCTTTACAACGCCAAGAAGCCCAACGTGACGCTGAATTTCAACTTTGCCGCATCGGGCGACCTGCAAACCCAAATCGAAAACGGTGCGCCGGTCGACGTGTTCATCTCCGCCTCGACCAAGCAGACCGATAAGCTCAAAGACGGAGGGCTGCTGCTGGACGGGTCGACCAAAAACCTGCTGGTTAACAAGGTCGTTCTCGTCGTCCCGGCGGACGCCGAAACCGTAACCTTTGACGACGTTGCGACCGGCAAGGTCAAACAGATCGCCATCGGCGAGCCATCCTCCGTCCCCGCAGGACAGTATGCGAAGGAAATCTTTGAGAGCCTCGGTACATATGCCGCCATTGAGAAAAAAGCCGTGTTCTGTAAGGACGTCACACAGGTGCTGACCTATACCGAGCAGGGCGAGGTCGATGCCGGCGTGGTTTACCTGACCGATGCGAAAAAATCCGCTAAGGTCAAGGTTGCCGCAGACGCGCCCGAGGGCAGCCATAAGAAGGTCATCTATCCCGTAACCATCATCAAGGCAAGTAAGAATGTTGAAGGTGCGCAGGACTTTGTCGCTTTCCTATCCACGCCTGAGGCAAAGACCGTATTTGAAAAATACGGCTTCACCATGGCGGAATAATCCGCAAACGGCACATATAAAAGCCACCTCCAATGCTGAACTGCGCCAATTTGTGCAGACAGAATAAAAAGTCTTATTGAGAAAAATAATATTCATTTAACAAAGTGATAAATCAATGCTTTCAATATGCGTTGGATAATTTGGATAAAAAAGGCGCCTTATCAATTTGATAAGGCGCATGTGTTTTGCGGTGAAAATTACCCGAGTAAGGGGAATTTTATTTGCTCGCTGCAAAACATTCACTGCACAGAATAGGGCGGTCATTTCTTGGTTTAAAGGGAACGATTGCTTCCCCGCCGCAGCTTGCGCATGTTGCGGTATGCATTTCCCTTGACGCTTTGAGCGTCTCTTTCCTTGACACTCGGCAATCCTTGCAGCGTGTTGGCTCGTTTTGGAAGCCCTTTTCTGCATAGAATTCCTGTTCTCCTGCGGTGAAAATAAATTCGCTTCCGCAGTCCTTACAGCTCAGTGTTTTGTCCTCGTACATTGTTTTACCCCTCACTTTGAATTTTTCTTCGCCACGACCGGATTTGCACCAGTTTCTCTGTCGACGCAGCACTCTAACTGACATGAGCTACGTGGGCATTATTATATGATATGATTCATACTTTTAGCAAGCTTGCGTTTAATACGCTGCAAAGCGTTGTCGACCGCCTTGGTGTGCGTGCTCAGTGCAGAGGCAATCTCCTGATACGGACGACCCTCGAAATACAGCGCCAAAATATTCTGCTCAAAAGGGCTGAGCGTTGTTTTGATGAGGTTTTGTAGCGCCGCGTTTTTTTCCTTGGCAAGCATGATTGCCTCGGGGTCGAGTGAGGAATCTTCCGCAATAAAGTCGGAAAGAAACCGCTCAGCCTCGTCGTCATAAAGCGGTCTGTTCAGGGAAACATATGTATTAAGCGGCATATGCTTGTTGCGTGTTGCAGTTTTGACAGCGGTCATGATCTGCCGCGTGATGCAAAGCTCAGCAAAGGCAGAAAAGACGGTCTGCATTTCGGGGTTAAAATCCCTGACGGCCTTAAACAGCCCGATCATGCCTTCCTGGATGATGTCGTCGGTGTCTGCGCCAGCTAAAAAATACGACCTGGCCCTCGCACGCACCAAATTCTTGTATCGGCGGATGATCTCTTCGAGCGCATCCGAGTTTCCGGCGGCGGCAAGATGGGCAAGTCGTTCGTCGGCGATGCTTTGCAGGTTGTCCCCAAAGGCGGAGTCTCCATGGTTATTGTGCATTTTGCTGCCACCTTTCGGGGGAGTGTTCTGCTAACATTATAAATTTTTTGTGAGTATTTGTCAAGGAAAATGTTTTACAAGTCGATATTTTTGTGATATAATACTAAAAAGAGGTGGATGGATTTGGATAATATCCTGTTCTTGTCGGCGGTTTTTTGTGCATTTCTGCCATTAACGACAATTTTTGCGCTGACGCCATACATCGCACGAAAGGGCACCTGCTTCGGCGTTATGCTGATGGAGGACGCACAGCGGTCACAAAAAATCAAAAAAATCAAGCGGGATTATACCATAGCGGCGGTCGCCTCCGGAATATTTTTTGCGGCGGTGTGCGTCATGGAGATGAACTTCTATGTCCTGCTGCTGTCGATCATCGGCTATTGCATCGTGGGGCTTGCGCTTTACATCACCTTTAACGCCATGCTGCGAAACCTTGTGATGACGGAGGACTGGGAAAACCTCCAAAAGGAAATCGGCGTGCGCTACATCCCAAATCCCCGCAAAATACGGACGATCTCAGCCCTGTGGTATCTTTTATACATTCCGGTTGCGGCGGCACTGTGGATAATCAGCGCCGGTAGCGCCGCCCCCTATGCCTTAGTGATACCGGTCTGTACGCCGGCGGTCGGGGCGATGGTGCTGATCGTGCATTTTATGGTGACAAATTGCGGACAGTATGTTAACAAAATGCGTCTTAAAGACGCCATTGAGGAAAACCTGCGCCAGCGCAGGCGGTGGTCGGTTTTTATCTTTGCGCTGGGGCTTTTGCTCCAACTGCTGCTGGCGGCATTGCAGCTCGGGCTTTTGGGCGTCATCCCGAGCACCGTCGTCGTTACTGCCGCTCCGTTTGCTTTCACACTGGTCGTCACCGCCGCCACAGTCGTCTTTGCTTTGCGGAACAACAGACCTTTCCGCTAACCCATGCGCGGCGGCAAAACGGTCTTTTTCCAGCCCGGCGGCACGGTCAGAACCTGCCAATACACAAAGTATTGGCAGAACCCGTCCGCACCACCCGACAGAAAAAAGTCTCGGTTATCCGCCTGCACCCGGGTTAGCGGAAAGGTCTAACAAATAAATAAGCAAACAAGGAGCGGTGTTGCCGCTCCTTGTTTAATGTGGTTAAAAACGCATTTCACTTCTTCACATATCCGCTTTCGGATACGAGGGCTTGCCCCTGCTCGCCCAGCGCCCATTCCAGCAGCGCCTGCGTCCGCTCGCCCGTCCTGCCCTTTACCGTGACGGCAAAGTAGCTGACAGTGAAGGGATAGCGCTTTGCCTGTATCGTCTGCGGCGTCGGGGGAATGCCGTCGATTTCAAGCAGCTTGACGTTAGGGTTTTTAATCATTTCATTGGCGTAGTAATACACTGAATAGCCAATGGCAGCCCTGGTGTTTTCGTAGTTTGCCACCGCCGTGATCAACTCGCCCATGCCCTGGATGACCTGATGCGTCGGCGGGCTCATCAGCGTGCGCCCCTCCATCACAAGGTTTTCCATGATGGTTTGGCTGCCGGAGTTGGCGTTTCGCTGATAGGCGACGATTTCCTCGTCCGCACCGCCGACCTCTTTCCAGTTGGTGATGACGCCCTCGTAAATCTGTCGCACCTGCTCTGCCGTCAGGGAGTTTACGGGATTGTCCTTATGGGTCAGGAATACAAACCCCTCGGTGGCAAAGGGACGGATATCCAACTCGACGCCCGCAGCCTTTGCAAAATCAAGCTGCTCAGCGTTCGGCTCGGCGACAAAGATGATGTCGCACTCGCCATTTATCAGCCGCACATACGCCCCGTGGGTCTTACTTGACACGGTCAGCGACTCGGCGGCGGTGTTTCCGATACCCAGCAGCTTTTTATAAAGCGCATTCACAAACGGAACGGTCGCCGTCGAGCAGTCTATCCTCGGAAAGCCTTTTAAATCGTATGCCGCAGGGGCAAACCGTGCGTCAATGTCAAAAACCGGGGCCTCCCCGCTGTCGGCTATGTAAATCATTTGGCTCTGTTCATACCACGTCACCGTCTTGCCCAAAACACCTTCGGCAATCACCCTGAGGGGAAGAAAAGTCCTGCCGCCGATGATCTGCGGCGGCACGTCGGTCGGGATTTCCGTGACCTTGCCGGCAGTTTCGCGCTTTATGACGGTGCTGCTGATTTGCAGCGTCACGAGGCTTTGGGCATCGGATAAAATGACCGTCTGCGTGTCCTCGACCCACGCCACGTCATAGCCGAACCCTTCAGCGATCACACGGACGGGCACGAGCGTCCGCCCGTCAATGACCACGGGGGTCACGTCGGGGTTCTGCGCATCTACAAAGCCCATCTCGCCGCTTAGCAGTATGCGGGGCTCGCCGATTTTGAGGTACATGGTGTCGGCAAATACCGCGGTGGACAGCAGTAAAATTACCGCCGTCACCAAAGCCGTCTTTTTCATGGCATCAGATCCTTTCAGTGATAAGATCGCCCATTTGTATTGTGCCGAGGACTGTGCAGCCGTCGGTCGCAATGTCCGCCGTCCTGTAATTGTCGGACAGCACGCTGTCTACGGCATTGTCAATCGCCTGCGCCTCTGCCTTTAAGCCGAACGAGATGTCGAGCATCATGGCGACCGAAAGGATGGTGGCGATCGGGTTGGCAATGTTCTTGCCCGCAATGTCGGGCGCACTGCCGTGAATGGGTTCATAAAGTCCCCGTGTGCCCTCCCCCGTTGACGCCGACGCCAGCATACCGATCGAGCCGGTGATCTGGCTTGCTTCGTCGGACAGGATGTCGCCGAAGATGTTGCTGGTCAGCATCACGTCGAACTGTGCGGGGTTGCGCACAAGCTGCATCGCCGCGTTGTCGACCAAAATGTTGATGACGGACACGTCGGGGTACGCCTTGGCGACCCGTGCGACAGTTTCGCGCCACAGGCGCGAGCTTTCGAGAACGTTCGCCTTGTCCACCGAGTGCAGGACTTTTTTCCTGCCCCGGGCGATTTTGAAAGCGGCATGTGCGATACGTTCAACCTCGGGGACGGAGTAGCGCTCGGTGTCAAACGCGCTGTCCCCCTCGCGACCGCTTTCGCCGAAGTAAATGCCGCCCGTCAGCTCACGCACGACGACGATGTCAAAGCCCTTGCCGATGATGCTGTCTTTGAGGGGCGACGCCGCAGCCAGCGGTGCATAGACCTTTGCGGGTCGGATATTCGCAAAGCATCCGAGCCCTGCCCTCAGCCCCAACAACCCCTGCTCGGGGCGCACCCTGGCGGTGGGGTCGTCCCATTTCGGACCGCCCACTGCGCCCAACAGCACGGCGTCCGCCGCCTTGCAGGCATCGAGGCTGAAATCGGGCAGCGCCACGCCGTATTTGTCAATGGCGCAGCCGCCCATCTCCACAGGGATGAGGTTAAAGCTGTGTCCGAATTTCTGCGCGATCTTTTTGAGGACCTTTACCGCCTCGGCGATGATCTCGACGCCGATGCCGTCCCCCTCGATCACTGCAATGTTTTTATTCAAGATTTTCACTTCCTTAGTTTATTCTTAATATATGCGATCTCGCCGCCCGCCGCAATGATCTGCCGCATGAATTCGGGAAACGGCTCGGAGGCATAGGTCCTGCCGGTAGTCTTGTTGAGGATTGTGCCCTTGGACAGGTCGACTTCCAATTCGTCGCCGGCGTGCATCTCGTCCAAAATGTCGTCACATTCCAAAATCGGCAGCCCGATGTTGATAGCGTTGCGGTAGAATATGCGTGCGAAGGAGCGTGCGATGACGCAGGACACGCCGCTGCCCTTGATGGCGATGGGGGCGTGCTCCCTGGACGAGCCGCAGCCGAAGTTATATCCCGCTACCATGATGTCGCCCTGCTGCACTCTGCCCGAAAAGGTCGGGTCGATGTCCTCCATGCAGTTTTTTGCCAGCTCCTCGGGGTCGATGGTGGTCAGGTATCTTGCGGGGATGATGACGTCGGTGTCGATGTTGTCGCCGAACATATGCGTTTTACCTCTGAGTATCATTTGCTTACCTCCTCGGGTGCGGATATTTTGCCCGTGATGGCGGACGCCGCCGCCACGGCAGGGCTTGCTAAGTAGACTTCGCTTTCGATGTGACCCATCCTGCCGATGAAGTTCCGGTTGGTGGTCGCCACGCATTTTTCGCCCTTGGCGAGGATGCCCATATGCCCGCCGAGACAGGGTCCGCAGGTTGGGGTGCTGACCGCCGCGCCGAACTCGACCATGGTCTGGATCAGCCCCTCCGCAATGGCTTGCAGGTAGATTTTCTGTGTGGCAGGGAACACGATACAGCGTACGCCGCCGGCAATCTTTTTACCCTTCATAATTTCCGCCGCCGCGCGCAAGTCCTCAATACGCCCGTTGGTGCAGGAGCCGATGACCACCTGGTCGATCTTGATGTCGCCGAGGTTTTTGACCGTTTTGGTGTTGGACGGCAGGTGCGGACACGCCACCGTGTAGTCAAGGGAAGCAAGGTCGATCTCCACCACCTGCGCATAGGGCGCGTCGGTGTCCGCCGCATAGACGGTGTGGGGCTTGGTTGAATGTGCGTTTATGTATTCGAGCGTCTTGCCGTCGACGGGGAAGATGCCGTTTTTCGCGCCCGCCTCGATCGCCATGTTGGCGATGGTGAAACGGTCGTCCATCGACAGCGCATCGATGCCGTCGCCGGTGAATTCGAGCGACATATACCTTGCGCCGTCCACGCCGATCAGTCCGATAAGGTGCAAAATGACGTCCTTGCCGCTGACCTTTTTGGCGGGCTTGCCCGTTAAAATGACCTTGATAGCGTCCGGAACCTTGAACCAAAGCTCACCTGTCGCCATGCCCGCCGCCATATCGGTGCTGCCGATACCGGTCGAGAAGGCGCCGAGCGCGCCGTAGGTACAGGTGTGCGAGTCCGCGCCGATGACCACGTCACCTGCGGTGACCAGTCCCTTTTCAGGCAGCAGCGCGTGCTCAATGCCCATCTGACCCACCTCAAAGTAGTTTTTGATGGCATATTTCTTTGCAAATTCCCGGACGTCCTTTGCCTGCTGCGCCGATTTGATGTCCTTGTTGGGGCAGAAGTGGTCTGGTACCAGTGCGATCTTTTCGTTGTCAAATACCTTTCCCGCACCGATTTTTTCAAACTCCGAAATAGCCAGCGGAGAGGTGATGTCGTTGCCCAGCACCAAATCAAGGCGTGCCGTGATCAACTCGCCCGCTTTCACGCTGTCCTTTCCCGCGTGTGCCGCAAGTATCTTTTGCGTCATTGTCATTGCCATGTCTTAATACCTCCTGTTTATGTACCCGGCGCACAGGGGGGACCCTTTGTGACCGGGGAAATAACATATTGACCTATTCCAGCGTGTGCTCCAAGCCGAGCGAGAAGATCCGCCGCACATGGTTGTCGCCGAGGGAATAGTAGGACTGTCTGCCCTTGCGGCGCACCAAAACAAGACGTGCATGCCGCAAAATACGCAGCTGGTGCGATACCGCCGACTGGGTCATTCCGACCGCCTCGGTCAGGTCGCAAACGCACATCTCTCTGACCTGCAATGCACAGAGGATCTTGGTTCTGGTCGCATCACCGAAAACCTTAAAAAGCTCCGCCACATCATACAAAACCTCGTCCCCGGGCATTTGTGCGGCAACCTCGGCGCCGACGGAGGCGCCTGCCGCTTCCTTGCAGATGTTGTTCAAGTCCCCGTTCATTCCCTTCATAATTAATATGAATGAGTGCTCATATATTCATTATAGCACGAACTTGTTCCTTGTCAAGAAGTTTTTATAAAAAATGTTTATTTCCGGCTACATCACTCGCAACTGCCCTTTTTGAAACCGAATTGTAAAAAACATTTGATGAATTATCTGTTATAATGTAGATATACCTACTTATTTGGAGGGGGCTGGACGGTTATGCGGAAAACAGCCATAGCGTTAATATTTGCACTGCTTTTGACATGCGGTGCAGCCGGCGCATCGGCGCTCGGCGGGGTGGACAACCACTGGGCGGGCAAATATGCGGCGGCGCTCTATGATATGGGCATATTCAAGGGCGACGATGCGGGCAGCGCCAATTTGGCGAGCAACATCCGGCGCATTGAGTTTTTGGCGCTGCTGGTGCGCGCCGTCTATTCCGAAGAAGAAATTATATCAGGCAAAAAGAGCTTTTCCGACGTCGCCTACGGCACGTGGTACTATGATATTGCCAGCTTTGCCAAGCAGGAGGGCATTGTTCAGGGCGACGATGCGGGACAGCTTTTGCCCAATGATAACATCAAGCGTGAGGAAATCGTGCTGATGCTCGTCCGCACGCTGGAACTGAGCGGCGGCGCCGCGCGTTTTAGCGATATAGACAGCAGGTATCCCTATTATGAACAGATTGCGGCTGCTGCTGCAAGCGGTATTATCCGCGGCTATTCCGACGGCACCTTTGCCCCGAAAAACAATGCGACCAGGGGGGAGGCGGCGACGATGATCGCCCGTATGCTCGGGCTGACCTTTGACGAGGAGCAGCCCTCGGGCGGCGAGATTATCAACCTGACGTGGCACCACGTCGGTGCGGTCGGCATCACAAGCACAGGGGACTATATGCAGGGACTGAATGTCATATCACCCACGTGGTTTCGCATCCGCAGCTTTTCAGATGAAAAGCCTGCGTCATATGAGTACAAGCTGGACGGCAGCAACAACTATTATTTGCAGGACATCGGCAATACGGCGTACATCAGGGACGCTAGGGCAAACGGCTATCAGGTGTGGGCGCTGTTTAAGTCCAACGACTTTTCGGCGAACAACAACAGCGGCTTTTTAAACGACGAAGCGGCGCGCAAATCCGCCGTTGCGCTGATGAAAACCATGATTGAAAAATATGATCTTGACGGCATCAACATGGATTTTGAGAATATGCTGGTGAGCGACAGGGATGTGTATACGCAGTTTGTGAAGGAAATGAGTGAGATGATGGCGGACACGGGCGCAGTGCTGTCGGTGGACGTCACGAAATACAGCAGTATGGGCGGTACATGGTCGCTGTGCTATGACAGGGCGGGGATCGCTAAATACGCCGACTATGTCGCCCTGATGGCGTATGACCAAAACGGTGCGGGCTCATCAGTCGCGGGCAGCGTCGGCGACCTGCCATGGGTGGAGGCGGCCATCCAAAAAACGCTGACCGAGGTACCCGCCGAAAAGCTGATTTTGGGCGTGCCGTTTTATGCAAGGCTGTGGCAGACCAAGGGCGGCAAGGTCATCAAGACCAGCGCCATCGGTATGGATACGGCACAGAGGACCATCGCCGAGGCAGGCGCAAAAATTGTCTATGATGAAAAGACGGGGCAAAACTATGCCGCATGGGAAAAGGACGGCATAAAGTTTGAGATTTGGATAGAGGACAGCATGTCGGTAGAAGCGCGGATCGCACTGATGAAAAAATACAATTTGGCGGGCATCGCCTCATGGAGCAAGGGCTTTGAAACGCCGTCCATATGGGGCGTCATTAACGACAGCCTGTACGGCAAGTAGGAAGGGGCACGGGTTTTATGGCAGGCAAAATACTGGTTGGGCTGTGTTACGGCTTCATCACCGTTTTATTGATGCGGGGCAGTCTTGCAATGCCGCAGCTGCTGTCACAGATCTTAGGCATTACTGCTGCGGCGCTTTGCGTGCGCAAGGTGATTGCGGACGCGCCGCAAATTTGGGCGGCGGTCGGCTTCACGGCAGGGGCGGCGCTTGCGATTGCGGCGTCGGGCGTGATGCCGGAATGGGGATGGTAATTCGGCATATAGGGGTGAAATAGTCTTTGAGAATGCGAAAAAAGAAGCACGGGCGCTCACGCCTTGACGACTGCGGTCCTTTGGTGGTGGCAGCGCCCGAGGAATACAGGGGGCAGTGGCAGACGGAGTTCGGCAGCGGCAACCCTGTCCATATTGAGATAGGCTGCGGCAAGGGCGGATTTATCACCGGACTTGCGGCGCAAAACCCCCGCATCGGCTATGTGGCGATCGAAAAGCTGATCGACGTGCTGGTGCTCGCCGCCGAAAAGGTCAAGGAGTCGGGCCTTAAAAACGTGCGCTTCATCCTCGGCGACGCAGCGGTTTTGGAGAGCTATTTTGCCGAGGGCGAGCTTGGGGGCATCTATATCAACTTCTGTGACCCGTGGCACAAAAACCGCCACGAAAAGCGGCGGCTCACGCACCCAAGCTTTTTGGACATCTACAAACGGCTGCTGCAAAAGGACGGCCGGATATGCTTTAAGACCGACAACCAAAAGCTGTTTGAATATTCCTTGAACAGCTTTTGCGCAAACGGCTTTTTGCTCAAAAATATAACCCTCGACCTGCATAACAGCAGTATCGAGGGCAATATTATGACCGAATATGAAAAAATTTTCAGTGAGCAGGGGCAGCCGATTTACAGGCTGGAAGCCTCCTGCTTGGCGAAGTAATAGCCGACGCCCCGGCGTGTTACGACGAAAGCGGGGTTGGATGCGTCGTCCTCTATCTTCTCGCGCAGGCGGCGGATGGTGACGTCGACCGTACGCACGTCGCCGTAATATTCATAACCCCAAACCTTTTCCAAAAGCGCCTCTCTCGAAAAAATCTTTTCGGGTTGCAGGGCAAGGAATTTTAAAAGCTCAAACTCGCGGAGGGTCAGTTCAATGACCTTTCCGCTTTTTTTGACCTCATAGCGCTCGATGTTGATTTCCAGCGTGCCGTGGGTGATGCTGGTGGTGTCGGCGCTCATGTTGAGGTAGGTCAGGTCGGTCGCCACGCGGCGGAGGTTCGCCTTGACCCTTGCCATCAGCTCACGGATGGAAAACGGCTTGGTGATGTAGTCGTCCGCGCCGAGCGCAAGCCCCAGTACCTTGTCGACCTCCTCCTCACGGGCGGTAATCATCAGGATGGGGGTGGAAAGACGCTCCCTGAGCTTTCTGCACACCGTAAAGCCGTCCATTTTCGGCAGCATCACGTCCAGCAGGATCAGGTCGGGGTTGGATTCGAGCGCAATACGCACCGCCTCCTCGCCGTCAAAGGCTTCGAGCACTTTATAGCCTTCTTTTTTCAGGTTGAACCGCAGTATATCAACGATTGGCTCCTCGTCGTCAACGACCAAAATTGTACGTTCCAATCAAACTCCCCCTCAGTTTATATACTTGGACGGGTCTTGCGCAACGCCGTTCTTGCGGACCTCAAAGTGCAGATGCGGACCGGTGCTGTTGCCCGTATTGCCCACCTTGGCGATCAGATCGCCCTTGGCGACCTTTTTGCCCACCGACGTCAGCAGTGCGCTGCAATGTCCGTAATAGGTGACAAATCCGCCGCCGTGGTCGAGCTTCACCAAATAGCCGTAGCCGCTCTCCCAACCCGCAAAGGTGACGGTGCCGCCATCCGCCGCATAAATCGGTGTGCCGGTCGGCGCCCCGATGTCAAGACCGCTGTGGAAGCCCCTGCCGCGCTTGCCGAAACGTGATGTGACCGTGCCGTATGTGGGGCGCGCGAGCCTGCCGGAGGACGCCACGGTCGAAAGGCTCTTTTTGGTGCCGACGCTGACCTGTGCCGCCACAGGCTCCGACAGCACCTTTTCGGATTTGACGTTGGTCGCGACGACTTCGCCGTTGACCTTGACGACCTCTTCAACCACGTATTTCTTGCCTTCGACGCCTTCCCTGACGGTCTTTTTGTTGCCTGAGGGCATATTCTCATCCTGCGTTTGCGTCGTTTCAAACGGGATATTCTTTTCGCCCTCAAAGACATAGGCGACCTGTACCGATAAAAGCGGCACGGATTTTTTGATGGCGAGCACGTCGCCTGCGTGTATGGTTTCGCTGACGCCGCTGTTCAGGCTCATCAGCTCCTCGACGCTCATGTTATATTTCATGGCGATGCCCCAAAGCGTGTCGTTGGCGGTCACGGTATAATCCGAGCCGGCTTCCGCCTTGGCGGTCAGCGCAGCCAAAGCGCCGTCGTGCGTTTTGATGTACCCGAGCGGGACATATTCCTGTCGGACGGCGACGTCTTCGACAAAGCTGACGGTCATATCCGTGCCGTCCTCTTTGTACTGGTCCTTGATTTGCGACAGCGCGGCTTCGGCGTCCTCAGCTTTGAGGGTCGCGCAAATCAGCCTGTCGCCGACATATACCGCATAAGCCTGCTGAACCTCGTCAAAGGTGGACAGGATATTTTGGCGCAGCTTTTCGTCTTCCGTCATGTTCTTGCCCAGCGCCAAACGGGGGATATAAACCGCTTTGCCTACGGGCGGGACCTCCGTGCCCAGCGTGGCGGAAAGCGACGACAGCGTTTCGGCAACCAACGCTTCAAAATGCTTGGCATCGTCCACGACGCCCATTGGTTTGCCGCTGAGCAGCACCTCGCTTGCCATGCGGATGTCCGCGGCGGCGATCGAGCCGTAAAGCAGCATCACGGTCACGATCGTTGCCGCCGTGTAAAGCGAAACGCTTTTCACGTAAGACAGCATTTCACGCATACCGATGAGACGCTTTATGAACAGTTTTCCGCTGTCGGCGGAAAATCTGATTTTGTATGTGCTTAAATTCTTTTCAAGCTGTTCGCATGGTTTGGACTCAGCCGTCGGACGCACGATTTTGGTTTCCGCGACCGCAACAATGTTTCCCTTTCGCATAGGTCTTGACGTGTTTATCATAACATCAGCCGCCTCGAAAGCAAAACGTCCGGTTTTTAAGTCGTAAAGCAAAACATCACCTCTTGATTACGCCCCGCCGCAAGGGAAATGCGCACCAGTCGGGACAGTTTTTCCTTTGTAGAGCACCTTGGACGTCTGCTATTTTATACTATTTCAATGAAAATTGCAATACTTTTGTAACATTTCATCTTATGCGATGTCTGAAAATTGTGTGAACACTGCACCGGTTTTGTGAAAAAATCCTCTGCCCGCACCGCAAAAACCGTGATCACAAAAGGTTGCCAAGCCCGATGACGCTTGACTTTTTCAAGTGGGTGACGCTAAGGCGCAGCGCCGAAAGCTGTGCGACGGCGTCCGGTTTTTCCCGCAGAAAAATATAAGACCCCAAATAGTCGATTGCCACGTCGGTGTCTTCGAGCTCGTTGTGGTCAAACAGGATGGCAAGGTACGGCTCGGTTTTGTCCCATTGCTGCGAGAACTCATCAAAAAGCCGCTCGCACCCGTCCCAGTCCTCCTCCGCAAGGGCGACGGAAAGCTGCGACAGCGCCTCATCGAGTGACGCTGTCACCCGGGCGGTGTAATATGCGGAAAAAATGACTGCCAATATTATAACTATGAGCAGTATTGCCGAAAATATGACTGTTTTCATGACGCATCCTTCTTTCAAACCTGTCCGCTAACCTTGACAGGGCGGTAAAAAGACCTGTTTACCGCCCTGCGTCACATCCGGAACCCGCCTGCGCCACAGGACGAAAAAAGCCCTCAATTTCTTGCTCATGCAAGGTTAGCGTTCAGGTTTGTTTATTTTCGCGATGTCCTTTTGGGTCAGCGGTTTTTCCGCCTTATTCGGGAACACGCTGAGCTGTCCGTTGGTCTCCAAAATGGCGTATTGGATGTCCTTGATGTTGGCGTATCCCGCCAGGCGCAGCTCCTCCATCAGGTCGTCACGGTCAAAGCGGATGCGCGCCATCTCGTCCAGCAGAATGTTGCCGTTGTGGATGAGCACGCTGGGTTTGCCGCCGAGAAACCGCCGTGCGGACTTGCTTTTCAGACCAATCAGCGAAAAGGCGATTTCCAGCACAAAAATGGTCGAAATGGGCAGCAGCCCCGCAAACAGCGGCACGCCCGTCTCCTGCATCGGGATCGAGGCGAGCTCCGACATCATAATGGTTACCACCAGCTCGGCGGGGGTCAGCTGACTGACCTGCCGCTTGCCCATCAGCCGAATGACCACCATGACCGCAAAATATAGGATGACCGTTCTCAAAAAAGAGATTGCCATAATGCTTCCCGTCCCCTTTCCGTAAAAATATTGGAATTATGTATTGCAAATGTTTTGAAAGTATGGTAATATATTGCCCAGGGAGTGTGGCAATTATGAGCCGAACACGATTTATTACAAGAACAGCCGTCATTTTAGCGCTTGCGATCGTTTTTCAAAACCTTCGCCTTGTAATTGGTGCGTGGCCGCAGTCGACACTGATCATCGGCTCGCTCGTCAACCTCACCCTGATTGTGGCGACAGGCGCCGTCGGGCTGGTTGCGGGGCTGGTCATCAGCTTTGTCACCCCGATCGTCGCATTTGCACAGGGACATCTTCCGCATGTTTGGTTCATGCCCGTCACGATGATAGGCAATGCTGTTTTGGTATTGGTGTATTATCTGTTCAAAAATTCCCGCTTTGCGGAGCCTTTTAACGCCTTTTTGGGCATTATCATCGGTGCGCTTGTCAAATGGGCGGCAATGTACTGGCTCGGCGTCGTGGTGGTTTTAGGGATGTTTGTTCCGGATTTGCCGCAAAAAAAGGCGGCTGCCATTGCCGCTGCCTTTAATTTCCCTCAGCTTATTACCGCAACCGTCGGCGGTGTGCTGGGCATTCTTGTCATCAAAGCGTTAAAACGCAGCAATATGGTCGATTAGCTCAGTTGGTTAGAGTACTTGCTTGACATGCAAGGGGTCACTGGTTCGAGCCCAGTATCGACCACCATATATAAACCCTTGTAAACATTTGTTTATAAGGGTTTTAATTTATCTGGGGACGGATATAAATTCCTTGGCAAAGGTGCGGCTATTGCACGTTTGAAAAAATGATTGTATCAAACCTGTCCTTCGGGAATACAAATAACCGTATGGAGAGCGTCCTATTTACTGCGGGCGGTGCGTCTGCCGTCCCCGATGCGCTCGGCGCATACGGTAAACGCGCGATACTCAAAGCCTATGTGGAACGTTAGGCAAGACAATTCAAATATGAACACATTTTTGAATTGCCTTGCATAAGGGGATGTGAATGTTGAATTTCTTTAAAAAGGAAGCCCGTCGGCCAAAAACCGCCGCAATCATCGTTGCGGCAGGGCAAAGCACGCGCATGAACGGGCAAAGCAAGCAGTTTGCGGAGCTTTTGGGCAAGCCTGTGCTGGCATATGCGCTCGAAGCCTTCGAGCAGTCGCCGTCGGTGGACGAGATTTATGTGGTCTGCCGTGAGCACGACATCCTGCTGGTGTCGGACATCGTCGGGCATTTCGGCATCACCAAGGCGGTCAGCATCCTTCCGGGCGGGGCGACCCGCTGCGAGAGCGTGCGGTGCGGGCTGGACGCGGCGGGCGGCTGTGACTTCATCGCCATCCACGACGGCGCAAGACCCTGCATCCTGCCCGAGCATATCGATGCAGCGGTTGCGGCTGCGCAGCAGTGCGGTGCGGCTGCGCTCGGCGTCCCTGTGGCGGACACCTTAAAAGCCGTGGGCGAGGACGGCGTGATCACCGGCACGCTCGACAGGCAGGGCGTGTGGCAGATCCAAACGCCGCAGGTCTTTGCGGGTGAGCTGATTCGCAGCGCACACCAAAACGCACTGGAAAAGCACATTGAGGCGACCGACGATTGTTTGCTGGCGGAAGCCGTCGGCGCAAGGGTATTGGTCGTCGAGGGCTCGCCGGACAACATCAAAATCACCAGACCCGACGATTTGCTTTTGGCAAGCGGCATTTTGCTGCAAAGAGGCGGGGTGGTGCTGTGAGAGCGGGCATCGGTTATGACGTCCACAGGCTTGAAAAGGGCAGGCGGCTCGTGCTGGGCGGCGTGGAAATCCCCTATGAATACGGGCTTTTGGGGCATTCGGACGCGGACGTTTTGGCGCACGCCGTGATGGACGCCCTGCTCGGGGCGGCGGCGCTCGGCGACATCGGCAGGTATTTTCCCGACACCGACGGGAAATATAAAGATATATCCAGCATGGTTTTGTTGGGAAACGTCGGGGACATGCTTGCCCAAAGAGGCTTTGCTATTTGCAACATCGACACGGTCGTTGCGGCGCAGCGTCCCAAGCTTGCCCCGTATATCGACCGGATGTGCGGCAACATGGCAACGGCGCTTGGCATAGCGGCTGACCGTGTTTCGGTCAAGGCGACCACAACTGAGGGGCTTGGGTTCGAGGGCAGAATGGAAGGCATTTCAGCCCGGGCAATATGTATCATCGAAAGGAATGATCAGGATGTATCAAAATGACAACTTTTCCACGCAGTATCAGCTTGACACACAGACGGCGCTGAACGCTTATATCGTCAAGGTGTTCGGCATTATGTTCGCAGGGCTTGCGCTGACGGCGGCGACCGCCCTGTACTTTGCGGCAAGCGGGCTTGTCGTGCGGATGGGCGCGTTTATCTATGTGCTGTTCATTGCCGAATTTGCGCTGGTGGTTGGGCTCACCGCCTCCCTCGGCAAAATCCGCTACGGCACGGCGGTAACGATGTTTTTAGTCTATTCGCTGCTGAACGGAATCACGCTGTCGGTGATTTTCTATGTGTACCCGGTGGCGAACATCGGTCTGGCGTTTGTCGTCACGGCGGCGGCGTTCGGGATCATGACCCTTTACGGCGCCCTCACCGGGACCGATCTGACGGGTTTTGGCAATTTAGCGGGCATGCTGCTGGTCGGCGGCATTTTGACGATGGTCGTGAATATTTTCCTGAAAAGTTCACAGCTGGACTACATCGTGTCGCTGGTAATGCTGGTGGTGTTCGTCGGGCTGGTGGCATATGACACGCAAAAGCTCAAAGGCTATTTCTACGCCACGCAAAACGACGCCGCCATGCAAAAGAAGCTGGGCGTACACGGCGCATTGTCGCTGTATTTAGACTTCATCAATATTTTCCTGTTGCTGCTTCGCCTGTTCGGCAGGAGACGGTAGACCATGGGAATGATCATCAAAAAGGGCTTTAAGCTGATTGTTATGCATCTTATGACGCTTGCGCTGACGTTCTTCTTTACCATCGCGATGGGGTATTTTGTGCAAAGATGGGGGTTTTTGCCCGTGTCGGTCGTGATGATGCCTTTTTACTTTGCGTTGTTTTATCAAGAGGGCTGGAAGTGGGGCAGGGTCGAGGGCAAGCCCTACCACCCTGTAAAGGCGACCCCTTTGCGTGCGCTGGCGGCATCGGTCGTGCCGGGCGTTGTTCCCGCTTTCTTTATCATAGCGTCGCTGACCGGCATCAGTTATCCGACCGTCGGCACAGCGCAAAAGCTGTGGTATTTTGCGTTTATCGGGTTCTTTGAACAAAGGGACTTTTTTTCGTTGTCCGAGCTGCTGATAGCGGCGGCGGTGATGCCGGCTGCCGTCACCGCCGGCTATTGGGCAGGCATGAAGAACTTTGTGCTGTTCGACAGGCTGTTTCCCCAAAAAAAGTCCGCAAAAAAACCATGATCCGGCAAGTGAGCAGATATATTTTGTGTTTTGAACAAATCTTTGACCGCATGTGTGCGCAAAATTTAGTAAACTCTTATCTTGTGTATTGCAAGGATATACGTTATAATGGATATGTTTTGTATATCTAAGGGCATAAACAGGAATGGACGTGTATAAATATGAGAAAAACTAAGATTATTTGCACCCTCGGTCCCGCTGTTGCGGGCGAGGGCGTTTTGAGAGAATTGATGCTGAGCGGGATGAACGTGGCAAGGTTTAATTTTTCGCACGGCTCATATGAGGAGCACGGCGAAAGGATCGGGATGTTCAAGCGCCTGAGAGAGGAGCTGGACCTGCCTGTCGCCATGCTTTTGGATACCAAGGGTCCCGAAATTCGCATCAAATGCTTTAAAGGCAACCGGGCGGAGCTGAAGCCCAACCAGCGATTCGTGCTGACGGCAAGGGACGTCGAGGGCGACGAGGGCATCGTGTCCGTGACCTATGCGGATCTATACAAATGCGTCAGCAAAGGCGAGCGGATACTGATTGACGACGGTCTGGTCGCCCTCAGTGTCGAGGACATCGACAGCGCTAATCAGGACGTCGTGTGCCGGGTAATCGACGGCGGCGCCGTCTGTAACAACAAGGGCGTTAACGTCCCCGATTCCAAAATTGTGATGCCGTATGTCAGCCGCAAGGACTATGACGACGTCATTTTCGGCATCCAAAACGACTTTGACTTTATCGCCGCCTCCTTTTGCCGGAGTGCGGAGGATGTGTATGAGATCCGTAAAATTCTTGCCGAAAACGGCGGTGAAAGCATACATATCATTGCAAAAATTGAAAACAACGAGGGCGTCGAAAACATCGACGACATCATCGAGGCGGCGGACGGTATCATGGTCGCGCGGGGCGACATGGGTGTCGAGATTGCGATGGAGGAGCTTCCCTACATACAAAAGGTGCTCATCAAGAAATGCTACCGGGCGGGCAAGATCGTTATCACCGCAACCCAGATGCTCGATTCCATGATAAAAAATCCCCGCCCCACCCGTGCCGAGGTAACCGACGTCGCCAACGCCATCTATGACGGCACCAGTGCGATCATGCTGTCGGGCGAAACGGCGGTCGGCAAGTATCCGGTCGAAAGCGTCCACACCATGTCGCGTATTGCTCGGCGGACCGAGGCGTCCATTCACTACAAAAAGCGTTTTCTGCGCAACGAGGTAGAAGAGCTGTTCAGCACGACCAACGCCATCAGCCATGCGACCTGCGCAACGGCGCACCATTTGGACGCCAAAGCGATCGTGACGCTCACCCGCAGCGGTCACACCGCGAGGATGGTGTCCAGATACCGCCCGCAGTGCAACATTATCGCGCCGACCTCAACGCGCAAGGTGTACTACCAGTTAGCGCTGTCCTGGGGGATTACGCCCGTCATGCAGGAGCCGCAGCATGACATGGACGAACTGTTCGAGGGTGTCGAGGAAATCGCCATCAGCACGGGTCTTGTCCAAAACGGCGACCTGGTCGTCATCACCGGCGGCTTCCCCGTGACCAGCCAGTCCAAGACCAATCTCTTGAAGGTCCAGGTGCTCGGCGAGGTTGCAAAGCCAAACGCATAATATATCCAACCACCTCATATACTCCCTATATGAGGTGGTTTTTGTGTTCGGTTCGATATTGATGGTGCTGAAAAAAACAAACATATTGATCGGGGTACTGATGCTATCGATTGCGTGGATGGCATATGTGGCGCTGACCTCCATTATGCCGGCGAACGCTCCGACTGCGCTTGACACACTGGTGATCGATGCGGGTCACGGCGGCATGGACGGCGGCGCGGTGGGCATCAGCGGCGTGATGGAAAAGGACTTAAACCTCGCCGTTGCGGTAAAGCTCCGAGAGATTGCCGAGGCGGACGGTATGAATGTCGTGATGACACGGACGGAGGACACCTCGCTGCACACGACGGAAAGCGCACGCATCAGGGTACAAAAACGCTCCGACCTCGAGGTCAGGCGCAACATCTTAAACGAAACGGGCGCAGCGGCGTTCATCAGCATACATATGAACAAGTTTGAACAGAGCAAGTATCGCGGCGCTCAGGTTTTCTACGCAAACAACGACAAAAGCAAGGCGCTGGGCGAAACCATTCAAAAGAGCCTGATAGAGGGCATGTCTGACGGCAACACCCGCGCGGCAAAATCTGCGCCGACCAGTGTGTTTATGCTCAAAGGCACAAGGGAAACGGCGGTGGTCGTCGAGTGCGGCTTCCTGTCAAACCCCGAGGAGGAACAGCTTTTGCAAAAGGACGACTATCAGCAAAGGCTTGCCCAATGCATCTATGACGGGTTGAAGAAGCACTTGGCAAGCGGCAATTAATGATACAATAACAAACAGCCGCTTAAAATGAGCGGCTGTTATGGCATTAAAAATCTATTTTTGTTCCAATATCTGAAATAAGCTGTTTAATACGGTTGATTTCTTCCCTGAGCCTGATTTTATCAAGCGTATTTTTTTGATAGCAAAGGGCTATGTATAAGTTCAGCTTACCCGTCAGTTTATATAAGCTTCTTGTCAAATTTAACAATTCCATCAAGCTCACCTCTTACATGTTTAAACCATAATATTATCTATGGCATATATCAAGCATTGTACCACAAGTTTATTCAAGGATATTTTGTTTTCGGATGCCAGTTTTTCCATCTTCTCCACTAAGTCCATAGGTAAACGAAATGTTTTTGAAACACTGTCATAACCTTTCGGGATTCTTAACATACCCATCACCTCGGTAATAATTATGCAATATAAAATTATACTTTTATACACCCGTTTTGTCTTGCATTTTAATTTCAAATATAACGTGAAGAAAACTCATCTGCTGCGCTGTATGCTTTGATGAAATCCCTTTAAGATTTCTATAGTCATTTCATCCCTGTCGGTAAACCCGTTTTGAACAAACGCCTGAAAGAGCGTGCCTTTAGGACGCAATAATTTTAATCTGATTATCGTACCCAAACCAAAATTGTATTTCCCCAAATGTACGGACGGAGTTTGTAAAAATTCCAGTAGACGTTCTTCCGTAAGCAGCTTCTCAATTTTTGGGAAGCTTTTTTCAATTTCTTTATATATTTCCATAAACAGCTTCCTTTCAGTACCTATTAGTACTATTTTCGTCACTATACTACATAATTATGATATTGTCAATAGTATCATTAAGTACTAAGGAGATATTCACATGTTCTTTCAACGTCTAAAAGATTTAAGAGATGATAAAGATATGTCACAAGAAGAAATAGGCCAGCTATTAGGCATAAAACAAACCGTATATTCAAGATATGAAAGGGGTTCTCAACCTTTGCCCATTAAACATCTGATGGTGCTGGCAGATTTTTACGAAACATCCACAGATTATATTTTAGGCAGGACAAATGTCGTAAAGCCGTATGAGCGCAAGCGTTAACTATAAGCATTTTCTATACTGTGATTAAAAAATGCCAACCCTTTTTATTTTTTCGGATAATATAAAGGCTGCCGCAGCATGCGGCAGCCTTTTTGATACCTTGTTTTTTGCTTTTATGTATAACCGGTAAAAATTATGGGCATACTAATAAAAAGTGTGCCGGTTTTGCGCAATTTCCCATGAAATCAAAAAACGACAAATTATTTGCAGGCGCCGGTATATAATAGACCGCAAGAGGTGGTATGATGAAACTGGACAAAAACGGGGAAACGCTGGTCGTGCGGCTGAGCGGTGAGCTTGACCACCACTATGCCGTGCGCATACGCGAGATGGTGGACGCTGCCGTTTTAACGGGCGGCTTCCGTAGGATTATCTTTGATTTTACGCAGGTCGGGTTCATGGACAGCTCGGGCATCGGCACGATTATGGGGCGTTATAAGCTGATGCAGGCAATCGGCGGGAGCGTCAGCGCTTTTGGTATATCCTCGCAGCTGGACAAGCTGCTTTCGATGTCGGGCATCAAAAAAATCATCTCGGTTTACCAGAACGAGCAGGAAGCTGTGAGGGGGGCAAGCTGATGGATTACAGAAACGATATGAAGATACAATTTCCCAACAGGTCGTCAAACGAAGGGTTCGCGCGTGTCGCCGTGGCGGCGTTCGTCGCCCAGCTCGACGTCACCGTCGAACAGCTGTCCGACATCAAGACGGCGGTATCCGAGGCGGTGACAAACGCCATCGTACACGGCTATGAGCATATGAAGGGTTACATAACGGTCGAATGCGCCATCACCGACGACGGGGTCGAAATCACGGTCAGCGACAGCGGTCACGGCATCGGCGATATCGAAAAGGCGCGCCAGCCGCTTTATACCTCACGCCCCGAGCTCGAACGCAGCGGTATGGGCTTTACGGTTATGGAAACCTTTATGGACGAGGTGACGGTCACCTCCGCATTGGGCGTCGGCACAACAGTTGTGATGAAGAAAAAGCTGTCATAGGCAACCGCTTAAAACCCCATTTACGCAAATTTTCAGCAAATTGTCGATTTCGCTGTATTGCCGGAAACCCGCAATACACGAGAGCCCGTCGCCTTGCGAAATGCAAAAATTTGCGCGAAAATTTATCGCAAAGCGGGTTTCCCGAGGCTGCCCAAACTGACTGCGGAAGGGTGTCACGCATGCAGACGGATATTTTTTTTAATATAGAGATGGCAAAAAATGGAGATAAAGACGCCGAAGCGCAGATAGTCCATGACAACACAGGACTGGTTTGGAGCGTCGCACGGCGTTTTCTGGGCAGGGGGCACGAGGCGGAGGACCTGTTTCAGGTCGGCTGCATCGGGCTGATCAAGGCGATCAAAAAGTTTGATATGGCGTTTGACGTCCAGTTTTCGACCTATGCGGTGCCGATGATCATGGGCGAGATCAAGCGTTTTTTGCGGGACGACGGCATCATCAAGGTGAGCCGAAGCGTCAAGGAGCTTGGGGTTAAGGCGCGCCACGCCAAGGAGCAGCTGGCGAAAAAGCTGGGCAGAGAGCCGTTGGTGTCCGAAATCGCCGAGCTGCTGGGGGTGGACACGGCGGAGCTCGCCATGGCATTCGACGCCATGGCACAGCCCGAGTCGCTCAGCGCCATACAGGGCGACGACAACCGCGAGCTGATCGACAAAATCGATGAGGGCAACAGCAATGAGGCGGAGATTATCGACCGTCTGGCGATCAACGAAGCGCTGGCGACCTTAAAGCCGAGGGAGCGGCAAATCATCCTGCTACGGTATTATCATCAAAAGACGCAGGTGCAGATCGCCCAAATGCTCGGTATCTCACAGGTGCAGGTGTCCCGCATCGAAAAGCGGGTGCTGGGCGAAATGCGCAAAAAAATCAGCATATAAATGCCAAAACGGCAGATAATAGTCCTATATCACTAAGAAAAGGGGTATGGTTGGTGAACAAGGACTATTCAAACAAGGAATATCAGGATTATGTCGAGCAAAAATCCCCGAAATCCCACCTGCTGCGTGACACGGCAATGGCGTTTGTGGTCGGCGGCTTGATTTGTGTCGTGGCACAGGGTATCGGCGATTTTTTACGTGCAAGGGGTGCACAGGAGGAAACTGTCAAGCTGGCGATCCCCGTGATCATGGTGGGGTTGAGTGCGTTTTTCACAGGGCTGGGCTGGTATGAAAAGCTCGCAAAGTACGGCGGCGCCGGCACAGTGGTGCCGATCACCGGCTTTGCCAATGCAATGGTGTCGCCTGCGCTGGAATTCAAAACCGAAGGTCAGGTCATGGGCATCGGCGCAAAGATGTTCTCGATTGCGGGTCCCGTCATCGTTTTCGGCACGATCGCCTCGATGATTGTAGGATTTGCGCACTTTTTGCTCGGCAGGGGTTAGGCATAGGCGGACAGGGCATAAACGCCCCCGCCCCGTCATATACTGTACGGGGTGAGGATGATGGGTCAATATATTTTAGCGTATCTTGTGGGGGCGATCCTGTTGGTGATTGCCCTGATTCTGCTGGCAAAGCCGATCAAGTGGCTGTTCAAGCTGATTTTAAGCTGTATGCTCGGCTTTGTGGGGCTGATTGCGTTTAACCTGGTCGGCGGACTTTTCGGGCTGTATATCGGCGTCAACATCGCCACGGCGGTGACGGTGGGGGTGCTGGGGCTGCCGGGGCTGGCGATGCTGCTATTTTTGCAGCACATTGTATAAGAACCTGTGTTCAATGCGAAATAGGATAAATACCACACTGTGGTTTACATAAAATCAATGTTTTTATCCAAATTTAACAGTTTATTAACAAAAGAAACCCTTATTTTTCGGTTATCCACAGAGTTTTCCACTTTATCCACAGGCGTATTATGTTTCCCGCACGCACACAAAACGCAGTGATTACAAGGAAATAAGTGGTATTTTATCCCCGCTGTCCGGCGGGGATAAAACTTTATATTGATTTATTGGGTAAAATAGACTATAATATATTTGGTGCTTTATAATTGAGGGCAAAGCATATGAACATCTGAAAGGAACAGGCGATAACTATGAAGATTCGCAAATGGAACGCCATCGACCAAACCGAAAAGGACTTTGTGCTCCGCCGTGCGGAGCTGGATATTACGAAGTACATGGACATTGCGCATGAAGTGGCGGACGATGTGCGGGCAAACGGCGACGCGGCGCTGGTCAAATACACTGAAAAATTTGACGGCGTCCGTGTGGAAGCAAGCGCCTTGAAGGTCACACAGGCGGAGATTGAAGCAGGCTATGCGCGTCTTGACAAAACGGTCAGGGACGCGATTGAATATGCGGCGGGGAATATCAGGCGTTTTCACGAGCAGCAGCTTCCCGAGCCGATGTGGTTCACCGAGGTGGATAAGGGGCTAATGGTCGGCGAAAAGACCACACCGATCGCGGACGTATGCCTCTATGTGCCCCGGGGCAAGGGTAGTTTTCCGTCCGTGCTGCTGATGCTGGGCATTCCTGCGGTGGTCGCGGGCGTCGAGCATATCCGGGTCACCACCCCGCCGAACGAGCAAGGCGATGTGGACGACGCGATCCTCGCGGCGGCAAAAATCATCGGCGTCGGCGAGATTTATAAGGTCGGCGGTATCCAGGCGGTTGCGGCGTCGGCGTTCGGCACGCAGTCCGTACCCAAATCACACAAAATCATCGGGCCCGGCAACGCCTACGTCACGGCGGCAAAAAGGGTGCTGGCAAACTATATAGACACGGGGCTGCCCGCAGGACCGTCCGAGGCGATCATCCTGTGCGACGAAAAGGCGGACCCTCACAAGGCGGCGCTTGATTGGATGATCGAGGCGGAGCACGGTCCGGACAGCGCGTCGCTGCTGGTCACGCACTCACGGGAGCTGGTCGATAAGGTCATCCCGATCGTTTTGGGACAGCTTGAAAAAATCTCGCAAAAGCGCAGGGAATTCGTCACCACGAACCTTGATACATACGGCGGCGTCATCCTGACCGACAGCTTGGAGGAGTCCATCGCATTCGTCAACGAATATGCGCCGGAGCACATGGAGGTCATGACTGAAAAGCCCTTTGACGTCCTGCCGAAGATCAAGCACGCCGGCGAGATCCTGCTCGGCGAATACACCCCCGTCACGCTATGCAACTATCTGCTCGGTCCGAACGCCATCCTCCCGACGGGCGGCTTTGCCAAGACGGTGTCGAGCGTGTCGGTGTTTGACTTTTTGAAACGCTCGTCCGTCGGCTATGCGTCCAGAGAGGGCTTCGAGGCGGTGCGCAGGCACGCCGGGGTCTTTGCGGCCGCCGAAGGCTTTGATACGCACGCACTCGCTGTGAATGAAAGGTAATTCGCACAAAATTCCGGCATATATCATATTTTTGCACGCAGCATTTTGTCCGCCTTCATTCACTTTGCATTATGATATAAACTGCAATGGTTACGAAAGGACTGATACCTATGATAACCGTCAAACGGGAAACCACCGAATCGCAAATCACGGTCACGCTTTCGCCGCCGCCCGTCAAGGGGGACTACCGCAAGGCGATCAACACGCCGATTCCGTTTTTAAACCATATGATCGAACACATCGTGTGGCGCAGCGGCATCAATATCGGTGTCGAGGTCAAGCTCGACAAGTTTGATTTGGCGCATTTGGTCTGTGAGGACGTCGGCATGACCATCGGCAAGGCGGTTTTGCAATACCTCGAAGAAAGCGGCAAGCAGGGCGTCAGCGGCTATGGCGACGGGGTCGGCATCATCGACGAGGCAAGGGCGACCTCCGCGGTCAGCTTTGAGGGTCGTGCGCTTTTGGTGTTCGACAGCGGCACAGTGATCCCCGACAGCACCGAAGGGGTGAACAGCGAGGATCTGTCCACCTTTCTAGACGGCTTTTCCCAGGGTGCGGACTGCACCGTCCACATAGACGCAGTGCGGGGCGTCAACGGTCACCACATCTGGGAGGCGGTATACCGCGCTTTCGGTATCGCCCTCGGCAGGGCGCTGGCGATCAGCCCCGACAGGGCGAACATGACCTCGGGCGTTGCGGGCAAAATCAACTACACGGTCGACAAGCGCCGCCAATGAAAAAACCTGCACACTTCCTTAGCCGGTACGACACGGTGCTGTTCGATATGGACGGCGTGCTGACCAGCGAACAGCGCTACTGGGACGCCGCGGTACTGACGGTTTACGAATATCTGCACAGGGACTTCGACCCGTCCTGGGCGATGGACAATGTTGCGGCGCTGCGCAAAAACATCCTGCACAATGACGAGACGCTGGTTTATCTGAAAAATGCGGGCGTCAACTCCAATTGGGACACCACCTATGCCGTGCTGTCGGCGGCGCTGATTTTGGGCGTGACCGACGACTTTGCGCCGGTGCATGATTACCTGACCTCCCTCGGCATGGACGCCTTGGAGCTGTATGACTTTTTGGCGGACAAAAGCCCCCTCGGAAAGCGGGGCGGCGGGGCGTACGACGCTTGCGTCATGGTCTTTCAGCAGTGGTTTTTGGGCGATAAGCTCTTTGCAGAAAACTTTAGTACGCCCCAACGCCTGAAAGGCAAGCCAGGATTGATTTGGCATGAAACGCCCGTCATTGGGCTTGAAAGGATCGCCGGTGTCTTAAAAACCCTCAGCGAAGCGGGGTTGTCGCTCGGCGTCGGCACGGGTCGGGTGCATATGGAAATCACCTATCCGCTTGACGCATGGGACATCCGCCGGTATTTTGACGACAACCGGTTGATCACCTATTCCGAGGTCATCGCAGCCGAGCGGGCGTTGGGCGGACAGACGCTTACCAAGCCCCATCCCTATATGTTTTTAAAGGGCATGCTGGGCAAGGACTATGACGACCGAAAAATCACCACCGGCGACTATGACAAATCCCTTGCCGCCAAAACACTGGTGGTCGGCGATGCGGGCGCAGACATTCTGGCGGCGCACTCAGGCGGTATGGACTTTGCGGCGGTGCTGACGGGCGTCTCCGGGCAAAACGCCCGCAGTTATTTTGAAGGCGCAGGGGCGGCATATATCTTAGACGATGTCACGGGACTGATCGAAGGGGTTGAATAAGCACAAAATGAAAACCATAAGGGTGAGCGCTCCGCTGACAAAAGAATCCGCCAAAAGCCTTGCGGCAGGCGACCGTGTGCTGATCAGTGGCACCGTCTACACCGCAAGGGATGCAGCGCACAAAAGGATGACAGAGGGTGAAATACCCTTTGACATAAAAGACGCAATTATCTATTACGCAGGTCCGGCGCCGTCCCGGGAGGGGCAGGTCATCGGCTCCTGCGGACCGACGACCAGCTGCCGTATGGACGCCTATACGCCCGCCCTGATCGCAAAGGGGCTGACGGGGATGATCGGCAAGGGTGAGCGGAGCGACGGGGTTACCGAAGCCATAGCGGCGCACGGCGCGGTCTACTTTGGGGCGATCGGCGGTGCGGGTGCGCTGATCTCAAAGTGCGTCAAATCCTCCGAGGTGGTCGCTTATGAGGACCTGGGCACCGAGGCGGTCAGACGGCTTGTGGTCGAGGATTTCCCAGCCATCGTACTAATTGACGCAAACGGTAATACAATAGACCTGTCCGCCAACCTTGACACGGTGGCAAAATCGGTCTTTTTACCGTCCTGCGGCACATCCGAAACCCGCCAATAAACAAATTATTGGCGGAATCCGTCTGCACCACAGGACGAAAAAAATTCTCAATTCTCCGCTCGCACAAGGTTAGCAGACAGGTCTAATACAAAAGAAAGGGATTGATTAAAATGGCAGTAACAAAGGATACCATTATTTTAGAGGTTCTTAAAATGAACAGAGGCACGGCAAGGCTGTTTATGGAAATCGGTATGCACTGTGTCGGCTGCCCCTCCGCAAGCGGCGAATCGATCGAGCAGGCGTGTTTGGTACACGGCGCCGATCCGGACGAGCTGGTCAGGAAAATCAATGACTTTTTGGGGGAGAACTAAGTCAATAGTCAAGGGCTGAAATTTAGGAGGAATACAATTGTCGACAACAGTACTTATCGGGGCGCAATGGGGTGACGAGGGCAAAGGCAAGATCACCGACATCCTTGCCCAAAAATCACAGGTCGTTGTGCGTTCGCAGGGCGGTAACAACGCAGGGCACACCGTGGAAGCCGACGGTGTGGTCTACAAGCTGCACCTTTTGCCGTCGGGGATATTAAACCCCGAAACGCTCTGCCTGATCGGCAACGGCGTCGTCATCGACCCGAAGGTCATTCTGGGCGAGATCGCACAGATGCACCAAAAGGGCATTTCAACGCAGAATTTAAAGATAGATGCAAGGGCGCATGTTATCATGCCCTATCATATCGCACTTGACGGGCTTTCGGAAACATCCAGGGGCAAGGGCGAAATCGGCACCACAGGGCGCGGCATCGGACCGTGCTATATGGATAAGGCGGAACGTAGCGGCATCCGCATGTGGGACCTTATCCATCCCGAAATTTTCGCACAAAAGGTGCGGGACAATGTCGGGACGAAAAACAAGCTCATCACGCTGGTCTATGGCGGCACACCGGTCGACGCCGACGCCGTTATCGAGGAATACAGCGCATATGCCAAGGCGCTTGCGCCATACGTCACCGACACCACCGTGCCGCTCTATGAGGCGATCAAGGCAGGCAAGACCGTGCTGTTTGAGGGCGCACAGGGCACGCTTTTAGACCTTGATCTCGGCACCTATCCGTATGTCACCTCGTCGCACCCGATTTCGGGCGGCGCATGTACGGGCGCAGGCATCGGACCGACCCTGATCGACGACTGCATCGGCGTTGCCAAGGCATATACCACCAGGGTGGGCAAAGGACCCTTCCCAACCGAGCTGTTTGACGAGGTGGGGGAGCGGATCCGCAAAATCGGCAACGAATTTGGCACCACCACGGGCAGACCCCGCCGCTGCGGCTGGTTTGACGCCGTGATACTCAAATATTCCGTCCGCACCAGCGGACTGACGAAGGTCGCCGTCAACAAGCTGGACACCCTCTCGGGCGTCGGCAGGCTGAAAATCTGCACAGGTTATCAAAAGGGCGGCGAAATCATCACCGAGTTCCCTGCCGACTTGTCGGAGCTGGCGCTCTGCACCCCTGTCTATGAGGAGCTGGACGGCTGGGACGAGGATATCTCGGGCGCAAGGCGCTTTGACGAGCTGCCGGATGCGGCAAAGGACTATATTTTAAGAATCGAAGCGCTTTGTGGCGTCAAGGTTTGGATGATCGGCGTCGGTCCGGGCAGAGATCAGAACATTGTCCGATAAGCAAGACAATTCAAATACGAATTGCCTTGCCTAACAAAACAAAGAAGGAAGTGATCGTTTGGCAACAAAAAAGAAGGAGACGCCGGGCAGCCTCGAATACAAGGGCAAGCCGTTGCTCCGCAGGGGCAACTTGATTTACTACGGCAATCCCGACGACAAGTACATCATCATGATGACGGTGCAGGAAACCACGGAAATCATTGATTTGAACGTGGCGACCTCCGTGCTGGTCCAGCTTCAAACGAACGACATCCCGGGCAAGGAACGCGTGCTTAAAAAGGCGGAGCGTGACGGGCTGTATTCCGCCCTGGACCTTGCGGAGTTTTGGCTGGACGAAGCCGTTTCTTCATAAAAAGCTGCAAATAACAAAACCCCTTTGACCTTAAAGGGGTTTTTATCTAACAGGAAATTTCCCGAATTTCCTGTTAGATAAAAACAATTAATTTATTCCTTGGCAAAGGCTTGCGTCAGCGCACCAAAAAGTGCCGCAAGGCACTTTTTCAGCTAACAGGAAACTTCCTGTTAGATAAAAACCATTGACGCATGTCTTTGCAAAGGGCGGCAGCCGGCGCTTTTTTGCGGCTTTGTAGCCCCGGCAACAGACTTGCGGCGAAAAACAGTATATAATAACGCTGAAACTATAAAATGGAGGTCTGAGAATATGGGTATGTTTTGCTATCAGTGTCAGGAAGCCGCCAAGGGCACGGGCTGTGATGTTCACGGTGTGTGCGGCAAGAACGCGGAGGTTTCCAACCTGCAAGATTTATTGATCTATGCTGTCAAGGGCGTCTCTTTGATCGTGACGGAGAACGCCATAGCGGTAAAGGATATAGGTGAGGTCAACCGTGAGGTGGTCAAGTCTTTGTTCATGACCATCACCAACGGCAACTTTGACGACATCGCCATCGCACGTCAAATCCGGAAGGTGCTTGATTTGCGGAACCACCTCAAAAGCGGCGCGAAAAAAATCCCGGCGCACGATGCGGCGGTCTTTGAGACAGATACCAAGGGGGATATGCTTAAAAAGGCGGAGGACGTCGGCGTTTTGGCGATTGAGAACGAGGACGTCCGTTCCCTTTGTGAGATGATCATCTACGGCGTCAAGGGCATGGCGGCATACGCCGAACATGCGGGCAATATCGGAAAGCACAGCGATGAGGTTTATGCCTTCATCTATGAGGCGATGGCGGCGACCCTGGACGATACGCTGGGTGCGGACGCACTGACGGCGCTTGTGCTGAAAACGGGTGAGCACGGCGTCAAGGTGATGGCGCTGCTTGATGAGGCGAACACCTCACGTTTCGGTAACCCTGAAATCACCAAGGTCAATATCGGCGTCCGAAACAACCCCGCGATCCTCATCTCGGGTCACGACCTGACGGATTTGGAGCAGCTTTTGGAGCAAACGCAGGGTACGGGGGTCGACGTCTATACCCACAGCGAGATGCTGCCGGCGCACTACTATCCCGCCTTTAAAAAATACGGCAACTTTGTGGGCAACTACGGTAACGCATGGCACAAGCAGACCGAGGAGTTCAAGAGCTTCAACGGTCCGGTCCTGTTCACTACCAACTGCATCGTTCCCCCGAAAAACGAGAGCGTGCGGGCAAGGATCTTCACCACAGGCGCAAGCGGCTATCCGGGCTGCACGCACATCACGGCGGACAAAAACGGCGTGAAAGACTTTTCGGCGGTGATTGCGCTTGCCAAAAAGCTGCCGCCGCCCGAGCAAATCGAGAGCGGCGAGATCGTCGGCGGCTTTGCGCACGATCAGGTGCTGGCGCTGGCGGACAAGGTGGTCGAGGCGGTCAAAAGCGGGGCGATCAAGAAGTTCTTTGTCATGGCGGGCTGTGACGGCAGGATGAAGTCAAGGGAATACTACACCGAGTTTGCCCAAAAGCTGCCGGGTGACACGATCATCCTCACCGCAGGCTGCGCCAAATACCGTTATAACAAGCTGCCGCTGGGCGACATCGGCGGCATCCCGAGGGTGCTGGACGCAGGGCAGTGCAACGATTCATACTCCCTGGCAGTGATCGCATTAAAGCTCAAAGAGGTTTTCGGGCTGGACGACATCAACGAACTGCCGATCGCTTTCAACATCGCATGGTACGAGCAAAAGGCGGTCATCGTGCTGCTGGCGCTGCTGTACCTCGGCGTTAAGAACATCCACCTCGGACCGACGCTTCCGAGCTTCTTGTCACCGAATGTGGCAAAGGTGCTGGTCGAAAAATTCGGCATCGCCGGCATTGGCACGGCGGACGACGACGTTGCCCTGTTTATGGGATGATAAATCTTTTATCACAAAAAAGCTTGCCGCATCAGGCAAGCTTTTTGGCGTTGCGGGAAATGACACAAAACCCGCATGTCAGAGGCTTGGCGTGATGTTTATGGTGATCAACCGCTTTTCTTCATCCCAGTTGACCGTGAAGCCGAACGCTTCAAAAATATGCCGCAGGGGGAAGAACGCCCTGCCTCCGATCAGCTTCGGCGCACAGTCCGGAATTGAAAATTTGATGACATACCACATTTCACTTGAATATAGCTGCCAATTATGCTATAATTTAGTGAATATGATTTTTTGATAAGGTAGCAAATGCGGAAAGGAATGGGTCGGGTATGAAACAGCAGCTGGACGAAATCAGGCGGCAGGCGGCGGACTCGCTTGCAAGCATCACCTCTGCGTCTGCGCTTGAAGCGTTTCGCATAGAATTTTTGGGCAAAAAAGGGCGTCTGACCGAGGTGCTTCGGGGCATGGGCGGACTGTCCGCCGAGGAGCGTCCCGTCATCGGACAGCTTGCCAACGAGGTGCGTTCCTTTATCGAGGAACAAATCGCAAAGCTTTCAGAGGACCTCGAAAATGCCGCGCTCGAACAGCGTTTAGCGGAGGAGCGCATCGACATCACCATGCCGGGCAGTAAGCGTCCGCTCGGCAAAAAGCACCCGCTGACTTCCGTGCTCGACGAGCTCAAAGACATCTTTATCGGTATGGGCTTTTCCATTGCCGAGGGTCCCGAGGTCGAGTTGGACTATTATAACTTTGAGGCGCTGAATCTGCCCAAGGGTCACCCTGCGCGTGACACGCAGGACACCTTTTATATCAACGAAAACGTGCTTTTGCGCACCCAGACCTCACCCGTGCAGATCCGTGTGATGGAAAAGCAAAAGCCGCCGATTAAAATCATCGCCCCCGGGCGGGTGTACCGCAGCGACGCCGTCGATGCGACGCACTCACCGCTGTTCCACCAAATCGAAGGGCTGGTCGTCGACAAGGGCATCACGATGGGCGACCTCAAAGGCACGCTGGAAGCGTTCTGCAAAAAGCTCTACGGTGAGGACACCAAAATCCGGCTGCGTCCCCACCACTTCCCGTTCACCGAGCCGAGCTGCGAGCTGGACATTTCCTGTCCCGCCTGCAACGGAAAGGGCTGCCGCGTGTGCAAGGGCGAGGGCTGGATAGAGCTTTTGGGTGCAGGCATGGTTCACCCTCGTGTGCTGGAAACCTGCGGCATCGACCCGTCGGTTTACAGCGGATTTGCTTTCGGAATCGGATTGGAGCGCACCGTTATGCGCCGCTTTGACATTGACGATTTAAGGCTTTTCTATGAAAACAATCTGCGGTTCTTAAAGCAGTTCTGATAAAAGGGGGGTAAACGATGAAAGTGCCAATGAGCTGGATAAACGATTATGTTAATATACAGGACATCACGCCTGAGGACTATGCCAATGCGCTGACGATGAGCGGCTCGATGGTCGAGGGGATAGAACGGCAGGGCGAGTGCATCGAAAACGTCGTGACGGGCAAAATCCTGAAAATTGAGCAGCACCCCGACGCCGATAAGCTGGTCGTGTGTCAGGTCGACGTCGGCAGCGAGGTCATACAGATCGTGACGGGTGCAAAGAATATGAAAGAGGGCGACTTTGTCGCCGCCGCAAAGGACGGGGCGACCCTGCCGGGCGGCAAGATCAAAAAGGGCAAGCTGCGGGGCGTGGAAAGCTGCGGCATGATGTGCTCGGAGGACGAGCTGGGTTTGCAGCAGGAGCGTGCAGACGGCATTATGATATTACAGGGCGGTGTGGCGCTCGGCGTGGACATCCGTGAGCACCTTGGCATTAACGAAAACATCGTGGAGTTTGAAATCACCTCCAACCGCCCTGACTGTTTAAGCGTCATCGGGCTGGCACGGGAAACCGCCGTGACTTTCGACAGACCCTTTGCGGTCAGAACCCCTGCGGTGACCGAGGGCGGCGGGAACATCGGCGACTATATCAGCGTCGAGGTGAAAGACGGGGCGCTGTGCCCGAGGTACAGCTGCCGTGTGGTACGAAACATCAGGATCGCCGAGTCCCCCGGCTGGCTGAAAAAGCGTCTGGAAGCCTGCGGCATTCGTGCGATCAATAATATTGTCGACATCACCAACTATGTGATGCTCGAATACGGGCAGCCGATGCATGCCTTTGACCTGCGTACCCTTTCAGGCAAAAAAATCGTCGTCCGCCGTGCAGAGCAGGGCGAGGTGATGAAAACCTTAGACGGCGAGGCGCACACCTTAAACGCCGATACGCTGGTGATCGCCGATGCGGATAAAGCCGTAGCGCTTGCGGGCGTGATGGGCGGCGAGAACAGTGAAATCTCGGACGACACCACCGAAATCCTCTTTGAAAGCGCCAACTTCGACGGTTTCGCTGTCCGTGCGGCGGCAAAACTGGCGGGTCTTAGGACGGAGTCCTCGGCACGCTTTGAAAAGGGTCTGGACGCACAAATGACCGCAAAAGCGCTTGACAGAGCCTGCGAGCTGATAACGCTGCTGGGTGCGGGCGAGGTGGTCGGCGGTGAAATCGATATTGCCGCACCGCAAAAACCGAAAAAAGTCATTCCTTTCAGCCCTGATTATATCAATGGCTTTTTGGGAACAAATATAGACAGGGCATTTATGGAAAAAACCCTGACCTCCCTGGCATTCGAAGTCGATGGCGGCACTGCCGCCGTGCCGACCTTCCGTGCCGACGTCGAGGGCGAGGCGGATCTCGCCGAGGAGGTCGCCCGAATATACGGCTATAACAACATCCCGTCGACGCTCTATATGGGAGAAACGACCCTGGGCGGTAAAAACGACAAGCAGCTTGCCGAGGACATCATCAGGGACACGCTGGTGTCGCTCGGGCTTTATGAGATCATCACTTATTCGTTTGTCAGCCCGAAGATTTATGATAAATTAAACCTGCCGAAAGCGGACTGTATCGCCATCCAAAACCCGCTGGGCGAGGAACAGAGCATCATGCGCACCACGGCGGCAGCCTCCGCTTTGGAGGCGCTTTGCGTCAACCACAACCACCGCAACGACAGCGCACATCTTTTCGAGCTTGCGACCACCTACCAC
>JAKJBX010000008.1 GCA_022706765.1 Bacillota bacterium
ATCAAGCCGTCCGCTCCCGCCGCAACCGCCGCCTTCGCCATCGCACCCACATACCTCGCATGTCCCGTACCATGGCTGGGGTCTGCGATGATCGGCAGGTGGGAGGTCGACTTCACCACCGGAATGGCGCTGATGTCCATGGTGTTGCGCGTAGCGGTTTCGTACGTCCTGATGCCCCGCTCACACAGAATGACCTTGTCGTTGCCCTCGCTCATGATATATTCCGCCGCCATCAGCCATTCATTGATGGTTGCGGCAAGTCCGCGCTTTAACAGCACCGGCTTTTTGCCGCCCCCCACCTCTTTTAAAAGGCGGAAGTTCTGCATATTCCTTGCGCCGATTTGCAGGATGTCGACGTATTGGTCGACGGTTTCGACATCCCTCGTATCTACGACCTCGGTCACCAGTTTGAGGCCTGTTTCAGCCCGGGCGGCAGTCATGATTTTCAATCCGTCAAGCTCCAGTCCCTGGAACGCATAGGGGGACGACCTCGGCTTGTAGGCGCCGCCACGCAGCAGCTTTGCGCCGCCGTCCCTGACCTTTTTGGCAACAGCGATAAACTCCGCCTCACCCTCGATGGCGCAGGGTCCTGCCATCGTGACGATCTCATTCCCGCCGATCCTGACGTCGCCGAGGTCGATGACGGTCGGCTCCTTGTAAAGCGCTTTACTTGCCAGCTTATACGGTAGCATGATCGGCACGATTTCCTCCACGCCGTCCATCGACAGGATGAGGTTTTTGTTCACGTCGCGCTTATCGCCGATCGCGCCGATGACCGTCTTGATCTCACCGTATATCGGGTGGGTTTTGAAGCCCATGTCAACCAGCTTGCTCTCGACCGCTTTGATTTGCGCCTGGGTGGCGCCCTCCTTTAATATAACAATCATTATAGTAGCCTCCTGATTCTATGTAATTATTAGTATATATTTTATGTTCAGGTGTGTCAAGCGAAACCACGCCGGCTTGGATAATTTTATATTGGTTGACAAAGAATATCCAAAATAGTATAATTATAGGAACAGGACGAGCTGTCAAAAAAACTTTGAAGGAGGTTATTGGTATGCCAAATCTTAAAGGCACAAAAACGGAAAAAAACCTGATGGACGCATTTGCGGGAGAGTCAATGGCGCGCAACAAGTACACATATTATGCTTCCAAGGCGAAGAAGGACGGTTACGAGCAGATTTCAAACATCTTTGAAGAGACCGCCAACAACGAGAAGGAGCATGCAAAGATATGGTTTAAGCTTTTGCACGGCGGCAGCGTCGCCGACACCCTGACAAATCTTGAGGACGCCGCAGGCGGCGAGCATTACGAGTGGACGGAAATGTATGCGAACTTTGCAAAGGAAGCGCGCGAGGAGGGCTTTACCGATGTCGCCGTGCTGTTTGAATCGGTCGCTAAGATCGAGAAGGAGCACGAGGAGAGATACCTCACACTCAAAGGCAATATCGAAAGCAATTCGGTGTTCAAAAAGGGCGAAAGCGTTGCCTGGATCTGTCTTAACTGCGGACACATCCACACTGGTCCTGCCGCACCCGAGAAATGTCCCGTATGCGATCATCCGAAAGCGTATTTCCAGTTGAGAGCGAAAAATTATTGATAAAAAGCGTAGGCGAATGTACTTCGTCCAAGCGTTATATTAAATGAAAGGGAAGTGAGGTCATGGCAACAAGGCAGAAATTTTTTGTTTGTAAGCATTGCGGAAACCTTATCGGTCTTATCCTGAACCAGGGCGTTCCCCTCGTTTGCTGCGGCGAGAACATGCAGGAGCTTGTTCCCAATACCGTCGATGCCTCGCAGGAAAAGCACGTACCCGTCGTGTCCGTTTCGGACGGCATCGTGTCCGTACAGGTCGGCAGCGCCCCGCATCCTATGACGGAGGAGCACTACATTGAGTGGATCTATATTGAGACCAAGCAGGGCGGACAGCGCAAATCCCTCTCCCCGGGCGATGTGCCGGACGCCAGGTTCTCACTGATTGACGACGAGGTCGTCGCGGCGTTTGCCTGCTGCAACCTGCACGGGCTTTGGCAAACGGTTCTGTAAGATTTATCAGCCAAGCACAAACCCCCGTATGCAATGCATACGGGGGTGTTTATTTTTTATACTTTGCGGTCTGCGTCACCGCGTTAACAGGCAAGACGAAAACTTTTAAGGCGGTTTTAATCATGGGCAACTATCGGTTCTCTGACGGCAGCAACAGGCATGAGCGACAGTTGGCGCGATAAACACTGTTATCTTTTAGTCAAAATTGGGCCAAAACGTGCCGCCAACCGCGAGCGGTTGTCAGTCGCTTTGTGACTGACGCGAGCTTAAATCCCTCCCAATATTGGGAGGGGAAGGGGAGGGTTAGGCGTTTTTGGTTACTTTTGTCGCGACAAAAGTGACACTGGGGGGAGCAGATAAAGCAGCACAAACTATCTCTTTAACGCCGGGGGGCAGGTATCGCCCCCCGACCAACTAAATTTTTAATAGAGATATATCATCATTTAAACAAAACCGGGGACGGTCAATTCATTTGACCGTCCCCTATGTTTTTTACCCGAAGTTTTGTGCAATATCACAATTATATGTCAGCCTCTTTGTTCATTTTTTATGCTTTGCGGGCGGATAGGGTTCTTTGACGTCGGTCAGTCCGAGCAGATAATCAACGCTTGTGTTATAAAATTTCGCAAGCGCAACCGTAATATACAGCGGCACATCCCTTTCGCCCCGCTCATACTTTGAATACAGCGACTGGTCGCACATCAGATACTGAGCGACTGCTTTTTGCGTGAGGTTATTGTCCTCCCGCATGCTTCTTATCCGCAAATCCATCTATCATCACCAAAGCAATTATACTATAAGACAATATGTCCTATTGACTTTTTGGACTATCTGTCCTATAATATAATTTGTGGCAACAAGTGTTGTTATTTACGCATATGTGGTTCGGCGGTGTCAGTTAGTTCCAATATATAATCTATGCTGACGTTATAGAACTTCGCAAGGGCAATGATAATATGTGTAGCTAAACGCTGTTTGCCAGTTTCAATAAGACAATATTTTCTTTGGGTCACGCCGATGGCTTCGGCAACTTCTCTCTCGGTAAAAGAATTTTTCTCTCTTAAATATTTAATTCGCTTATACATAATATCACCCAAGGAAATTATATCACAAACAAATATAGATATTGATATTTAGATAAAGTTTGTCTAAATCATGAGTGAGGTGACATAATGGAATTGATACAGAGTCTTTTGATCAAGGCGTTACAGGAGGAGAAGATCAGGATTATGCTGGATGCGAACATTGAAAAGATTGCGAACAACACCTGCTTTATGGCGCTGCACAGGATAAAGGCTATCTTGGAAAACGACATGCTATCTGATTATGCGTGTATCGAATACATCATACAAATTTTTGATGAAATCGGCTGCGGCGTTGACGGCAGGCACTGTCTTTAATTACTTATGATAGCTTTCGTTATTCATAATCTTAAACGCCCGATAGATTTGCTCGGCAAGGATCACACGCATAAGCTGATGGGGAAAGGTCATTTTGGAAAAGGACAGCCTGAGCTTGCCCATGCTTTTGACGCTGTCGTCCAGTCCGCCCGAGCCGCCGATGACAAAGCAAATGTGGGGGCTGCCGCCTGTGGCGCAATCCGAAATAAACTGCGCGAATTCCTCGCTGGACAACTGCCTGCCCTCGACGCAAAGCGGCACGCACACGCCCTTGATTTTCGGCAAAATCAGCGCCGCCTCACGCACTGCGGCGTTTTCACCGTCGGGGAAGTCTGCGACCTCGGTGATTTTGACGTTGCAATAGCGGGAAAGGCGTTTGACATATTCGTCAACCGCCTTTTTGTGATGGTCTTCTTTGATTTTGCCGACCGCAATGATCTCTATCGTCATCATAACGCAATCACCGCGCCGGACGTATACCTCGGTGCGACGCCCATCAAGACGTCCCTGCCTACGGCGATGCCGCAGCGTTCCAGCACCCTCGCGACGGTGGCAAACGCCACAGTTTCGGAGTTGTTTTCCTTACTAAGGTGACCGAGCATGATTTGCTTGGTGCCGCACCTCACAAGATGCGCCGCCAGCTCACCCGAATCCTCGTTGCAAAGGTGTCCGCTTGCGCTGCCGATCCTTTTCTTTAAATAATACGGATACGGTCCGTTTTCCAACATATCCGCATCGTAGTTTGCCTCCAACAGTACGGCGTCACAGCCCGACAACGCCGCCCGGACGCTATCGCTGATGTGACCGAGGTCTGTCGCCACCGCCACGCTGCGGGCGCCGAGGTCGAAACGGTAGCCCGTGGGCATGGCCGCGTCATGCGGGATGTCAAACGGCGTCACGCCGATGCCGCCGACGTCCATTTGGGCATAATCTTCAAACAATATTTTGTTTTTTTCACAAATTTTGCCGATGTTCATACCATCCCACGTGCCTTTGCTGGCAATCACGGGGATGTCGAATTTACGCGACAAAACGCCGACCCCTTGCGTGTGGTCGGTATGTTCGTGCGTGACGAGTATGTAGTCGATGTCCTCGCACCGTTCGCCGATGCCGGCGAGGGCTGACCTTGCCAGACTGCCGCTCACGCCGCAGTCGATCAGCAGCCTTGTCCCGCCGTGCGACAGAAAGACCGCATTGCCGCTGCTGCCACTGACGAGGGTGCAAAGCCGTGTCATACGACTTCACCCACCATGTCTGCGGTGTCGTCGTTCTTACGCACGATCTGCGCGCCGAGGCGGCGGAGCTTATCCTCCAAATCCTCATAGCCCCGGTCGATGTGACGAAGGTCATAAATTTCCGTGACGCCCTGCGCCATCAGCGCCGCAATCACCATGCTCGCACCGGCGCGCAGGTCGGTGGCTCTGACGGGTGCGCCCGTGAGCTGTTCCACGCCCTCGATGACCGCGACCCTGCCGTCGACATTGATTTGTGCACCGAAGCGGCGAAGCTCCGACACATATTGAAAACGGTTGTCCCATACGCTCTCGGTAATCACCGACGTGCCCGGCACGGCGCTGAGCAGCGCCACGATCTGCGGCTGTAAGTCGGTGGGAAAGCCCGGATAGGGCAAGGTTTTGACATTCGCTTTTTGCAGCTCGCCCTCACGGCTGACACGGATGCTGTCGTCGAATTCCTCGACCCTGGCATTCATCTCGATCAGCTTGGCGGTGATGCTCTCCATATGCTTGGGGATGACGTTTTTGACCAGCACGTCGCCCGCCGTCGCCGCAGCGGCGATCATAAAGGTGCCCGCCTCAATCTGGTCGGGGATGATCGTATAGGTGCCGCCCGACAGCTTGCCGACGCCTCTTATTTTGATGATGTCGGTACCTGCGCCCTTGACGTCCGCACCCATGGCATTCAAAAAGTTTGCGACGTCAACGACATGCGGCTCCTTGGCGGCGTTTTCGATGACCGTCGTGCCCTCCGCACGCACCGCCGCAAGCATAATATTAATCGTTGCGCCGACGCTGACGATGTCCATAAACACCTGCGCCGCCTGCAATTTTGTGGCGTGCGCCTCAATCACGCCCCGGTCAAAGCTGACCTTTGCGCCGAGCGCTTCAAAGCCCTTGATGTGCATATCAATCGGACGGCAGCCAAAGTTGCAGCCGCCCGGCGGTGGAACCTCCGCATGGTTAAAGCGCCCCAGCAGCGCACCGATGAGGTAGTAGGACGCACGCATACGGTCCGTAAGCTCGTACGGCGCTGAGAAACTCCGGACCCGCTCACAGTTGATTTCAAGGCTATGGCTGTCCGTATATTTGACCTTTGCGCCAAGGTATTTTAAAATATCCACGATCACATCGACATCTTTAATAGAGGGTACGTTTTCAATCCTGCAAACGCCCTCTACGAGCAGTGCGGCAGGGATGACGGCGACTGCGGCGTTCTTCGCGCCGCTAATCGTCACTTCGCCCACAAGCCTTTTGCCACCCATTATTACAAATTTTTCCAAAAACTTCACCCGCCATTTATTATCGTGCTAAATCACTACCACATATTATACCACTATTGCTTTTGATATACAACAATTTCTAAAAATTTTTTCATCCGGCAGCGCCGCAAAAATTTTCCTGCACATTCGGCGGCGGCATCGTATAAATTTTGTCTGTATAACATATGTCGCCGCAAGAAATAATAATCGTGTAATCAAGAATAATCGAAGGAGTTGTTTATATGGACAGTTTTGCATTGATACTGGTCATCATCGGTGCGCTCAACTGGGGCTCGATCGGTATCTTCGGCGTTGACCTTATCGCAACGATATTCGGCGGGCAGAACGCCGCCATCAGCAGAATCATCTACACACTGGTCGGTCTTTGCGGTTTGTGGAGCATAACGCTGTTGTTCAGAGAGCATGATAAGACAGTCGTCAGGGACAAAATGTAACGCTTTTTGGAACGGAGTTTCCGTTCCTTTACATATTTACATATTTCGTCACATATGGTATAATTCCCTTATCGCAGAATATTTTGGAGTTGATACTTTTTGAAGATAAGGACAAGATTTGCCCCCAGCCCCACGGGGTATATGCACATCGGTAACCTGCGTACGGCGCTGTACGCCTATTTGATCGCAAAGTCACAGGGCGGAGATTTCATCCTGCGCATTGAGGACACCGATCAGGAGCGCTATGTCGAGGGTGCGGTGGATGTGATTTATCACACGCTCAAAGATACGGGGCTTATGTGGGACGAGGGTCCTGACATCGGCGGAGCGTTTGGTCCGTACATCCAAAGCGAGCGGCGCGGTATATACATGGACTATGCCAGGCAGCTGGTCGGCAAGGGCGGCGCATACTACTGCTTTTGCGACAAGGCCCGCCTCGACGCCGTAAGAGCCGAGCAGGAGGCGGCAAAGCTGACCCCGAAGTATGACGGTCACTGCACGCGCCTGTCGGCGGAGGAAGTGGAGGACAAGCTGGCGCAAAACCTGCCGTATGTTATCCGCCAAAGGATGCCGCAGGACGGAACGACCTCCTTTGACGATGCCGTTTTCGGTACCATCACCGTGGAGAACGCATCGCTCGACGACGGGGTTTTGATGAAGTCGGACGGGCTGCCGACCTATAATTTTGCCAACGTGGTGGACGACCACCTGATGCAGATCACACACATCGTGCGGGGCAACGAATACCTTGCCTCTACCCCGAAATACAACCTGCTGTATGAGGCGTTCGGCTGGGAGATCCCCACCTACATCCATTGCAGCCCCGTGATGCGGGACCATTCGCACAAGCTGTCAAAGCGTGACGGTGATGCGTCATATGAGGATTTTATCAAAAAGGGTTACTTAAAAGAAGCAGTGCTCAACTATATTGCGCTTTTGGGCTGGAGCCCGCAGGGCGAGCGGGAAATGTTTACGCTCGATGAGCTAACTGAGGCTTTCGACATCCGAGGCATCAGCAAGTCGCCCGCCATATTCGACGAGGCGAAGCTGGCATGGCTGAGCGGCGAGTACATCCGTACGCTGTCGGCGGAGGAATTTTATGAAAAGGCGCTGCCGTTCATCGAAACCGCCGTCAAGGGCAACGCCGATAAGTTCAAGCTCAGCGAGCTTTTGCAAAAACGGTGCGAACGGCTGTCCGACATCCCCGGGCAGGTGGCGTTCATCGACAGTATGCCCGAGTATGACGCCGAGCTTTACACCCATAAAAAGATGAAGACCGACCCGCAGCTTGCCAAGAAGATGCTGGAAAAAATCCTGCCGGTCTTAGCGGGTATTGACGACTGGACGCAGGACGCCGTGCACGACGCCATGATGGCATTGGTTGAAACGCTCGGCGTCAAGAACGGCCAGCTTTTATATCCGCTGCGCATCGCACTGTCGGGCATGGCGGTCACCCCGGGCGGCGGCACAGAGCTTGCCGCCATCCTCGGCAGGGACGAGACCCTCGCCCGAATCCGGGCGGCAATCGAGAAACTTGGCTAAGCATAGGTTTTGAATAGATTTTTTCGCCGGAGTGCGGAAATTGCGCCGATTTTGCGTAATTTCCTGTAAATTAAAAAGTGCCTTGCAGCACTTTGCCAAGGAATGCATTAACCCTTTTTATCTGATAGGAAATTTCTATTTCCTATCAGATAAAAAGGGTTGACATTTTGGCGTTTTGATGTTATACTGCTTTATGTATCTATAATGTTTCAATTGTTCACATATTTTTGTAAACCATGAATTCATTTGATGGCTTACAAAAATATGTGTTTTTGTTTCGTTGTAAATATAATATTTTATGATGGAGGTACCTATTATGAGTAACGGTACGGTAAAATGGTTTAACTCTGAGAAAGGCTTTGGCTTTATCTCGAACGACGAGGGCGGCGACGATGTGTTCGTGCATTTTTCAGCAATCGAATCAGACGGCTATAAGTCGCTTGACGAGGGACAAAAAGTCACCTTCAACACTGAAACAGACCCGAAAGACAGCCGCAAGCTGCGTGCCATTAACGTGCGCAAAGCGTAAGCGGATACAGCATTGTTTCAAAAGGCTTGGCAGGATAACTTCCGCCAAGCCTTTTAAATTGTGTGTTTCCCGGCGGACAAGACCGGACAGCCCCTTAAATGTTACTTCAAAAACAGAGCATCGCTAATCGCCCGCCGGCGCAAAAACCCTTTTCGTAATGATGATATGCCGCCTCTTCTATCATCAAGTCTTTTTCAGCACAATAAAACAAGGGCACGCCAAATTCGGCGTGTCCTTTGTTTGAAAAATTTAAAACAGTTCCCCGATCATCTTATCCACGGCGTCTTCGACGGTTTTGAACTCGCCAGCGATTTCGATGTCCTGCCATTTGCGGTACAGGGGCAGGCGGTCGTCATAGATTTCAAACAGCTTTTGGGCGCCGTCCTTCAAAAGCGGGCGGGCGTCTGTGTCGATCGTTTTGACCGTTGCGTCCACGTCCCGGTTCAAAAACACCACGGTGCCGTTTTCTTTCAGCTTTTTCATGTTCGTTTCGCTCAGCACCACGCCGCCGCCCGTCGAGATGACGCAGCGCTTTTCCCCGGAAATATCGGCAATGATTTTGTGTTCTATTTCACGAAACGCTATCTTGCCCTTATGTTCAAAAATTTCGGCGATTGTCATGCCCTGCGTCCGCTCAATTTCCTCGTCCACGTCCACAAAGCGCATACCTAAACGCTCGGCGAGCAGCTTGCCCTTGCTGGACTTGCCGCTGCCCATCAGCCCGATCAGCACGATATTTTTTTCGCTCGTCATCCGGTGCTGATAGCCCTTGCTCAGCTCCATCAGCGTCTTGAAAAGCTGCTTGACATAGGGCGAAAGCCCGGCGTCTTGCAGCATTTGCGTACGGCTTTGCAGCAGCGTTTCCTCACGCCCGACGTCATAGAGCGGCAGGTTATTTTGCTTTTTATATCCGGCAATCTCCTGCGCAACCTGCATACGCCGCTCAAACAGCTTCACGATTTCTGCGTCGATTTGGTCGATTTGTGTGCGAAGTGCGTTAATATCCATGGTTCATATCCTTTACATTAGACCTTTCCGCTAACCAAGGTGCAAACGGATAACCGTGGCTTTTTTCTGACAGGTGGTGCGGACAGGTTCTGCTAATACTTTGTGTGTTGGCAGGTCCTGACCGTGCCGCCGGACCGAAAAAAAGACCGGTTTTGCCGCCGTGCATGGGTTAGCGGAAAGGGCTATTAATATAACTCGGCAAGTCCGATAGCGACCGCGCTCTCCGCCACCACCACCGCGCGCCTTGCAATGCAGGGGTCATGCCTGCCGTGGATGGCATAGGTGACGTTTTCCATCGCCGCAATGTCCACGGTCTGCTGCGACAGCGCAATGGAGGGCGTTGGCCGGAACGCCGCCCTGACGACAACCGGCATGCCGTTGGTGATGCCGCCGTTAACGCCGCCGCTGTTGTTCGTTTTGGTGACGACCCTGCCGTCCTCGACGGCAAACGGGTCGTTTGCCTCGCTGCCCGTCATGTCGGCAAGCGCAAAGCCTGCGCCGAACTCGATCCCCTTGACCCCGGGTATCGAGAACAGCAGATGCGCCAGCACGCTCTCGACGCTGTCGAAAAACGGGTTTCCGATCCCTGCCGGCAAGCCGTTTGCGACCACCTCGACGACGCCGCCGACGCTGTCCAGCCTTGCTTTGGCGGCAAGGATCTTTTCGTCCAAATCTTCGGTGACGACCCTGCCGTCTACCGTGACGCCCTTTTCTTTCAGGTACAGCTTGGCGAGCGCACCTGCGATTACCAGCGCCGCAGTCACCCTGCCGGAGAAATGCCCGCCGCCCCGGTAGTCGTTGAAGCCGCCGTATTTGACATGCGCCGCAAAATCGGCGTGGGACGGGCGCACAGTATTTTTGATTTTGTCATAGTCGGTCGAGCGGGTGTTGGTGTTGGGGATGACGCAGCAAATCGGTGAGCCGGACGCTCTGCCGCCGAACACCCCGCTGACGAACCGGTATTCGTCGGCTTCGAGACGTGTGGTTGAGAACTTATCGTGCCCGCCCGCGCGGCGCAAAAGCTCGCTTTTGATAAAGCCGTCGTCAATCACAAGCCCCGCCGGCAGACCGCAGACCGTTACGCCCACAGCCTCGCCGTGGGATTCGCCGAATATGCTGATTTGAAGCTTATTCCCCCACATGCCACTCATCGACCCTGCCCCCTAACATTTCGTAATCCTGCCAAAAGTGCGGATAGGACTTTTTCACGCAGTCACTGTCACCTAAGACGACCTCCTCGTCACAGCAGGTGGCGGCGATCGCCACGCTCATAGCGATGCGGTGATCGTTGCAGCTGTCAGTCGTGCCGCCGGACAGACCGCCGATGCCCTCGATGACCAGTCCGTCCGCCTTTTCGATGACCGTTGCGCCGAGGGCGTTTAATTGCTCGGTGATGGCGGTCAGCCTGTCGCTTTCCTTTATCCTGAGGCGGGCGGCGTTTTTGATGACCGTCTCGCCCTTTGCCAGTGCGCCCAGCACCGTCAGGATCGGCACCAGGTCGGGCGTCTGCGCCGCATCAATGGTGCAGCCGTGCAAATTTGAAGGCAATGCGGCGATACCGTCGTCCTCCGACACGATTTTGCCGCCCATCCGCCGGATGACGTCGAGTATCTCACGGTCACCCTGTATGCTGTTGGGATTGAGACCCTTGCACACCACAAAGCTGCCCAGCGCGCCTGCCGCAAGAAAGAACGCCGCCTGTGAAAAATCGCCCTCGACGGTATAATTCGTGTTTTTGTAGCGCTGGTTGCCCGTTACCTTGAAGGTGTGGTAGTTGTTGTTATAGACCTCGATGCCGAACGACTTCATCACGTCCATCGTCATGTCGACATAGCCCCGTGATTCGAGCGGCGAGGTGACGCGGATTTCACTGTTGAAACCATAGAGCGGCAGCGTCATCAAAAGACCGCTGACAAACTGGCTGCTGATGTTGCCCTCAATTTCGATCAGCCCGCTGATGTCGCCGCTCCCGACCGTCAGGGGCAAAATTCCCTCGGTGGTTTGGTATTTGATACCGAGTCGGTCGAAGATGCGGTAAAAAGTATCGAGGGGCCGCTGCGGCAGCCTGCCCCTGCCCGTAAAGGTGACAGGGCTTTGGCTGTGCAGCGCAAGCGGAATCAAAAACCGCAGGGTCGAGCCGCTCTCGCCGCAGTCGACGGTCAGCGGTTCCGCTGTTTTGAAGGTCTGCGCGCCGTCGATGATCAGGCTGCCGCCGCTCTTGCTGATGCGGGCGCCGAGCTGCTTCATCGCCGCAACGGTAACGTCTATGTCCTCGGACATGCCGATGTTTTTGATTTCACTGATACCCTCCGCAAGCGCCGCACAAATGACCGCCCTGTGGGACAGCGACTTTGACGGCGGCACTGTGACGCTGCCGCTGAGCTTTGCGGGGGATAGGGTTATGCTTTTCAATTGAGCACCTCATTTTTGTGCAGTTTTTTGATAACCGCATTACCGATTTTGTCCAGGAAGATGATGTTTATCTCGTCGCTCTCGGATTTTTTGTCCAGCAGCATGGCGTTCTTTAACGCAGATTTGCCGACGTCCAGTCGGTGGGGCAGACGGTATTTTTCCAACACCGCTTTTATCCGCTCGGCAACACCGGGCGGTGTGACGCCCTTTTGCTCACCGATGAGGCTGATGTGATACATGCCGATCGCCACCGCTTCGCCATGGGTGTAGTTTTTGTATTGGTAATAGTTCTCAATGGCGTGCCCCAGTGTGTGCCCGAAATTGAGGATCATCCGCTCGCCGGTATCGAATTCGTCCACCTCGACGACGCTGCGCTTGATGTCGCAGCAGCGTGCGATAACGTCCTCCATACCGCCGTCAATGCCGCCGCGCTCTAACCGTTCGAACAGCGCCGCGTCACGGATGCAGCCGTATTTGATGACCTCCGCCATGCCGTCGGCAAAAAAGCGCGGGTCAAGGGTATTTAAACAGTCGGGGTCGATCAGCACTGCTTTGGGCTGGTAAAACGCGCCGATGAGGTTTTTGCCGTATGGTGAGTTCACGGCGACCTTGCCGCCGACGCTGCTGTCCACCTGCGCGAGCAGCGAGGTCGGCACCTGGATATACGGCACGCCGCGCAGCACGGTCGCCGCCGCAAAGCCCGTCAGGTCGCCGATGACGCCGCCCCCGAGGGCGACGATACGATCGCTGCGGGTGATTTTAAAATCCAGCAGGAAATCATAGACCCTTTGCAGATGCGCAAAGGACTTGGTTTCCTCACCCGCCGGCAGCACCAGCTTGCGTACCTCGCCGCCGAGGGAGGACATGACCTTTTCGCCGTAGTATTTATCGACGTTCTCATCGGTGATGACGGCGGTTTTTTTTGCGCGCACATAGTCGCCGACGCGCCCGAGGATGCCCTTTTCGATGTGGATGTCATAGCTGTTTTTGCCCAAATTCACCGCAATTTTACGCATTGTCGATCAGCTCCTTATCCTGCCGCACCCTGCGCATAATGTCCCGAAGCTGCTCGGCGTCGCCCGCCGCAACGGCGTTTTTTATCCGTTCGAGCGAAGCGGAAAAACGGTCGATCTCCTCTATTAAGTATGCCTTATTTTCGATGAATAGCTCTGTCCACAGGTCTTCATTGATTTTGGCGACCCTGGTGACGTCCTCGAAGCTGCCGCCCGTAAAGTTTTTATGCTTTACAAGCAGCGGCGTGTCGCACATCGCCGTAGCGATGGCGTGGGGGAGCTGACTGGTATAGGCGATGATCTTATCGTGGTTCTCGGGCGTGGTGCGGATGATCGTCCGGCAGCCTATTGCCGCCGCTATGCGTTCAACTACGCGGATCTGTTCCTCCGCAGCGTCCTCCGGCGGGGTGATGATGAAGCCCGCGCCTGCGAACATGTTATCGGTCGCATTCAAAAATCCCGACACCTCACGACCCGCCATGGGGTGTCCGCCGATGTAGGTGAAGCCGGGTTTCAGTTTATGGTATAGCTTCATCAGCGGCGTCTTGACGCCCACGGCGTCGGTCAGGATGCAGCCGCTTTTGAAGTCCTTTAAATGCCTTTCGACAAATTCCAGCGACGCCTCGGGGTAAAGACACAGCATCACCACGTCGCTCCTTTGCAGCGCATCCTCCGGCGCAGGGTCAATGACGCCCTGCTTTTGCGCAAAGTCCAAAACGCTTTGGTCACGGTCGACGGCATACAGGCTTTGCACATGGGGCCTTAGCGCCCGTGCGATGCTGCCGCCGATCAGCCCTAAACCGACGACGGTGACGGTCAAATGCTTCATAACGTTCTACCTTCCAACTCCGCATACGCACGCAGCTGGGTCATAATGCGCTCGAACGCCTTCGGCTCTATGGACTGTGGCCCGTCGCACAGCGCGCAGGACGGATCGTTGTGCACCTCGATAATCAGACCGTCCGCCCCTGCGGCGACCGCCGCCTTGGCAAGCGGTTCGACCATCATGCTCGATCCCGTGGCGTGCGACGGGTCGACGATGATCGGCAGGTGCGACAGCCTTTTGATGGCGGGGATGGCGCTGAGGTCTAAGGTGTTGCGGGTATAGGTCTCAAAGGTCCTGATGCCCCGCTCGCACAGGATGACGTTGGTGTTGCCGCCCGCCATGATGTACTCGGCGCTCATCAGCCATTCCTCTATCGTGTTGGCAAGCCCCCGCTTTAACAGTATCGGTTTTTTGGTCTTGCCCAGCTCCTTTAATAAATCAAAGTTTTGCATATTCCTGGCCCCGATTTGGATGACGTCCACATCGGTGTCAAAGCGCTCGACGTATTTGGGCGACATGATCTCCGTCACGATGGGCAGCCCCGTCTGCGTCCTTGCGATTTTAAGCAGCTCTAAGCCCTCGGCTTCCAGCCCCTGAAAGGCATAGGGCGAGGTTCTCGGCTTGAATGCGCCACCCCGCAAAAACATGGCGCCGCTTTTTTTGACGTCCTCGGCGATGCTGCAAATCTGTTGCTCGGTTTCAACCGAACAGGGACCGGCGATGATCGCCAGCTGCTTACCGCCGATCTGCCTGCCCGCAACGCTTACGACGGTATTTTCAGGGTGGAATTTGCGGTTACTCTTCTTAAACGGCTCCGAAACGCTCATGACCCTTTCGACAAACGGATGGGTCTGCACCTTTTCACGGTCGACGGACGAAGTATCGCCCACCAGTCCGATGACGGTGATGTCGGTGCCCTTTGACACGTCGAAAGCGACGTCGTATGCTTTAAGCGACGAGATGACCTGCTCGATCTGGTCGTCTCCCATATGGGGCTTTAATATGATGATCATGATGTAATTCCTCCCTTGGCTATGCGTTCAATTTTTCTAGAACATAGGTCGGCAGCGCAAAGCTGCCCTTGTGTATATCGGTGTTGTAGTATCGGGTTTTGAGCCCCAGGGACCGCCACCTTTCAGCGTCCAGATCCCTGACAGGGTCGTATTTTTTAGACGCAAAGCCGAAAAGCCAATGCCCCGACGGATAGGTCGGGATATGCGCCTGATACACCCGGCATATATCAAAGAAGTCCCTGATACGGTGGTGCGCCTGACACATCGCCCGGGCGTCCTCCTCGTAATAGGGGCTTTCGTGCTGGTTGACCAATATGCCGTCGCCGGTCAGCGCCTTGTAGCAATTGCCGTAAAACTCCTTGGTGAAAAGCCCCTCGCCCGGTCCGAACGGGTCAGTGGAGTCGACGATGATCAAATCATACGCGCTGTGTCGGCTGCGGACAAACTTCAAGCCGTCCTCATAATGGATGCGCACACGCTTATCATCTAAGCTGCACGTCGTTTGGGGCAGGTACTCTCTGCACGCCGTCACGACCGCCTCGTCTATTTCGATCATATCGATCCGCTCAATGGACGGATAGCGCACAAGCTCACGGATCGTGCCGCCGTCGCCCGCACCGATGACCATGACGTTTTTAATGTCCGGATTGGTCGCCATGGGCACGTGCACGATCATGTCGTGGTAAATAAACTCGTCCTTTTCGGTGAGCATCATCACCCCGTCGAGGGTCAGAAACCTGCCGAACTCGTCGGACTCGAAAATGTCGATTGCCTGGAATTTGCTCTTTGCCGAAAAAAGCTGACGCCCGACCCTTATGGAAAACCTGACGTCCGGCGTGTGCTGCTCGGTAAACCACAGCTCCATCAGTCATTCCCCCCTACAACCTTAATATGCTGCGTCGTGATATCCTCGGTGCCGGTGACAAGGCAGCCCTTGTCCTTGGCATAGCGGATATAGTCGATGATTTCGGCGGTGATACGCTCGCCCGGGGCGAGGATCGGTATCCCCGGCGGATAGCACATCACAAACTCGCCGCAGATCATGCCGTCCGACGCTTTGGTCGGTACGGACCGTTTATCGGAATAAAACGCCTTCTTGGGCGTCAGCTCGACGATCGGGCTGATATAGTCATGGTCGAACATCCCCGCCCGGTCACGCATATAACGGCGCTTAACCTCGGAGAGCGAGGAAATCAGACGCTCAATGTTCTGGTCGCTGTCGCCCACCGAGATGATGGCAAGCAGGTTGCCCAAATCCCCGAACTCGGTCTGGATGCCGTATTCGTCACGCAGGATGTCATAGACCTCGATGCCCGCAAGCCCGATGTCCCTGGTAAAGACGGACAGCTTGGTGATGTCGAAGTCAAACACGGTAGCGCCGTTGATCAGCTCCCTGCCGTAGGCGTAGAGACCGCCGATCTTGTTGACCTCCGCCCGGGCGTATTCGGCGATGTCGGTGACACGCTCAAAAATGGCGCTGCCATGGAGCGCAAGGTTGCGGCGGGAGATGTCGAGCGACGACAGCAGCAGATACGAGGCGCTGGTCGTCTGCGTGAGGCTGAGTATTTGCCGGACGTAACCGGCGTTGATGCTGCCTGAGGTCAGCAGCAGCGAGCTTTGGGTCAGCGATCCGCCCGTTTTGTGCATACTCACGGCCGCCATGTCCGCACCGCAGGATATTGCCGAGTCCGGCAATGCGCCGCCGAACGAAAAGTGCGTGCCGTGCGCCTCGTCCGCCAGCACCAGCATGTTGCGGCTGTGCGCAAGCGCGACGATGGCTTTTAAATCGGAGCAGATGCCGTAATAGGTCGGGTTGTTGACGAACACCGCCTTGGCGTCGGGGTGCTCGTCCATCGCACGGCGGATGTCGGAAACGCTCATCCCCAGCGCTATGCCAAGCCGCCTGTCGACGCCCGGGTTGACATAGACCGGAGTGGCGCCGCTCAGCACCAGCGCATTGATGGCGCTGGTGTGGACGTTTCTGGGCATAATAATTTTTTCGCCGCTCTTGCAGGCGTAAAGGATCATTGCCTGCACTGCGGCGGTGGTTCCGTTCACAATAAAAAATGCGTGCTCTGCGCCGAATGCGTCGGCGGCAAGCTGCTGCGCCCTTTTGATGACGCTTGTGGGATGCCCCAAATTGTCAAGCGGTTTCATCGAGTTAACGTCCACCGCAAGGCACTCCCTGCCCAAAAAATGGGCAAGCTCGGCGTTGCCCCGCCCCTGCTTGTGCCCCGGTACGTCAAACGGCACGATCCTGTTCCTCCGGTATTGCCCCAAGGCGTCCAAAAGCGGCGTTTCCTCCTGGGGCAGGCGGTACGTGCGCATCAATAGATGTTCGCCCCGCTGAAAATCTCAATCATTTCCTTGCGGAGGCTGTCGGTGATTTCAAGGCGCTGCCTCGGCGGCAGCTCGTAAGTATCGGTCTTGAACAGGTAGTTTTGCAGTTCAATCTCCTTGATGAGCATTTTGGTATGGAAAATATTCGATTGATAGACGTTCACATCAATCGCGTCGTATTTGGTCAGCGTTTCCTTGTCGATGTAGTCCTGGATTGAGGTGATCGCATGATCGACATATAGCTTCTTGCCGTCGACGTTGCGGGTAAAGCCCCTGACACGGTAGTCGATGGTGATGATATCCGAGTCAAAGCTGCCGATCAGGTAATCCAGCGTATTGAGCGGTGAAACACGTCCGCAGGTGGATACGTCTATGTCAACGCGAAAGGTAGCGATGGCGTTGTCAGGATGGTATTCGGGATAGGTGTGGACGGTCACGTGGCTTTTATCCAGATGCCCCACAACGGTTTCCCGGGTCTTTAAAATCTCACCCTGGTTGCACGACTGGTCGATCATATGCAGCGGCAGCGTTTCTTCCGTGATCAGCAGCGTGACGCTCGCTCCCTGCGGGTCGTAGTCCTGCTTTGAAATGTTCAAAACATTTGCGCCAATCATCTCTGTGACGTCACACAAAATTTTAGTGAGCCTTTCAGAGTTATACTGCTCGTCGATATAGGCGATATAATCCTTCTGCTCCCGCTCACTCTTCGCATAGCAAACATCGTAAATGTTGAAGCTAAGTGTTTTTGTGAGGTTGTTAAAGCCGTACAAAGTCAACTTATTTTCCAACCCTGTCGTCACAACCTTTCCATCATATAATATGAGAATTTCATTATATATGAATTTGTCGTAAATTGCAATATTCAAATCAATAAATTTACACTTGAAATTGTCCGGTTTTAATGTTATAATTTCATAAATAAACAAACAAGGGGTAATCTTATGAAAAAAATCTCGTATATCGGCGTTTTGGCTGCGCTCACCTACGTGTGTACGGCGTTCGTCGTCATACCGCTGCCCAACAGCGGATACGCCAATGCAGGCAGTATTATCATCGTGATTACCGCTTGTTTGTTCGGTCCCGCAGCGGGCGCGCTGGTCGGCGTGATTGGATCGGCGCTTGCCGACGCCACGCTGGGCTATTTCTTTTGGATTCCTGCGACCATTGTCGTTAAGGCCTCCATCGGCTACCTGGTGGGCACGGGCAACAGGCGGCGTCCGCTTGCCCTGCCGCTGTACCTTGCGGCAGGCGTTATCGCCGTCGGCGGCTATTATGTCGCAGAATCCGTTATCTACGGCAATTGGGTCGCGCCCCTTGCCGTCAGCGTGCCTGCGCTGGCTTTTGAGTACGCCGCAAGCCTGCTCATCGGACTGATGATAGCCAAGCCTCTGCAAAGGTTTGCCACCAAGCTGTGACGCTCCCGATCAGTGTCATGCGGGTGCTGCCCGCAACGGCGCTTGTCCCTAAGTCAGCAATCAGAATACCGCACAAAACCGTATAGACAAACAGCGCTGTCACAAGCGCTGTTTTTTTTGCAGTGCTGCCGTTTCGGGGGAATGAATCTGCCTGCGCAGCTTCCTCCGAACGCTTTTTCATTTGTGACATATAAACGCTCCCTATTTTAAGTCGTTTAACGTTTTGGCGATGGCGTCGGCACACAGCCGCCCGCCGTTGACCGCCTCCTCCAAGGTGTTGCCGTTGCTGCCGACCTCGATCAGCAGAGAACCGTTGGTGGTATTCATATTATACCGCTCCCGCACCAGCGTCAGCGGGCGGGCAAGGGTCGGGTACAGGGCGTTCATCCGGGACTGGATGCGCAGCGCAAGCTTGAAGTTCTCCCGCCAGTTCGGGTGGTCAAGCCCGTTGGCGTCCGTGCCGCTGAGGATCATCACCTGCGCCGCCTTGACGCCGTCTATCGTGGTGCAGACCTTTAACTTGCTGCCGTCCGAGGTGGTCATGGCGTCACGGTGGATGTCCAGCACGACCTTGATGGAGGGATATTCCTTCAAATAGCGCTGCACCGTGGCGAGGCAGTTTTTGTACGACCCGTTATAGGACGGGTAGTCGTGCAGCGTAGTGTCGTGCAGCGTTTCGATACCCGCCTTGTTCAGCACCTCCGCCATCTCTCTGCCGACACGCACGATGCTGAAATTCGGGTCCTCGGTACGGTCAGGATCGGTCGGCTCGTAATAGTTTTTATCGGTCGGAGTGAAGGCTTCCGAGGTGTGGGTGTGTACGATCAGCACCTGCGGCTTGCCCTTTTCCGTTTTGAAGGTCAGGCTTTCGTTTAAAAGCTTTTGCACGTCGATCGTATAGTCCGTATTGTTCTTGACCAATATCCCGTCCGCAGAGGCGTAGCCGTTCGCGCTTTGCGGGTTGATGGTCACCTCGCTGATGGGCTTGGCGTTCGGCGGAAGTGTTGGCGACGGCGAGGCGGAGACGGGGGCGGTCTCTATCGTCACCGCTTCATCCTCCGCAAGGCGCTCCGCCGCATGGACGACGGCAATCTGGTTGGTGATCAGCGTCAGCGGCTTTTTGATGTCAAAGCCGAAGAGCAGCTCGGACGTCGAGGTTTTCAGCCCGATTTCGGGTCTGATGTGGGTGTAGGCGACCGGCACGCTGCGGCAAAACAGCGCTTTCAGCCACATGCCGTCGACGTCCTGCGCCAGCCTTGACGATATGCCCTGTCCGAATATGGTCGTTGACGTTATCATGGCTAAAACCCCCGCCGCAAGCCGCAGCTTCGGCAGGTTGATATACCTTACGCGGTATCTGTGCCGGCTTCTCACACGCCTTTCCTCCTTTTGTGAATCGGTCCAATAATAAAGTATATTCAAAAAGAGGAGGGTTATGAGCTTTAATGATATTTGTTCAGGTCGTCAATCGTGATCGAGTCATGCAGTGCGATGCTGATGGCGTTCGAGATGATTTCGGCGATATCTTCGATGATTTCATCCACCTCTTTCGGGGTGACGACCAGTCCGCCCAGCTCCTCACCCTGCGCCTCCTTGATGATCGCATACTTGGCGTCACGGTCGAGGCTTTTTAAGGTGCTGTAAAACCTGCCGTCCTTGTCAACGCTTTTCATTAGGTGGTCGATGACCAAATCTATTGTGTCATTTGCCATGGTCGCCGCATCGACGACCGTCGGTACGCCCAGCGCAATCACCGGCACGCCCAGCACTTCCTTTGTCAGCGCCTGACGCTTGTTGCCCACGCCCGCCCCCGGGGTGATACCCGTGTCGGCAAGCTGTATCGTCGTGCTGACCCTGCCGAGGCGCCTTGCGGCAAGCGAGTCGATCGCTATGATGACCGACGGCTTGACCCTGTCGACTACGCCCTTGATGATTTCACTCGTTTCAATGCCCGTCAGCCCCAGCACGCCGGGCGAAAATGCACACACAGGACGCACACCCTCCTCGATTTCCTTGGGCATCAGCTCGAACATATGACGCGTCACCAGCAGCGACGAGGTCACCTTGGGTCCGAGCGAGTCGGCAGTGATCTGCCAGTTGCCCAGCCCCACCACCAGCACGCAAGCGTCCTTATCCAGCCTTAAAAGCCGTCTCAGCTCATCCGCCAGCACGGTGACGGTGTCCTCAAAGGTTTCCTGCTCCTTGTGGATGAGCGACGGGATTTCCAGCGTGATATAGCTGCCCACCGCCTTGCCGAGCGCCTTTTCGCCCTCGGTGTCCTTAATATGCACACGGGTGATGTTGATTTTTTTCATCCTTTCGGTGTCCACCACCACACCGGGCACCTGTTCGCTGCTCTTGCTCTCACGGTAAAGCTCATGCGCTTCCAGCGCCAGGTCCGTCCTTACTCCAAACATTTTCGCAACCCCTTCATTATGGATTTTCCTTGCATTATATAAGAAATTACGCAAAACCGGCGGAAGTGAATTCCGCCTGCGCTTTGTTTATATTTATAATGTTTGTCCATTTCAAATATTTATACAAAAAAGGCTTGCATTTTGCGAAAAATCATGTTATACTGTATTTTGCCTATAAATACTGGGGGAGGTGAATCATTTGCCGAACATTAAGTCAGCGAAAAAACGTGTGAAGGTTATCAAAGCAAAAACGCTGCGTAACCAAATTATCAAGTCGCAGCTGAAAACCTATATAAAGAAATTTGAGCTGCTGGTGGCTGCGGGCGATGCACAGCAGGCGCAGTCTGCGTTCCCGACCGTTATCAAAAAGCTGGATCAGGCGACCGCAAAGGGTATTATGCACAAAAATACCGCTTCGAGGAAAAAATCGCAGCTTGCCGTTAAGCTGGGCGCAATGGCATAAATCACGACGTGCGAATAGGCACTCGACTCCCTATCATTTTGGTGGGCTGTCGAGTGCCTATTATTTTTATCTGACAGAAAGTTTCTGTTTCCTGTCAGATGAAAAAGCGCCTTGCGGCGCTTTTTAGTGCGCAGCCGCAAGCCTTTGCCAAGGAATGAATTAATTGTTTTCATCTGACAGGAGCTTCCTGTCAGATGAAAAAGCGCCTTGCGGCACTTTTTGGTGCGTAGCCGCAGCCCTTTGCCAAGGAATAATTAATTGTTTTCATCTGACAGGAGTTTCCTATCAGATGAAAAAGCGCCTTGCGGCACTTTTTGGTGCGTAGCCGCAGCCCTTTGCCAAGGAATAATTAATTGTTTTCATCTGATAGGAGTTTCCTATCAGATGAAAAATGCAGGAAGCCGAATCGGCTTCCTGCACGAAAAGTCTAAAATTTTACTTAAACAGATTATTTGAAAAAGACGTGGTAAACGATGAAGTCGGTCGGGTCAGACGCATTGGTGACGAATATCCGCGCTGCGCTGTTTGTGTCAGTTGCCTGAATGACTTCTATGGTATATTTGGCGTCCGCCTTTGCGGCAACAACCGGCACGGTCGCTGCGGGCACCGACAACGTCACCTGATTCGGGTCAAACCCGCTTATGGGCTTACCGTCGACAGTGATTTCAGTTGCCGCCGGCAGCGAACCTTTGCCACTAGGTCCGCTGCGCTGGGCTTTGAGCCATAATTCCTTCTGATATTCATAACCCAAACCGCTGTCAAGCCATGTTTTCATTTCGGACTGGACACCCAAATCCCTGTCCTTGGAATAGCCATGGTAACCGCGGGCTGCCTTGAACAGGAAGTCCTCCATGCCGAGGTGCATAGCCTTTGCGGCAACCTCCGCTTCGCTGCCCGTCCAATAGCCAAGAGCCTCTATCACCGCACGGATGGGAACAATGATACGCAACGCACCCGTAACGACATAGGCGCCGCTGCTTCTGGTGCCGCCGGCATCGGAAGTTTTGAATTCATAGAGCATTGCAGCCTGTCCGTTTCCGTCAAAGGGCGATACGCTGCCGTCCTCAATATAGCCTGCAGGCTTGCCTGAAAGCTCCGAACCTGCTATCTCTTTGTGAAGGACAGTACTCTCAAACGGATGGAAGAATTGACGCCTTGCGAGGGATGCAAACAGCGCCATCGGCTCGTAGGGGATCTCTTTGTCGGTGACCTTACCTGAGATGACCTCCAAATAGGTAAACGGCATGGTGACGCCGGCAATGGCACCGCCGCCCGCATCTTTTCCACCGTTTTCAAGCAGAGACTTGCCTGCTGCCTCAAAGGTTTTCTTCATGACGGTAAAGCCGAACGCATCCATCTGAGCGATATAGTCGTCATATTTAAACTGCGCCAAGTTGGCGTTGACGGCGTCCGCGCCGCCGAAGTAGATGTAGTTGGCAATCATCACGGCAATGTAACCGTCGATCAGATTCGGGTTGTACCCTTTCCCAAAATCACGTAATTGCGGCACGTTTCTTTTAGGATTGTTCTTGGCGTTTGCGATATAGTTGCCCGCTACCGACGTCGCCTTCATAATAAAGTCGCAGCGTTTGACCTCATCCTCGGTGAGCTGGCTCCAAAGATCGGGCATGCTTTTGAGCATAGCGACCGTCAAAATCCCGGGACCGTCTATCCAACCGGTGAGATGTGCCGCGCAGGACGGTTCGTTTCCGCCCTTGATCATATTTTTGACATGGGCAACCAGCCTGTCGCCCGCAAGTGTGCCGCCGGTAGACTTGGTGTTACGGTTGTAATATGCCATAACCGACAGCGTAAGCGCAGCGGCTGTTGTATCCAGCCTATTGCCATAATCATACTGACTGCCGCCGATTTCCAACGCAAGGTTCATCAATGGCTCTGCGATCGCCTTATCAATAATGTCCTGGCTCCAATTCGGCTGGAAGGCGCCGGCAGTTTTGATGACGACCGTTTTGGTTTCATCAACCCACTGTACGTCGGCGTCAAGGTTTTCCGACACAAAGCGCAGCGGCACAAGGGTTCTGTTGTTAATCAACTGGGCGGGCACGTCAAGCGCGACGTCCTGTCCGTCGACCTTTGCAATTTTATTATTGATGGTCAGTTCAACGGTCTTGTCTCCCTTGACCGCTTTTGCGGTTTGGGTAGAGTCGTCCCATGTCACCACTGCGCCCAGCTTTTCGAATATCGCACGCATCGGCACCATCGTTCTGTCGTTGATCAATTGCGGCGGGACGTCGAAGATCATCGGCGCACCGTTGAACAGCACCGTGATGGCATTGGGGTCAACGGGGGTCGGCGCGGGGGTCGGGGAGGTCGATCGCACAGGTGTAGGCGTAGGGCTCGGCGTAGCGGTAGGGCTTGGCGCCGGGGTCGACGCCGCAACCGTTCCCGTTTCCGGGTCGAACGCACCTGCCGTCACCATGAATTTATCAACGAGCAGGTAGCCGTTTCGCGGCTGTATACTGACTTTAATATTTTCATTCCCTTGCGCAGTAAAGGTTGCGACCTTACTCCACTGATACTCATTGATAACCGAACCCGCCGAAGCCAATACAGCTTTGGCGCCGTTTATCGCAATCCAAATCGACTTTGTTGCGGTCGAAGGCTTAGAAAACATCCAAATCTCGTGCTTGCCGGCGTTTGCCGCTGTAAAGCTGAATTCGAGATCGCCCTGTGTCCCTGCCGCGGGCGCTATTGCCGGTCCCATATAGGGCATGGAAATATCCTTTTTGGACGGCTCTCCAAGTCCAGCCTTAACGACAATCTGGCTGTTGTTGACGGTCGCCAGCTCCGCCTCGATGACCAGCTTGTCGGTGACCGTACCGAAATGGCTGACGCCGTCGACAACAGTCGCCGCAAAGCTACCGATCATCGACAGCATTGACATCATTAAGATAATACCAATCGTGCGCATACCCTTTGTTAACATCATTGCACTCCCCTTTTTAATTTCTGCGCTCCGGCGAAGTGGCTCCGCCTGGGCTTTTGCATAATACTAAGGATGAAACGAATGAGATTTTTAGTGATTTTCACATCATCTCACTTTTATTTTAGCACAGAAATCGTTTCAGTCCAAGCAATATATTGACGTATTTTTGTACTATTTTGACCTTTTAGCGGATGTTTGCTACAATCCGGAAACAGAGGAAATTTTTTCAATCATGCCTGCCATGGAGGGGGAGTAATAAGCGTACCGCCGGAAGCCTTTGCCCCTTTGCCAAGAAATGCATTATTTTTATACTGTTGGGAATTGAAAATTCCCAACAGTATAAAAGCGCACCCGTATTGTCAATACGGGTGCGCTTTGTATGCGTGATAAGATTTAAGCGATTTTTGCCTTTCCCTTAGACTTGTCCTTGAAGTTCTGCCAGGTCGCCCAAAGCGGACCCACGAGGCAGACGGTCGAATAGCAGCCCGAGATGATACCGAACGCCATCGGCAGCGCAAAGCTTCGGATGGACTCGATGTCGTAAATCGCGGCGAAGATATACACCACAACAATGCTCACAAAGGTTGCCAAGCCGGTATTGATCGAGCGCGTGAGCGACTGGTTGATGCTCTTGGTGACCAGCTCGTCCGCAGACAGCTTTGCGCCGTAAATCCTTTTGTTTTCCCGGACACGGTCAAAGATGACGATGGTGTCGTTGAGCGAATAGCCGAGTATCGTCAGCGCCACGGCGATGAAGGATTCGTTGATCGGCATCTTGAAGATGACAAATACGAAAAACGCGATCGCCACGTCGTGCAGCAGCGCGACCATCGACATCACACCCGCAGACAGACCCGAGACCTTTCGGAAGCTGTACCAAATATAGAGGATCATCAGCACGGTCGCCAGCAGCAGCGCGAACAGGCTGGTCCTTAAAAACCTTTCGCCGATTAAGGGCTTGACGTTGCGCGTGTCCGAAGCAGAAAAGTTTGCGTCGGGATATTTTGTTTTAAGCGCCGTATCCAATGCGATTTGGGCGTCCTCGCTCAGCCCCTCCTGGCCCGAAAAGGTCAGCGCAAGCTTTTGTATGACTTCGCCTGTGCCAAGCCTGCTGGTGGTGACTTGAATGACGACATCCCTGTCCAGCGTTTCCGTCACAAGCGCGTCGACGTCCCCGGTGTCGAGGGTACCCTCATAGACATATTTAATGATAGAGCCGCCCTTAAACTCAACGTCGAGCGTAACGCCTTCGACGAACATCATCACGATACCGAGTGCGATGATTGCCAGCGACAGGATATAATATTTCCATCTGTGTTTGTAAAATTGAATCATTTCGCTTCCCTCCTTGCTCCGAACAGCACAGGTTTTCTGAGCGGCTGAAATTGGCTGAGTGATCGGATCAGCAGCCTTGAAACCGTAACGCCGCACAGGAAGTTTAAGATAACGCCCGTCATCAGCGAGTAGCCGAAGGACTTCATCGTGCCCGATCCGAGCCACATCAGGATCGCCGCGACAATCATCACGGTGATGTTGCCGTCAAAGACCGATGAGAACGCCTTGTGGAAGCCGGCGTCGATGGCGTTGCCGACGCTTTTGCCGCCGCGCACTTCCTCTTTGATACGCTCGGCGATGATGATATTGGCGTCGACGCCCATGCCGATCGACAGGATGATCGCCGCAATGCCGGGCAGGGTCAGGGTATACTGCGGCACCGACAGGGCAAGCAGCTGACCGATGACCTGCAAGCTGAGCGCAAAAACCGCCACAAAGCCCGGCAGTCTGTAATACAAAAGCATGAACAGGCAGACTAAGATGAACGCTAAGAACGCCGCCCTGACCGTCACGTCAAGCGCCGACTGACCGAGCGTTGCGCTGATGGAGCTGTTGTCCTCGGATTTGAGCGAGAAAGGCAGCGAGCCCGAGCTGATTTGGTCCGCCAACGTCTTTGCCTCGCTTTCGGTAAAGCTGCCCTCAATGATTGCCTCTCCCTCCGTGATAGCCGTATTGACGGTCGGCGCGGAGATAATGTCCTCGTCCATATAAATTGCCATCGGCTGTCCGACAAGCTGCGAGGTCGCCGCCGCAAACTTCTCTTTGCCCTCGGCGTTGAATTTGAGTTCGATATACCATTTTCTTTGCTGCTGATTGTACTGCGCCCTGCTCGTCGTGACCGTGTCGCCCGTCAGCAGAACCTGACCCTGCGGGTCACGGAAGGTGAGCTGTGCGGTCTGACCCAGCTCCTCAATCGCCTTTGAAGCGTTGAATTCGGTTTCGTCCGACGCCCACGGGAAACGCACGATAATCATGCCGCCATCCACGTCAACGGTGACTTCCCTATCGGTGATGTTTTTAAGGTCAAGACGCCTTTCGATAACCGCGCGCGCCGCGTCAAGCTGGACTGCGGTTGGCTTGACATCTGCCTCCCTCGGCTCGTAAATCGCCTCGATGCCGCCCCTGATGTCGATGCCGTAACGCATTTTGTTCGCGCCCTTTAATTCATGGGTCTTGCCGCCGATGGTAAACTTAAACCCGGAAGCGGCGAGATATCCCAATAGGGCGATGGCTGCTATGACAATGAAAAATGTAACCTTTTTGCCGCGCAAATCGTATTCCTCCTTAATTAAAATTCGTTTGTAAAAGACGGGGTTTCTTCGTTACTTTTTCCCGTCCTGATCACACAAATGATGTACGATTGCCTGTGCGTTGTATATGTCCGCCGAGCTTACCGTTTGCGCATAGCGGCGGCGGTCGCCGCCGGGCTGTCCGGGCACACCGGTTATGTTTTGCAAGGAAAGGGGAAAATATGCTTTCCAAGCGCCCGAATCCAAGGTTTTTTCACTCGGCATACGGATGATCAAACCGCCTGCGCCGCCCGAAAACATCGCATCGGCGCTGCCGGCGCGCTCGACAGTATCGGCGCCCGACGCATCGGCAAACAGCGTTGCCGTCAATAACAGGCAAAGCAAGGTGACCGATATTAAGATGCGCTTTTTTTTGCCGGGAAGCCGCATAAATTTTACCGCCTATTCAAATTTTACCCAACAACGAGTATATATGATTATACCCGGCTTGTCAAGGAAAATCGCATTTCAGCGGGGCGTTCTATTCGGGGTTTGTCCGAAATATACTATACTATTTGAAAGGTTTGATTTGACCCATGAAACGACTGCTGCTGACCTATATCGGCTGCCTTGCCGCAGCGCTTGTGCTTCCCGTGCTTCTGGCAGGGCTGTCCTTTTCGCCCAAAGCGCAAAGCCCGCCGGACGATGCGCTCCCCGATGCCGGCGGGCTGCCGAAGGAGATCAGCGTATATTTCGCAAGCGAGGGCGAAACACGCATGATCGACCTTGAAACGTACGTTAAGGGGGTGCTTGCCGCCGAGATGCCCGCAGCGTTTGCGCCGGAGGCGCAAAAGGCGCAGGCGGTGGCGGCACGCACCTATCTCTATTACAAGTACCTGAAATATATGAGCGACCCGGGCAGCGCATCGCCCGACCACCCCGACGCGGTGGTTTGCACCAACCCGCAGCACTGCAACGCCTATTACTCACCCGAGCAGCTCACCGAGCTTCACGGCAAGGCATGGACGGACAAGTATTTAAAGCAGATCGCCCGATATGTCGATGAAACCCGGGGCGAAATCTTAGTGTATGAGGATGAGCCTATCCTGGCGGTCTTTCACTCGGCAAGCGGCGGCGGCTATACCGAGGCGAGCGGCGAGGTGTGGGGCAGCCAGTTGCCCTATCTTGTCAGCGTCAAAAGCGAGGGCGACGACCAAAAGACGGGCTATGAATCGGTCGCCGCGCTCAGCCATGCGGACTTTGCCGCAAAAATTACCGAACTTGACAAAAACGCCGACCTCAGCGGCGACCCCAAAGGATGGCTCGGGAAAACCACCCTCACCGAGGGCAACCACATCAAGACCGTCGAAATCGGCGGCGTTGCCTTTAAGGGTACCCAGATCCGCTCGGCGTTCGGTCTGAAATCCACTTGTTTTTCACTCAGCGTTGACGGGGAAAACGTGGTATTCACGGTCGAAGGCAACGGACACGGCGTGGGCATGAGCCAATACGGCGCAAACTATATGGCGAAAAATGGCGCAAGCTACAAGGACATCCTGCTCGGTTATTACAGCGGCGCAAGCATTGCGAAGCGGTAGGGACCCCCGCATAGGTTTCCGGTAGCGGCTTTGTCACAAATTTCGACAAAAAACATAGTATGGTAGTGAAGCGGTGCGCTGCCGTTTTGACTGTTTTATACGATTTTTCATTTAAAACATATACAAGACGGCGGCGTATGCTATTACTATAAGTATGCGGCATCAGATCCCCCATGCTTTTAAGAAAAGGAATGAGCAAACCATGCTTGATTACCAGGAAAACTATGCCCCCGATGGAAAATGCAAGGACTGCGACGCTGTTGTGAAACAGCATACCAATGTCGCCGTGCCCGTTGCCATCAAGCCCGAGGTCCACACAGGTCCCGTTAAGGTCTCCTGCTTCGGCAAACCCGTTATCATCCCGACCCCCTGTACGGGCGGCGGCAAAGGGTGCGACAGTTGCTGCTACGTGATTTCTCAGCGTATCAGCATTGAGATCCCGGTGAAGTTCGATGCGGATGTCTTTATCGGCGATCCGTCCATTGATTGCAGCGTGCCGGATTAAATCGCCGGCATAGCCCGGAGGTTGAAAAAAGCGCCGTTAAGGCGCTTTTTTGATGCGTTGACGAAACCCTTTGCTAAGGAATGAATTCATTGTTTTTGATATGGCAGGAAATTTTTATTTCCTGCCATATCAAAAAGCGCCTCAGCGTCGCTTTTTGGTGCGCAGCCGTAACCCTTTGCTAAGGAATGAATTCATTGTTTTTGATATGGCAGGAAATTTTTATTTCCTGCCATATCAAAAAACAGTTGCAAAAATTTTCTTTATATGATAGAATAGTGGCAACGGAAACACGGACAAATAAAAAAAGCGGCAGGACAATGTGCGCCAACACATTGCCCCTGCAATACGGGTGTACGCATCACCTATACGCAACCGGATGACCGGCACCAAACCCATTATAACACATTCCTCCATGATTTTCAAGAGGGGGTGTGCGGGGAATTCGGCACAAAGAATAAGCGCAAGCGTGTAGGAAAACTGCCAAGGGGCAGCGTTCTGCACGCTTTTTTATGTTTGTGTTTTCGGTAAACCGAGGTTTGGCGCCCGGGTGCGAACGGGCGCCAAGCCTTGATATTATCGGAAGCATGAGGTGGGACAATTGGATAAAATTTTAGGCGGATTCTTAAACTCCATCATCATCGGCGGGGAGGAGGAGCCTGTATGTTCAAACTGTAAGCATAGGGGAATCGAACACACACAGCCCCTGCCGTGTAATTTTTGCGTATTTTATCGTTGTCGTCCTTGCCTTGCGTCAGCAAGGCATCGTCCTTCGCCGAAAAAATTCATCTAAAATTCCAACGGCAGGGGTGCTGCGCAGTTTTGGGTGAGTGGATTTTTGTTCGGGCAAGTAAAATCATGCAGGTAATACTGACGTATTGCCAAGGGATTTTGCGCTGTACGAGCACAAATCCACCACCCAAAACCTATGCGGGTTCGACTCCCCTATGCTTTAAGCATATAATTCACAAAAGCTCCGACTATTTGCTGTTTACAGGCGAGAGTCTGCACCTGGATTGCCTGACGGATTATCAGCAAAAGCTGAACCTTTTGGTCTTGGTTATAAGGCGGGGCGAACACCCATAAAGCTTTAAGCGCTTACGCGAAAGGCGGCAGTGCAAATGCACTGCCGCCTTAATGTATGTTTTTATATCAACTGTTTTACGATGGGCGAACAACAGGGACGGTTTTCTACCGCCACTATCGCTCCAATATATTTTTACAATACGCTTTCAGTACAGGCATATCATTGACAACCGTATCCCAAACATCCGTAATATTAATACTTCCGTAAGCGTGAGCGGCAATATTACGCATTGCCTTAATGCTCCGCCACGGAATTTCCCGATGTGCTGTTGTAAACTCATTCGAGAGCCGTCCCGCCAATTCGCCGATTTGAAGTATGCACATTGTGACGGCGTTGCGGTAAATCTTATCTGCCTTAAAGTTTTCCAATGTATTCCCAAATCGGGAAACGGTTTGTTCAATTTCCGTGCAATACTCAATCATATGTGAGATTAGCCCTAAATCCTTCTTACTGATTGCCAAAAATCAGCACCTCCTCATCGGAGATTTCTTTTTTGAAATTTTCATCAAGACTGTCGGTGGTCAAAAGGTCAACCGGCACTTTAAAGGCATCTTCAAGATCGGCATACAGCCCGCCCAAAGCAAACAAACCGCGAATACGCCCTCTGTCAATACGAAAATCCAAATCACTGTCCGCTTTGGCTTCCCCGCGGGCATATGAACCAAAAAGGAACATCCGCTCTACGCCGTGACGCTGAGCAATCTCTCCCGCAATATTTTTTATTTCGTCAACCGTGTAAATGCGCTGCATAATGTCCCCTCCTTTTTCAAATATGGGGGTGTTGAATAATTGAGGGTGCGCATTTTTGCGAGAAAATTTTTAGGATAAATTATTCAACACCCCCTATAGCATACCATATATTTTAAAGCTTTGCAATAAAAAGCGCCGCAGCGGCGCTTTTTGGCGCGCAGCCGAAACCCTTTGCCAAGGAATGAATTAATTTTTTTATCTGATAGGAAATTTCCCGAATTTCCTATCAGATAAAACAAACTGCGGACAGCGTTTCCCCGTCCGCAGTCTTATTCAAGCTTTTACTTCCCAGCCCTATCCGCCTTTATCTTTGCCTGCGCCGCCGCAAGCCTTGCGATCGGCACACGGTAGGGCGAGCAGGACACATAATTCAGACCGAGGCTGTGGCAAAATTCCACCGACGACGGGTCTCCGCCATGCTCCCCGCAGATGCCCAGCTTGATGTCGGGGCGGGTCGTTCTGCCCATCTGCGCCGCCATCGCCATCAGCTTTCCGACGCCTGTCTGGTCGAGGCGTGCGAAGGGGTCGGACTCGAAAATCTTTTTTTGATAATAATAATCAAGGAATTTACCCGCATCGTCACGGGAGAAGCCATAGGTCATTTGGGTGAGGTCGTTCGTGCCGAACGAGAAGAACTCCGCCTCTTCGGCAATCTTGTCCGCCGTCAGCGCCGCACGGGGCACCTCAATCATCGTGCCGACCAGATAGGTCATTTCCACGCCCGCCGCCGCAATGATCCCGTCCACCGTTTTGGTAACGACATCCTTGACATATTGCAGCTCCTTGACTTCGCCGACCAGCGGGATCATGATTTCAGGAATGATGGTAACGCCGCTTTTAGTGACGTTGATCGCCGCCTCAATAATCGCCCTTGCCTGCATTGCCGCAATCTCCGGATAGGTGACCGCCAGGCGGCAGCCGCGATGCCCGAGCATGGGGTTGAACTCGTGCAGGTCCTCAACCGTTGCTTTGAGCTCCTCAAACGAGATGCCCATTTCAATCGACAGCGCTTTGACGTCCTCGTCCGCCGTGGGCAAAAATTCGTGCAGCGGCGGGTCTAACAGCCTGATGGTGACGGGCAGTCCGTTCATCGCCGTAAACAGCCCCTCAAAGTCCTTGCGCTGTATGGGCAAGAGCTTGTCAAGCGCCTTTTGACGCTGTTCTAACGACTTTGCAACGATCATCTCACGCACGACGGGGATCCTGTCCTCCTCAAAGAACATGTGCTCCGTACGGCAAAGCCCGATGCCCTCAGCGCCGAAGTCCATCGCCGCCTGCGCATCCCTCGGCACATCCGCATTCGCCCGCACCTTTAAGGTGCGGATTTCGTCCGCCCACGCCATGAACTTACCAAAGTCACCGGTCAGCTCCGCCTTGATGGTTTCGACACAGCCCTCATAGACGTGACCCGTACTGCCGTCAATAGAGATATAGCTGCCCTCGGCAAAACACTTGTCGCCGACGGTGAAGCATTTGTCTTCTTCGCTGACCCGAATGTCGCCGCATCCGGCAACGCAGCAGCGTCCCATGCCCCTTGCCACGACCGCCGCATGGGAGGTCATTCCCCCCCTTGCTGTCAGGATGCCGCTGGCGGCGTCCATGCCCTCGATGTCCTCGGGTGAGGTTTCAAGACGCACCAGGATGACCTTTTCACCGCCCTGCGCCGCTTTGACGGCGTCCTCAGCCGTGAAGTACACCTTGCCGCTCCCTGCGCCAGGCGAGGCGGCAAGCCCCGTCGCCAAAACGGTCGCTTCTTTGAGCGCCTGCGCCGAGAAGGTCGGGTGCAAAAGAGCGTCAAGCTGCTTGGGATCGACGTTCAACACCGCCTGCTCCTTGCTGATCATACCCTCCCCGACCAAATCAACGGCGATTTTGATCGCTGCCTGTGCGGTGCGCTTGCCGTTTCGGGTTTGGAGCATGTAAAGCTTTTTGTTTTCTATGGTGAATTCCATGTCCTGCATGTCACGGTAATGCTGTTCGAGCTTGCCCGCAATCTCGATGAACTGGTCATAGACCTCGGGCATGACCTCTTGCAACTGCGCGATCTTTTGCGGCGTGCGGATGCCGGCAACGACGTCCTCACCCTGTGCGTTAATCAAAAATTCGCCGTACAGCGCCTTTTCGCCCGTCGACGGGTTGCGTGTGAAGGCAACGCCCGTTCCGCTGTCGTCACCCGTATTGCCAAACACCATCGCCTGGATATTGACCGCCGTTCCCCAGTCGGACGGAATATCGTTCATACGCCTGTATACATTCGCCCTCGGGTTGTCCCACGAGCGGAAAACCGCTTTGACTGCCTCAATAAGCTGTTCTTTGGGCTCCTGCGGGAAGTCCGAACCCTTTTGCCCATGGTAATAGTCCTTAAACCTTGCCACCATCGCCTTTAAGTCCTCCGCCGAAAGGTCGGTGTCGTTCGTAATGCCCTTATGCTCCTTGATTTCATCAATAATACGCTCAAAATTGCTCTTCGGCACCTCCATCACCACGTCCGAGAACATTTGGATGAACCTGCGGTAGCTGTCATACGCAAAACGGGGGTTGCCCGTCAGCTTGGCAAGACCTTCGACCACCGTGTCATTGAGCCCCAAATTCAAAATAGTATCCATCATGCCGGGCATGGATGCACGTGCGCCCGAACGAACGGATACTAACAGCGGATTTTGCGGATCTCCGAATTTTTTGCCTACTATCCCCTCAAGCTGTGATAATTTGTCATCAATTTCTGTGATGATTTCACCGCTGATGACCTTGCCGTCGCTGTAATACCTGGTGCAAGCCTCCGTCGTTACGGTAAAGCCCTGCGGTACGGGAAAGCCCAGCTTCGTCATCTCCGCAAGGTTAGCCCCCTTGCCGCCGAGAAGATTTTTCATTGAGGCATCGCCCTCGCTGAAAAGATAAACGTATTTTTTTGACATCTTCCTACCTCCATAGCTTGTGTATTGAATGGCGGCAGTATTGCAGCCATATTGCCGAGCGACGCAGTGAATTCAAGGTATATAACCGCCTGCGGTGTTATTCCTCCGTGACTCCGCAGGAGTTCGGAGGAATTGCGCGTCGCCGTTTCCGAGCAGTTTTTGCGAGGAAAATTTCGACGGCGCATAAATTCAAAGTATAATAACCGCCTGCGGTTATTATACCATATTTTTGGTGATTGTCAAATAGTATTTGAGGGAACGGAAGTCACGTCCGATTTGCCCCAACGTATAATTTTCGGCGACCGAGGCAAGCTCCGCCGTCACCGCCGCATCGGTCCGGAACGCAAAGACCGCGTCTTGCGGTGCGCAGGTGATGTAGCGCATGGCGGCAAGCGTCCCAGGCAGCAGCCGCTTCGCACCCGCACAGGCATCGCACAATCCCGACGCGTCACTCACCGAAAAACCTGTGACCTCCCCGCTGCCGCAACTGCCGCAGGAGGAAAGCTGGGGCATAAAGCCCGACAGGCTCAGAAGCCGCAGCTCGAACGCCGCCTTGATCCGTGTGAGCTCGTCCTCCTTAGTGAGTATGTAAAAGGCGCCGAGCGCAAGCCGCAGCGCCTCGTCCGCACCGTGGGCGTCCGCCGTCACCTCGCACAGCAGGTCGCAAAAATACGCCGCAAGGCTCAGCTTTTCAAGGCTTTGGCGCAAAGGATAAAAGGCTTCGACCGGCTCGGCGCCGGTGACACGAAACCAATCCTTTTTCTTGCTCAGGACAAAGTCCGTATAGCAAAAAAGCTGGCACCCCGCGATAAGCCTGCTCTTGTAGCTCCTCGCTCCGTTGGCGGCAGCCTGGATTTTGCCCAGCCCGCCGGCGAGGACGGTCAAAATCTTGTCGCCCTCGCCCACGTTGGTTTCTTTAATGATCAGACCCTTCACGCTTGTCAGCATCTTCTTCACCCGATAAAGCGCCTTTCATGCGATTGTATTCCAAAAATGCTTCGATACTGCCGGTTTTTTCAAAAAACGTCCATGTCAACTCTTTCAGCATGTTTGTCGTCCCCTCTCAGACCTTGTCCGCTAAGCTTGTACGAGCGGGGAATCGAGGATTTTTTTCGTCCTGTGGTGCAGGCGGGTTCCGTCAATAATTTGTTTATTGGCGGGTTCCGTATGTGACGCAGGGCGGCAAAAAAACCGATTATACCGCCGTGTCAGGGTTAGCGGACAAGGTCTAATATTAGGGTGTTACAAACGGAAAATAAAATACCTATTATTCGCTATATCCAAAATTTTTCAGTTGTGCGTCGCTGTTGCGCCAATTTTCACGCACCTTGACCCATAGCTCCAAAAACACCTTGGTGCCGGTAAAACGGGCGATGTCACGCCGCGCGTCGGTGCCGATCTTTTTCAGCATCGTGCCGCCCTTGCCGATGACGATCGCCTTGTGCCCCTCACGCTCACAGTATATCGTCGCGGCGATGACGGTCATATCCTTTGCGTCATCATACTTCATCTTTTCAATGACCACGGCGGTACCGTAGGGGATCTCTTCACTGAGGTTCCGCATCATCTTTTCACGGATGAACTCGGCGGCGATCTGCTTTTCGGGCTGGTCGGTGAGGGTATCCTCGGGGAAGAACTGCGGACCGCTCGGCAGACGTTTTTTAACGGCGTTCATCAGCTCGCCCAGCCCTTCCTTTTTCATGGCGCTGACGGGGATGATCTCATCAAATGCCCGCAGCCTTGAAAACGCCTCGATGAGGGGAAGGAGGTCGGGCTTTTCAACCTTGTCGGTCTTGTTGATCAGCAAAAACACCGCCGGTGCGGATATGCCCTCCAAAATTTCGCCGTCCTTCTCTAAGCTGTAATCCGATGCGTCCAGCATGTACAGTACCACGTCCGCCTCGCCTGCCGACTGCTCCGCCGAGCGGACCATCAGCTTGCCCAGCTTGTTTTTGGGCTTATGGATACCGGGGGTGTCGAGGAAAACCACCTGCGCCTCGTCGTCGGTCACGACCCCCATGATTTTGGTGCGGGTGGTCTGGGGCTTCGGCGAAACTGCCGCGATCTTCTCACCCAGCAGGCTGTTCAGCAGGGTGGACTTTCCCACGTTGGGGCGTCCCACGATGGACACAAAACCTGATTTATAACTCATTTTTGATCAAATCCTCTCACAAACAGATAGCCTGCCGCCAAATAGATCAGCACGAACGCTATTTTCAGCGGCGAAGCGGCAACGTCGCGCGCGATGGCGTGCAGCACCGCCACATCAAAAAACAGGTAGACGCCGCAAACCGCCGCCCCGAACGCCGCGACCAGCACGGCGCCCGCACTGATGTCCTTGGCAATCCCGGCAAGCACATGATAGTCCTTGGCGAACAGGTCGATCGCCGCCTCTAAGGCGGTGTTGAACATTTCGCAGATGACGACCACGGCGATCACCAGCGTGAGCAGCACCATCTGCGGCGCCGGAAACGCATAGTACGGCGCAAGCAGCAGCGCCGTGACCGCCGCAAGCAGGTGTATCCTGAAATTGCGCTCGTTTTTGATGCAAAAGCGCACCCCCGCCAATGCAAACCTAAAGCTGCTCAGTATCTGCCTCGACAACATGCTCCCTCACCTCGTCAATCCCAGACCCGCCAAAATGGCTTCCTGCCTGGCAAACATTTCGTCCTCGCCGTCCTCGTGGTCATAACCCATCAGGTGCAGCATCGAATGGGCGGTCAAAAACGCCACCTCACGCTCCAAGCTGTGCCCATAAGCCTCTGCCTGCGCCGCCGCACGTTCGAGCGAGATGACAATGTCGCCCAGCGCATCGGCGTCGAGCGTCCCGTCCTCGTCATACAGCGGAAAGGACAGCACATCGGTCGGCGTGTCCTTGCCCCGGTACTCACGGTTGAGCGTTTGAATCGCCGCATCGTCGGTGACGACCACGCTGACCAGTCGGGGCGTAACCCCCTCGGCGGCGAACGCCGCGTCCGCCACCCGCCGGATCAGCTTGTCCAGCCCGGGCGTAAACGCCATTTTATTTTGTTCATTTTGGATGTCTGTCACCTTTTCTCGCCTCATCTCTGCCGTATGCCTTGACGATCTCCTGCACAAGCGGGTGCCGCACGACGTCCTTTTCACTCAGCATACAAAACGCTATGCCCTTGATGCCCTTTAATATCCGCATGACCTCTTTGAGTCCGCTCTTTTTACCCTCGGGCAGGTCGATCTGGGTGATGTCGCCCGTCACCGTCGCTTTGGAGTCAAAGCCGATACGGGTCAAAAACATCTTCATCTGCTCGGGGGTGGTGTTTTGCGCCTCGTCGAGCACGATGTACGAATCGTCCAGCGTGCGTCCCCGCATATATGCCAGCGGCGCAACCTCGATAACGCCCCGCTCGACGTACTTCTGATAGGTTTCGATGCCCAGCATGTCATAGAGCGCGTCATGCAGCGGGCGCAGGTAGGGATCGACCTTGTTTTGCAAATCGCCCGGCAAAAAGCCCAGCTTTTCGCCCGCCTCCACCGCCGGTCGGGTGATGATGATCCTGCTGACGTCCTTGTTTTTGAGCGCCGTCACCGCCGACGCCACCGCAAGATAGGTCTTGCCCGTGCCGGCAGGTCCTATGCCGAAGGTGACGACATTGTTCTTCATCGCGTCAATGTACAGCTTTTGCCCGATGGTCTTTGCCTTGATCGGCTTGCCCTTTACGGTGATGCAGACGCAGTCCTTGCCCATGTGGGAGAGCTTGTCCTCCTCGCCGTCGTCGACCAGGCTGACGACATAGCGCACCGCCTGTTCCGTGATTGCTTCGCCCCGCGCGGTCATGGCGATCAGCCCCGATACGGCCCGCTGCGCCCTGTCCGCCGCTTCCTCCCCGCCGGTTATTTTAAGCCGGGTGCCCCTGTGGGTCACCTGCACACCGTAATGCGCTTCAAGAATTTTAATGTTTTTGTCAAAGCTGCCGAAGATGTCCGCAGCCTGCTGCACCGTTTCAACTTCAAGGTTCTTCTCCGCCAATGTGGTTTTCCTCCCTCAGCACCGTCTGCTTTTGTGTGATGTTTTCTATGCACTCAAAGGTGATTTTCACGGTATCCTCCGTCACCTCTTTTTGCTCCGACACGATTTGGATGCCCGCAACCTGCCGCCGCGCCTCCGCCTCCGCCTCCGCGACCGCTGTTTCGCGCTCCATCGGCTGCCGCGTGATTTCCAGCTCATAATACTTATCGTAATGGAACGAAAAGGGCAGCGGCGTGTCCTTGCCGATGTGCAGCCACTTGGCTTCGCTCACCCTGTCGTAACCCGCAAAGCCCACCCTGTCGCTGAAAAACAGCGGAATTCTCAGCGAAAAAGCTTTCAGCATATGCTTGGACTTTGACCTGCCGGTGCGGCGTCGGACTTCCTCCTCGCTTGCGATTGGCACGCTGACCTCATGCCACGTCCTGGCGATCACCTCGCCGTCGGCATGGACATAACGCACGCCCAAGCCCGTCTTGCTGTCGAGCACGCCGCTGATCAAAAGCTGTCCCTGTTTGACCACGTCGCCCGCCGACACCAGGCGCTGTCCGTTTTGCGCCTCGATCGACTCGACCACCCCGCTCTGACCCGCATAGATACTGCACGGCTGGTCCTTCGGGAATATCTCCGGCTTTGAGGTGCGCTCCTTGACGTCTACATGCGCCGTGGTGCCTTTGACCGTAATACCGAGCCATGCGATCTTCTCCTGACGGGTGATGACGGTGTTTTGAATATCCGATATATTTATTTTAGCACTTAATTGACCGACTTTCAAGCCTGATTCTTCAAGCGCCTCCAAAATTTGCTGACGGGTGAGGTCATGAACGCCCGTTACCTCGATGACCCAGATAAAACGGGTCATCACCAACAGCAAAACAGCAAACAGCGCAGCCCCAAAAACAAACGCCTTGCGTTTGCGGTGCTTATGGACATAAAAGCGCAGCCCGACACGGCGGCTGACCTTGACGCCGCACCGTGATTTTTTGGCGATCGGGCGCAGCAGGCGAAAGCCCCGCACGCTGACGTTCGCGCGCAGAGACAGCTTGCCTAAACGCTTGACGTTCCAAAGGCTGATGCCCCGCCGTGCACAGATATTTAAAAAGCGTTCGGGAAACACGCCCTCGATTATTATTGCCACATAGCCTTTAAAGTAATTAAAAAGCCTGATGAAAAACATTTTATCAATCCTTAAATATATTCGATGCCCAGTATCTCGCCCTCAATCAGCACGTCGACGTCGGTGATCGCACGCAGCTCCAGCCCCTTGCCGCTGACCGCAATCGCCTTGCCCGAGGTTTTCAGCCGGATATATTCGTCCGTGTATTGCAGGATGCCGCTGTAATTTTCCACCGTCAGCTGGCTGTCGCCGTACACCGTCAGCTTCGGCAAATCCAGCACGACCTCCTTCGGCATGTCAAACAGCTCCGCCATGCGCTCTTTCCTTGACTTTTTCATACGAACCATTCCTTTCGGTTGATGCACGCTTCTTCTTTAAATTTATGCAAGTTTAAAGGCAATATGAATATATATAGCATTGGAGAGGTGAGTCCGCATAGGTTTTAAATGGCGGATTTGTGCCCATGCAGCGCAAAATCCCTTGGCAATACGCCAGTATTACCTGCGTGATTTTACTTGCCTGAACAAAAATCCGCTCGCCCAAAACTGCGAAGTACCCCGCTGCCGGAAATTTTGATGGATTTCGCGGAGGGGAAGGACGGTTGGCTGACGCCAACCAACGACGGCAACAAAGAAAGACGCAAAATTAATGCGTCGGGGCTGTGCGTGTTCAACTCTCCAATGCTATAGCATTGAGGTGATTATTTTGCGGCTGCTTTGGGGGTTTACCGTCTTTGTGGTTTTCGGGCTGGTGTGTGCGCCCGCCGAATGTCTTTCGGCGGCGGCGGCGGGGCTTGACCTTTGCGCAAGGGTGATCGTGCCGTCGCTTTTTCCGTTCTTTGTCTGCTCCGCAATCCTGACCCAAACGGGCGCTGCCGGGGTGCTGGGCAGGTGGTGCGCTTTCATCATGCGCCCGCTGTTCAACGTCCCGGGCAGCGGCGGCGTGGCGTTCGTGCTGGGGATCATGAGCGGCTATCCTGTCGGGGCAAAGCTCGGCGCCGACCTTTATGAGACCAACCAATGCACCCGTGCGGAGGCGCAGCGCATCGTATGCTTTTGCAACAATGCAGGTCCGCTGTTCATCATTGGCAGCGTCGGCGCAGGTATGCTGGGCAGCCGCACCCTCGGGCTGATGCTGTATGCCATCCACGTTTTGAGCGCCGTATCCGTCGGCATCGTGATGCGGTTTTATAAAAAAGACGAGCGGATGACCGTAGGCTGTGCGGCTTACCGCCTTGCGGGTGCGCAGCAAACGACCGCCGGAGGCGTGCTCTCATCCGCTGTAACAAAGTCGGTCGAGCTGATTTTCTATGTCTGCGGCTTTATCGTGTTCTTTGGGGTGCTGACCGCCATTTTGACGCATTTCAAAATCATTGCCGCTATGCAGTCCCTGCTTTGCCTGCTCGGGATGACGCCCGAGGCGGCACGGGCGGCGTGCTTCGGGTTTTTGGAGGTGACGGGCGGCGCAGTACGGGCGGCGGTGCTGTCCTCCGAGCCGCTCAGGCTGGTGTTGCTGTCGGCGCTCCTCGGCTGGTCGGGCGTCAGCGTGATTTTGCAGGTATCCGGCATTTTACAGGTCAGCGGGCTGTCGCCGGCGGTGTTCATGCTCTCTAAGCTGTTGCAGGCGGGATTTGCGGCGTTTTACGCGCTGCTGTTTTCATTGCTGCCCGTCGGCTCCGCGGCGGTCTTTGCCGGCGGTAGGACGTCGGCAGCCGAGGCGTGGGTGTTTTCGCTGCTGCTTTTGGGCATAAGCGCCGCCGTCATTTTTTCGCTGTCGCTGTGCCGTCTGGTCTACATCAACCTGCGGCGGTAATTAGACCTGTCCGCTAACCCAGTGTGGCAGGAAAAGACCGATTTCGCCGCCGCAGTGGATTAGCGGACAGGTCTATTATTAAATGTAATTAACAAATTAGACGTTTGTCTTGTGCCATCTGCCCTGATGCGATACAATAGCATTGGGGTGATGTCTTTTGAAACAGCTGATTTTATGCCTCTTTATCATACTGCTTCCCCTCGGCGTCACGGCGGACGGCGGGGAGGCTGACCTTGTGCAAAAAATCACGGCGCAGCTCCCCGAGCTTGCCGGATACAACGTCTCGACGGTCGATACTGTCGGCGGGGACAAAATAGTCGTCTTTTCATCGCCTGCGGGCGGCAGTGCCGCCGTCACGGCAAAGCCGGACGGCGTCATCGTCTATTACTCCGAAATGCAGTCGTCAAAAACAGCGTCGGGGCGCCTGCCCAATGTGTCAAAGACACAGGCGGCGCAGACGGCGCTGGACTTTTTAAACCGCACGGCAGCCGATATTTCGGCGCAGCTGAACACGTCGGTCTTTACCAATACATACAGCTTTGCGGCGGACGGCTATAACCTGCGCTTTGTCCGTACGGTCAACGGCATCGCCTATAACAGCAACGCCGTCAGCCTGTTTATTGACGGCGCAAGCGGACGCGTCACCCGCTTTCAGCGAAACTGGGACGACGCTGTCGTTTTTGTGCCGACTGACGGCATCATCACGCAGCAGCAAGCGCAGTCGGCATTTGAAAAGAACATCGGACTCGAGCTGCGTTACAGCCGGAAAATCTCGGGAGGCGAGGCGGTCATCTACCCCGTCTATGTGCCTGCCGGCACGAGCGCCATTGACGCGCGGACCGGCGGCGCCGTCCTGCCGGCGCAGCGCACCGCCTTGTTTGAGAACGCCGATTCGTCGGTCTTTTCAGCCGGCGGTGCCTCGCAAAACGCCGTATCCGCCGGCGTGATCTCCGAAAAGACGCTCATCAGCGCAAGTGAGGCGCAGGAATATGCCCGCAGCATCACAGAGCTCGGCATTGATGACGAGTTTTCCGCACAGCAGGTGCGCTATTATATGTCGGGCGGCGAGTATTTGGTCGCCATCAGCTATGAAAAGGAGGCGTTCACCGCCAGCGTGACGATGAACGCAAAAACCCTGCAAATCGTCAGCTTTGACAACAGTGAGCGGGCTGCAAAAAAATCCGCATCGATTCTTAGCGGCTATGCCGCAAGGGCGGCGACCGAAAGCTACCTGCGCAGCCGCTTGGCAACCCTGATGTATCAGCTGGACACCCCCGTCATCACCGCTTCCGAAACGGAAGGCGGCACGGTAGGGGTGCTGTATGAGCGCATCGTCAACAAGATCTCCTACAAGGGCAACGGGATCCAGTTCATGCTCAATGCCGACGGCGAGATTTTCTCACTTTCCCTCACTTGGGATAACGTGTCGTTTGACGAAAACGCTCAGCTCATCGGTTTGAAAGCGGCGTATGTACAATTTTACACACAAATCGGGTTGGAGCTTGTTTATTCCCCCGCCGAGAACGGTACCTCCGTGCCGGTCTATATTGTCAGCCCCAAAAAGCCGGCGATCATCAGCGCCGAGAGCGGCAGAGTGCTGTCGTACGACGGTACGCCGCTGAGGGAAAACCGTTCGCTGAGGTACATCGGGCTTGCCGGACACTATGCCGAGCCGGCCGCCGTGGCGCTCGCCGACTGTGACATCTTTGTGTCGCAGGGGGATGTGCTTTTGGACGGCAGCATCCGCCAGCAGGATTTTATCGCCCTGATCGCTGCCATTTTGCCCGAGGGCACGGTAGCGCCCGACAAGGCGGGCGGTCTGACGGACGACGACATCGAGATGATCTACGGCAGCTTTGTGACCAAGGGCATCATCGACCGCGGCGAGATCAACGAAACCGGTTTTGTCACCCGTCAGGACGCTGTCAAATACCTGATCCGCGCGGCGGGCTACGGCGGCGTAGCCGAGCTGGACGGCATTTTTCAGTCACACTTTTTGGATGCGGACCAGATTCCCAAGGCGCTCTATGGCTACGTTGCGCTTGCCCGTGCCCTGAAGCTGGTTTCGGGCAGCGACGGTTATTTTCATCCGAAACAAAGTCTCACGAACGCCGATGCGCTCGTGATGGTCTATAACTATTTGAGGAGGTAGACGGTGAGGGCTTACGAGATCGTGAAAAACAGGTTCATTGCGCCGTTTGAGAAAAAAAGTCTCGGGAACGTGGGCGTCGAGCTGGAATTCCCGCTGCTGAATATGGCAAAAGCCCCTGTCGGCAAAGACGTCGCCGTGGGGCTTTTGGATTATTTCTGCGAAAACGGCTTTGCCACCGAGGAAACCGATCTCGGCGGCGGCAACGCCTTTATCATCAACGCCGACGGCGACACGCTGTCGTTTGACAACTCCTACAACAACTTTGAGTTCGCCATGCGATACGGCGGCGACCTTTGCGCCATTGCGCACCGGTTCTACCGCCTGCACGCCATGGCGGCGGCATACCTCGGGCGGCACAACTACCTGCTTGCAGGCATGGGGACGAACCCTTTCAAGCCGTACATCGATCAGGCGCATGTCGACTACCCCATCTATAATTTTGTCGACGGCTTTTTGCACGCCTTTCCCGCGCGGCACGCTTTTCCCGACTTTCCCGCCTATCTGTCGTCGGTGCAGACGCACCTTGACATCCCGCTGGACGATCTGCCCTTTGCGGCAAGCCTGTTCGCACGGCTCGACTTTGTGCGGGCGGCGCTCTTTTCCAACTCGCCGTCGTGGGACGGGGACGGCACGCTGTGCTACCGTGATTTCCTGTGGGAGGGCAGCGCATTCCCTAACACAGGCAAGGTCGATGCGGTCTTTGGCGGCGTTGACGACATCATCGGCAGCTTTTTGGAACGCAAGATGTTTTGCCGTATGCGGGGCGGCAAATATGAAGCCTTTACACCCGTTTTGCTGCGGGATTATTTTGACGGCGAAAACGCCGGGGATATTGCGTACTTCCTGTCCTTCCGAAACATTGAGATCACCGCAAGGGGGACGCTTGAAGTCCGCAGCGACTGCGCGCAGCCCATTGCCGAGGCGTTTGCGCCGCCCGCTTTTTCGCTGGGGATCGCACATAATATGCGGGCGGCGCAGGCTGTTTTGGACAGCTATGCCCTAAGCGAGCCGACAAGCGTGCTGCGTGACGCTGTGGTCGGCGGGAAACTGACCCTGCCAAAGGGATTGGCGCTGTCCCTGGTCGAGACGGCGGCGCAAGGGCTTGCCAAAAGAGGCTTGGGCGAGGAGCGGCTATTAAATCCCCTTTACGGCAGGGCTGAAAAAAGCGTCTGCCCGGCAGGGCTGACGCTTATGAGACTGCAAAAAGGTGAAACACTCGACAGCATTATCAGGGATTACACGCAATGCTGAGGATTTGGAGCAGCTTATCCGGCGGCACATTGCCCAGGACCGTGATGCGCCGCATCATTTCAGCGTTGGCGGCTTTGTCGTTCGCGCCCTCGGTCAGCTTGTTTTGGAGCTTATAGCCCGACCAGCGTACAAGGTCTGTGCTGAGCTGGTTAACGTGCCCGTACGGATAGGCGAACACGTCGCACGTCTTGTTCAAATGGGTTTCGATGAGATACTTGGAAAGGCGCGCTTCAACGGCGATTTGACCCGCGTCGAGTGTCGGCATCGAGGCGTGGGTATGCGAGTGCGATTGGATGTCGATCACGCCGCTTTGCTCCATCTCCCGCGCCTGCTCCCACGAAAAATGCGGATAGTCCGTATCCGTCATCCCCATCATGGACGTGATAACAAAGATGGTCGCCTTCATCCCCATGTTCTTTAATATCGGGTAGGCGATCTCGTAGTTGCTGATGTAGCCGTCGTCAAAGGTGATGATGACCGGCTTTTCCGGCAGCGGCGTATCCTCCGTGACATAGGCGTAATAGTCCTGATAGGTGATGGCGGTATAGCCCGCATCCCTGAGCGCCTGCATGTGCGCACGAAAGACGTCCGTCGCAATGTGTACGCCCGGGCTAAGACTGCCGAGGCGCTCTGTGATGTTGTGGTACAAAATCACGGGGACCTTGACGCTGTTGTCCGCCGGCGCCGCATAGATGCTTGCACACAATAGCATGACCGGCAGAATAAGCGCCGCTATTTTTTTTCGCATAAACATCCTTCTCCGTTTCGCTCTTTATCTTCCGAAAATGTTATTTAAGGTTTCGACAAAGTCGGCGTTGGTCTTGGTGGCGACCAGGCGGCCGATCAGCGTTTCGGTGACCTCGCTGACGGGCTGGTTGCTGAGCGCCTTGCGGATGCCCCACACCGATTCCAGCTCCTTTTGCGACAGCAGCAGCTCCTCCTTGCGGGTGCCGGACTTGTTGATGTCGAGGGCGGGAAAGATGCGCTTTTCCTGCAACTTACGGTCGAGGTGCACCTCCATGTTGCCCGTACCCTTGAATTCCTCAAAGATCACATCGTCCATACGGCTGCCGGTTTCAATCAGCGCCGTGGCAAGAATGGTGAGGCTGCCGCCGTTTTCGATGTTGCGCGCCGCACCAAAAAACTTTTTCGGCTTGTGCAGCGCACCCGGGTCGATGCCGCCCGACAGCGTCCTGCCCGTCGGCGTGATCGTCAGGTTATACGCCCTTGCCAGCCTTGTGATACTGTCGAGCAGGATGACCACGTCCTTTTTATGCTCGACCAGCCGCATGGCACGCTCTAATACCATCTCCGCCACGCGGATGTGGTGGAGCGGCTCCTCGTCAAAGGTCGAGTAGATGACCTCGCCCTTGATGCTGCGTTTCATATCCGTCACCTCCTCGGGACGCTCATCAATCAAAAGAACGATGAGCTCCACGTCGGGGTGGTTATTCTCGATGCTGTTCGCCACCTGTTTTAAGATGGTCGTCTTGCCCGCTTTCGGCGGCGAAACGATGATACCCCTCTGCCCCTTGCCAATCGGCGCGATCAGGTCGATCAGCCGCATGGCGTAGTTGGTCTGGCGCATTTCCAGGTGCAGGCGTTCGTTGGGGTAGATCGGGGTCAGATGCTCGAACGCCGTCCGGCGCATGGCAAAATCGGGCTTGTCGCCGTTGACCGTGGTCACAAAAAGCAGCGCCTTGAAACGCTCGTTTTCCCGCTGGAGCCTGGCAATGCCGTGGATGCCGTCGCCCGTTTTTAAGCGAAAACGCCGGATAAGCGTGGGCGACACATAGACGTCGCCTACGCCCGACAGGTAGTTTTCACACCGCAAAAAGCCAAAGCCGTCGTCGCACACGTCGAGGATGCCCGACACCTCTACGGTATCTGTGCGCACACGCTCGGCACGGACCTCTTTGTCCTCCGCCGTGTCCGTTTCGGGAGCGGCGGTCACTTCGACCGCCGCCTCTGTTTCGGGAACGTCTTCTTCCGACTCCGCCAGCACGGCGATCAAGTCTTCTTTTCTATATTTGGTAGCATTTTTAATGCCCTTTTCCTTTGCTATTATCCTAAGCTCCCAGAGTGATTTTTCTTTAAGCGCTTCGGTTGACAATGCATTACCTCCCCTACTGTTCTATTGAAGCTGTCCACTAATCGAGGCAAGAGCGGATAACTGAGGCTTTTTTCTGTCGGGTGGTGGCGGGCAAGTTCTGCCAATACTGGGTGTATTGGCAGGTTTTGACCGTGCCGTCCGACTGGAAAATGACCGGTTTTGCCGCCGTGCATGGGTTAGCGGACAGGTCTATTTCAAAACCGCTCCCTGCGCCGCCGACGATACCATTCTGGCGTAGCGTGACAGGTAGCCCGTTTTGATGTCAGGCTCTTTGGGCGTCCAATTTTTGCGCCGTGCTTCAAACTCCTCGTCCGTGATCCTGGCGCTGAGCCTGCCGCTCGGGATGTCGATTTCAATAACATCGCCGTCTTTGAGCAGGGCGATGTTACCGCCCACTGCCGCTTCGGGCGAGATGTGACCAATCGCCGCACCCCTCGTTGCGCCCGAAAACCTGCCGTCCGTCAGCAGCGACACCGAGGAGTCCAGCCCCATGCCGCAGATCGCTGAGGTGGGGGACAGCATTTCACGCATACCGGGACCGCCTTTGGGTCCTTCATAGCGGATGACCACACAGTCGCCGCTTTTGATCTTGCCGCCGTAGATGGCGCTGATCGCCTCGTCCTCGCTGTCGAACACCTTTGCGGTGCAGGTGCGCACCAGCATGTCGGGATGGACGGCGCTGCGCTTGACCACGCCGCCGTCGGGGCAGATATTGCCCCGCAATACCGCTATGCCGCCGGTCTTTGAATACGGCTCACCGACCGGACGGATGATATTGTGGTCTTTGACCTTGGCGTCCTTGATGCACTCGCCGATGGTTTCGCCCGTGACCGTCAGGCAGTCAGTGATGAGCAGGTCCTGCTTGGAAAGCTCGTTCATCACCGCATACACGCCGCCTGCGTTATAGAGGTCCTGTATGTGGTACGGTCCTGCGGGCGCAAGTTTGCACAGGTTGGGGGTTTTTGCCGAGATGTCGTTGGCGATATTGAGGTCGATCGCCACTCCCGCCTCATAGGCGATGGCGGGCAGGTGCAGCATCGAATTGGTCGAACAGCCCAGCGCCATGTCCACCGTGAGGGCGTTGATGAAAGCGTCATGGGTCATAATGTCCCGGGGGCGTATGTTCTTTTCCACCAAATTCATGACCTTTATGCCTGCCGTCTTGGCAAGGCGTATCCTTTCGGCGTATACCGCCGGAATGGTGCCGTTGCCGCCAAGCCCCATGCCGACGACCTCGGTTAAACAGTTCATCGAATTTGCCGTGAACATGCCGCTGCACGAACCGCAGGTCGGACACGCCGAGTTCTCAATGCTTTTGACGTCCTCTGCGCTCATGCTGCCCGCCATATAGCTGCCTACTGCCTCAAAGGTGGTGTTGAGATCCAAAAATCTGCCGCTCATATCCGGCACCGACAGCATAGCGCCGCCGCTGACCACGATCGACGGGATGTTCACCCTCGCCGCCGCCATCAGCATGGCGGGCACAATCTTGTCACAGTTGGGGATCAGCACAAGCCCGTCAAAGGCGTGCGCTGCCGCCATCGCCTCGATGCTGTCGCAAATCAGCTCCCGGCTTGCCAGCGAATATTTCATCCCCTTATGTCCCATGGCAATACCGTCACATATCCCAATGGCGGGGAATTCAAGCGGCGTGCCGCCCGCCATGCGTACCCCTGAACATACCGCAGCCGCCACGGAATTCAAATGGATATGTCCGGGGACAATGTCGTTCTTGCTGTTCACCACGCCGATCAGCGGACGGCTGATCTCCTCGTCCGTCAGCCCCGACGCTTTCAAAAGCGCACGGTGCGGCGTTCTTTCAATCCCTTTTTTGACTGAATCGCTTATCATTGGTCAGCACTCCTATCCGAATATTAATTTTAACAGCAGATTATTGTTATACATCATGATCGCATATTTTGAATCGCTGATAAAGGCATACAGCTTGTCGTTCATAAACACCGCCGTCACCGCCAGTATCAGGTAGACCACAAAAATACCGTTGACAAAGCCCATAGCCAGTCCGCCCACCTTGTTGAACAGCCGGATGACCGGCAGCTTCGCCACTGTGTCGAGCATACCGACCACAAGCTTTAACCCGATGCTGACGATAATCATGATCAGCAAAAAGCAGATGATGCCCATGACAATGTTGGTCATTGCGTCCGCAAGGCTTTGGGAGGCGGCGTTCACCCCCTGTTGCAGCGGGTCCTGCAAAACCGGCGGCAGATTGATGCCGCCCGTCTTTGCCGCAAGTCTCGGGGCGATGAATTTGTCGCGGATGACCGCCCGAAGCGCAGAGTCCGCCAGCAGCTTGGACAGATACGGATACAGCAGCATAGCGCAGCCGATGGAAATGATGTAATGCCCGAACCGGAAAACCGCTCTGACAAACCCTGTCTTGAAGCCTATGTATGCCGCAAACACAAGAATCACCAGCACAAAGATGTCTGACATGTACACGCACCTCTTTCACTGTTATTATTAGGAAATTACGCAAGAGCAGCATAATTTCCACGCTGCGGCGGGAATAAATCCCGCCTGGCGCTTACACTCACGCGGTGAGCGGATGCACTCGGGCGCTTATACGCTTCCTGAGTGCTTTTTTATAATTTAATAATTTTGACCGAATTGCTCAGCACCACTGCCGCCTTTTTGCCCGACAGCAGCAGGACGCTGCGGATCTCACGCTCTGTCTGCGCCGTTGCGACAGCTCTGCCCTTATAGCTCAGCAGGGTGAGGCTGCGCTGCTCTGACACCAAAATGCCGCCGCTGCCGGCGTCGAGCGACTTGATCTCGGTTTCCGAGACGTACTCGCCCGTCTTTTTTCCGTCGCTGCCGTACGCTTCGATCAGGCTGTTGTTCCTGCCGCCGCCAAAGCACAGGACGGCGCCCGAGTCATCGGGAACGGCATATTTTTGCAGCGTTCTGTTTTCAAAGCTGACCGCCCATTTCTGCACGCCTTTGGATGAGATGCCCAAAAGCTCGTCCTCGCCGACGGCGACAAGGTCGCCGCCCTTTTGATATTTCACGGCAAAAATCAGGCTGTCTTCCCTCAGCACTTCGCCGAGGATCTTTTCGCCGTCAATGTCCACCACCGTCACCTTGCTGGTCAGCTTAGCGGCTGCCGACGACAGGATCACCGCCGCAAGCCGCTTGCCGTCGGGCGACAGGTCGACGTCCACGACATAATTCTCGCCGAGCCGCCAGTGATAGACCGCTTCGCCCTTGTCTGTGCGCACCTCGATCCTCGCCTTGTAGCCGACCTCATAGGTCACCACAGCGGCATAGCCCTTTTCGTTGATTTTGGCGGTGATGAGGGGCTGCTCCGTCTTTGCCTCCCACACCAGTGCGCCTCCGCTGTATACCGCAACGTCCGTGCCGCCCCTGTCAAACATCAGGGTGTGGCTGCCCGCCGTCTGAAAGACGGGCTTGGTCATAGGACGGGATACCGCAAATGCCCGCCCGCCGTTTTGGTTGATGCCCAGCATCCCCTCGGCGTTCACGGCGATCAGCCGCCCGTCCTGCGCCGCAAAACGGTACTGGCTGCCCGTGTCAAAGTCGAACACCGACGCCTGCTTGTCGGGCGGCGGGGTGAAAAGCCCCCGGTTGGCATAGACCAGTCCGCCCAAAAGGACGGCTATGATAAATAGTACGATAACCAGTCTTTTTTTATGCTTTTTTTGGCGTTTTTGTTTAGCGTCCGTCGTAGCTCACCTCCGCAAGATACAGCCCCATTGCCCCTGCCGTTATACCACTTTTGCGCCTGTCCCCGCTTTGTATGATGTCCGGAACATCTCCCTCGGCAAGCTTGCCTACGCCGACATACAGCAGCGTTCCGGCAATGATGCGCACCATATTATAAAGATAGGCGTCCGCCGTGACGGTAAACCGGAGGAGGTCGCCCTCCTTTTCGGCGTCCAGCCGCATGACGTTGCGCACGGTCGTCTTTTGTGACCCGCCGGTCGCCATGAATGCTGAAAAGTCGTGGCGTCCCAAAAAGTGGCGGGTGGCACGGCGCATACTGTCAAAGTCGATGTCATAGGGGAAATGGTAGGCGAAATTTTCGTAAAACGGGTTGGCGATCGGGCTATTATAGGCTTTATAGATATAGGTTTTGGATGATGCGCTAAACCTTGCGTGAAAGTCGTCGGCGACCGCCTTGCAGCCGACAGCCCGAATATCCCCGGGCAGGACGGTATTGAGCGCAAGCGGCAGCTTGTCGGGAGGGATGGCGGTATCGCTGTAAAAATTCGTGATGTATGAAAGGGCGTGGACGCCCGCATCCGTCCTGCTGCATCCCGTCAGCGACGGGCGGCTGCCGGTAATCCGCTCTATCGCATCCGTCAGCGCCTCCTGGACGGTAACGGCATTTTTCTGAATCTGCCAGCCGTGATACTGCGTGCCGCAGAAAGTAATTTCAAGCGCTAAGTTTTGCATGGCCTTCACCCTACCTTATTTGCGAATATTACAAGCGTCATTAGCCCCGCAAAGACACAGCCGGCGGCATAGTCCGCTGCGGTGACCTTTGCTTCGCTCAGGCGGGTGCGGTGGTTGCCGCCCCGGTAGCAGCGGCAGTCCATGGCGGTGGCAAGCTCCTCCGCCCTGCGAATAGCGCTGATGAACAGCGGCACCAGCAGCGGGATCAGCGCCTTGGCTCTTTTCAGAAGGTTGCCGCTCTGAAAGTCGGCTCCCCTTGCCATCTGCGCTTTCATGATCTTATCGGTTTCTTCGAGCAGAGTCGGCACAAAGCGCAGCGCAATGCTCATCATCATGGCAAGCTCATGCGTCGGCAGACCCATTTTGCCGAAGGGTTTCAAAAGGCGCTCGATGCCGTCGGTCAGCGCAATCGGCGAGGTCGTATAGGTCAAAAGCGAGGTGCCGAGCACCAACAGGACAATACGGGCAAGCATCTGGACGGCGTAGGCGGCGCCCTCATAGGTCAGGCGCAAAAAGCCCCACTGCCAAATGACCGTGCCGCTTGTCATCAAAAGATTCAGCACCGCCGTAAAGGCGATGAACGCCACCAGCGGCTTTAAGCCCTTGACGACAAACTTAAACGGCACACCGGATATCATGATGATGACGACGGTGAACGCTGCAACCGCTGCGTATGCAAGCGCGGTCTTTGCCGTGAACACCGCCGATAAAAACACAAAGGTCAGCACGATTTTGACCATGGCATCCAGCCTGTGCAGCGGACTATTTCCCGGGAAATATTGCCCGAGGGTGATGTCTTTAAGCACGGCGCAGCACCCCCAGTATATAGTCCTTTGCCTGCTCGACGGTGCAGACGTCCACGCCGTACCGCTGCTTCATCAGGCGTGTCACCTGCGGGGCGGTCAGCCCCATCTGTTCGAGCCGCTCATACCGTGAATACACCTCGGCCGGCGTGCCTTGCATGGCAATTGTGCCATGGTCCATAACATACAGGTAGTCCACGCAGTTGGCGATGTCCTCCATGCCGTGGGACACCAAAATGACCGTCATCCCCGTTTCGGCATGGAGTCTTTTGATTTGCGACAGGATGTCCTCACGCCCCCGTGGGTCAAGCCCCGCCGTCGGCTCGTCCAGCACCAGCACCTGCGGACGCATCGCCAGCACACCGGCGATCGCCGCACGGCGCTTTTGCCCGCCCGACAGCTCAAAGGGCGATTTCTCAAACAATGTCTCCGAAAGCCCGACCAGCGCCGCAGACTCCCGGACGGCGGCGTCGGTTTCGTCCGCCGAAAAACCCATATTCCCGGGCGCAAAGGCGATGTCCTTATAGACGGTTTCCGCAAAAAGCTGATGCTCGGGGTACTGGAACACAAGCCCCACCTTTGCACGGACTGTCTTTAAATCGGCTTTTTTGTCCAAGGTGTCGGCGCCGCACACAATGACCTTGCCGCCCGTCGGTCTCAAAAGCCCGTTGAAATGCTGGACAAGCGTCGATTTGCCGCTGCCCGTATGCCCGATGATGCCGATAAACGCTCCGCTTTCGACGGTCATTGAAACGTCCTTCAACGCCCCCTTCTCAAACGGTCCGCCCTCGGAATAGATATAACTGACGTTTTGTGCCTGTATAATCAATGCGATACCTCCGATAACGCTTCCATCGCTTCTTCGACCGTAAGCACGTCGGCGGGGACGTCTATCCCCTCCCTGCGGAGCGCATACATCAGCTCCGTTACCTGGGGAACATCCAGCCCGTAGGACTTGATCCGCTCCACGTCCGAAAACACCTGACGGGGCGGCGCATCCATGACGACCCCGCCGTCATTCATCACGATCACCCGGTCAGCGACAGTCGCCTCATCCATATTGTGGGTGATGAGGACGATCGTGATGCCCTCCTCTTTATTGAGCCGCTTTAAGGTGGCGACGACCTCCCGCCTGCCGATAGGGTCGAGCATGGCAGTCGGCTCGTCGAGCACGATGCACTTCGGCTTCATCGCCAGCACGCCCGCAATGGCGATGCGCTGCTTCTGACCGCCCGACAAAAGGTGCGGCGCATGGCGTTTATAATCGCTCATGCCCACGGTTTCGAGCGCCCAGTCCACGAGCCTGCGGATCTCGGGCGACGGCACGCCTAAGTTCTCCGGCGCAAAGGCGACATCCTCTTCCACGATGGTCGCCACGATTTGGTTGTCGGGGTTTTGGAACACCATCCCCACCATCCGGCGGATGTCGTAAAGGCGGTGCTCGTCCCGTGTGTCGATGCCGCCCACCGCCACGCTGCCTCCCTTTGGCAGCAGGATGGCGTTGAAGTGCTTGGCAAGAGTCGATTTACCGCTGCCGTTATGCCCCAACACCGCCACGAACTCACCGTCCGCAACACCGATGTTGATGTCCTTGAGGATGTCCTCCGTTTGCTCACTGTGGTATTTGAAAGTAAGGTTCTCTGTTTTAATCATCGTATACTCCACCTTGAAGATGCGCCGCAAGGCAATATGAATTGGTTGGAACTCATCGGCAGTCCGATCTCTTCGGATACCGCCCTGCCGCCGAACTTTGCGCCCACGGTCATCGCCAGCACGTTTTGCATCGTGGCTCCGCTAAGCCCCGTAGTGTAGGAATTGAGCAGCACGAACAGCGGATCTTCGGATAACAGTCCGGCGCATTTTTCCACAAAGCCGTAAAGGGTGTTTTCGATCTTCCACACCTCGCCGCCAGGTCCCCTGCCGTAGGACGGCGGGTCCATGATGATGGCGTCGTAGCGGTTGCCCCGGCGCAGCTCACGCTCGACAAACTTGACGCAGTCGTCCACGATGTAGCGGACGCTGTCTTCCGCCACGCCGGACAGCGACACATTTTCTTTGGCATGGGCGACCATACCCTTGGCGGCATCGACGTGGCAGACAAACGCCCCCGCCTTTGCCGCAGCCACCGTCGCCCCGCCCGTATAGGCAAAGAGGTTCAGGACCCTGACCGGTCTGTTGGCGTTTCTTATCAGCGCACCGCTCCACGTCCAGTTGACAAGCTGTTCGGGGAACAACCCCATATGCTTAAAGCCCATCGGCTTGATCTTGAAACGGCAGCCGTCCTGGGCGATCACCCAGCTTTCAGGGAGCTTTGCGTGAAATTCCCACTGCCCGCCGCCGCGGTCGCTGCGGTGATAGTATGCGTCCGGCTTTTGCCAATGGGTATTGTTGCCGCTGCGCCGCCACACCGCCTGAGGGTCGGGACGGACAAAAAACCAGTCCCCCCAACGCTCCAAGCGTTCGCCGCCGCCGGAATCTATCAGCTCGTAATCCTTCCAGTTATCCGCAATCCACATGATTGATTCATCCCTTATATCAGCCTATTCATCACCTTTTCGATCATCACGCCCATGCGCATCTCGCCGCCGCTCTGGACAGTCGCATCAATAGCGGTCTTGACAAAGTCTGCCGCCAGCGCAATCGCCGCCGAAAAGCCGTCGCCGCGCATCAGCGCACCTGTCAGCACGCCGGTAAAGATATCGCCTGTGCCGTGGAAGTCCACGGGGGCGTAGTCGCACTTATGGCGAATAAATTCGCCGCTTTGTTTGTCATATGCCATGACGTACATTCCGTCCGTAAGCTTACAGCCGGTGATGACCGTGCGCCCGGGTCCCATTCCGCACAGCCGCAAAAGCCATCCCTGCGCATCCTCTCCGGTTTCACAGGCAGACGTTTCCCCCAGCAGGAACTGCGCCTCGGTGATGTTCGGGGTGATCAGGTCAGCATGGCGGACAAGCCGGCGCATATTTTCGACCATGGCGTTGTCCATCGTAGGGTAGAGCCTGCCATTGTCGGCAAAGACGGGATCGACCACCGCATAGCAGGAAAACGCTTCAATGGCGGAGATGATGACGTCCACCTGACCGGCGCTGCCCAAAAATCCGCTGTATATGCAGTCAAAGGTCACATCCAACGACTTCCAGTGGGCGACGGTTTGTTTCATATGGTCGGTGAGGTCGGTGATGGCATAGCCTTCAAAAACACCCGTGACGGTGGATAAAACAGCTGTCGGCAGGCTGCATACCGTGCCACCCATTGCGGAAATGACCGGTATGACCGCCCCGAGAGAAGCCTTCCCAAGACCCGAAAGGTCATGGGCGGCGATGATTTTTTTCAACAGAATTCCCCCAAATCAGGATTGGTATTCCCATTATACGCCTTTTCCCTGCGTTTTGCAATAGATGATTTTCTTCGGACATTTCTCGGCGCAGGCGCCGCAGTTTGTGCATTTTGCATAATCAATGACAGCGATATTGGACGACACCGCTATGGCACCGTACTCGCACGCCTTTTCACAGATACGGCAGGCGATACAGCCCACAAGGCAGATGTCCTTCATGTCCGCGCCCTTGTCATGCGACGCGCAGCGGACGCTGTATACATTCGCCTTGGGGACCATGCGGATGAGGCTTTTAGGGCAGGCGGCAAGGCATATGCCGCACGCTGTGCATTTATCGGGGTCGACCGCCGCAACCCCGTCCGTGACCGTCAGCGCGCCAAAGCGGCACACCCGCACGCAGTTGCCCAGCCCCAGACAGCCGAAGCGGCAGACCTTATCGCCGCCCGACAGACCGGCGACAACCTCGCAGTCGGACAGCCCTTCATATATGTACTTCTTTTTCGACGCATCCAAGGTGCCCCGGCACATCACCACCGCCACGTTTTCCGCAACCGGCTGTGCAGGGACGCCCATGATTTCAGCGACCCTTTCGGCAGTAGAGGTACCGCCCACGGGACAGGCTCCGGTCACAGCGCTGCCCTCGACAATCGCACCCGCAAGCGCAGCGCAGCCCGCATAGCCGCATGCCCCGCAATTCGCCCCCGGCAGCGCTTCGGTCACCAGCGGGATATTCGCGTCCTGCCCGACCGATAAGTACTTTGACGCCAGCGCAAGCGCCAGCCCCAGCAAAAGCCCCAGTCCCCCCATCGCCAGCACGGCAGTCAATATCGTCACGGAATACCCCCTCCTTATTGTCTCAGATTTTCAGCCCCGAAAAACCGAGAAACGCCATGGCGATCAGCCCTGCGGTGATCAGCGCAATCGGCATGCCCTGTAAAAATTCCGGAATGTCGGCGTCCTCCAAATGCTCCCTGACCCCTGCAAACAGCACGAGCGCCAGCATAAAGCCCAGCGCCGCCGTCACGCCGTAGACCAGCGACATCAGCAGGTTGTATTCCTTTTGGATGTTCAAAAGCGCCACGCCCAGCACCGCACAGTTGGTGGTGATCAGCGGCAGGTAGATACCGAGCGCATTATAAAGCGACGGCAGCATCTTTTGCAAAAACATTTCCACCAGCTGGACCAGCGCCGCAATGACTAAAATAAACCCGATGGTTTGCAGATATTCCAGCCCGAAAGGCAGCAGCACATAGGTATTGAGCAGCCAGGTCATCACCGAGGCAAGCCCCATGACAAAGGTGACCGCCATGCCCATGCCGACGGCGGTTTCGGTTTTTTTGGAGACGCCGAGGAATGGGCAGATGCCCAAAAACTTGACCAGCACAAAATTTTCGATAAAGATTGCGCTCACCGAGAGGATAAACAGCTCTTTAAGCACTGGCTTTCCTCCTCTCCTTGATGAGGTTGATGACGCCCAGCGTCAGACCCAGTATGATGAAGCCGCCCGGGGGCAGGATGGCGATCAACGCCGGCTGATAGCCCTCTCCGAGCACCGCATAGCCCAGCAGCGTACCGTTGCCGATCAGTTCGCGCACCGCAGACAGGATGGTCAGCGCGCCCGCAAAGCCCAGACCCATGCCCAGTCCGTCGGCGGCGCTCTTGACGACGCTGTGCTTTGACGCAAACGCCTCCGCCCGTGCAAGGATGATGCAGTTAACGACGATCAGCGGGATGAATATGCCCAACGACTTAGACAGCGCCGGCGCATAGGCTTTGAGCAGCATATCCACCAGTGTGGCAAAGCCCGAGATGACCACCACATAGGAGGCTATGCGGATCTTGCCCGGGATAAAGCCGCGCAGCAGAGAAACGGCGATGTTGGCGCACACCAAAACCCCCGTCGTGGCAAGACCCATGCCGATACCGTTTGCCACCGAGGTGGTGACCGCCAGCGTCGGACACATGCCCAAAAGCTGAACGAAGGTCGGGTTTTCATTGAACAATCCGTTTTTGACGATACCTGCGCACTTCACCGATCCAGCACCCCCTCTACCGCCAAGACGGCATCATTGACGCCGCTGATGACAGCCCTTGACGAGATGGTCGCACCCGTCACCACCTGAACCTGATTGCCGCCCGGCGTGCTTCTCACAGCGGCGAGGTCCCCTGTCTTGCCGGGGAACTGTCCATAAAACCGCGCTTCCCCGATTTTAGAACCGAGCCCGGGCGTTTCACCGGATTTGTCGATGATGCTGATGCCGGTGACCGTGAGGCTTTCGTCCACCCCTACCATCATTTTGATGTCGCCGCCATAACCGGCGACAGTCACCTCAACGGCGAAGTACCGTTTACCGTCCGCCGCTTCAAAGCCCGTGATACCATTGACAAAGGTGTCATCTGACAGGATGTCATAGGTCTTTGTCGATGCGGGGTCTATGCCGTCGACGCCGTCAAAGACCGCTGTCTGTGCGGCTGACCTTGCCTGTATGTCAAGGCTTGCGATGATGTCCTTTGTGGCGGCGTTGCCGATCGCCAAAATCAGCGCCGCCGCTGCGGTGATGATAAACAGAACACCGCCGGATCTTAAAAATTCACACATCTTTCACCGCCGCCTTTCCGAAACGTTTGGGCGACGACGCCCGATCGATCAGCGGAGACGCCACATTCATCAGCAGTATCGCATACGACACGCCCTCCGGATAGCCGCCCACCAGTCGGATGATGACCGTGATCATGCCGCAACCGATACCGAAAACGACCGCACCCCTTTGGGTGACAGGGGTGGTAGAATAATCCGTTGCCATAAAGAACGCGCCGAGGAACACGCCGCCCGACAGGATGTGAAACAGCCAATCGCCGGTGAAAAGCGCTGCGCCGCCGAACATCCACGACAGCACCGCAACCGTGCCGACAAAGGCAACGGGGGTGCGCCATGTGACGACGTGCCGCACGAGCAGGTAGACAAATCCGATCAGCAGCGCAAGCTTGGACGTTTCGCCGATACAGCCACCAACGTTGCCTAAGATCAGGTCTATGTAGGAGGGCAGCGCCCCGCCCGTGTTTTCCTTTAAAACGCCCAGCGGCGTAGCGTGGGTCGTGACGACCGGTGATACGACCGGCAGCAGCTTTGCCATCGGCACGGTGAATGCCGTCATCAGCGCAGGCCATGACGCCATCAGAAACGCTCTTGCGCCGAGTGCGGGGTTGATAAAGTTCTGCCCCAAACCGCCGAAGCACATCTTAACGATAACGATCATAAATAGGCTCCCGACCACGGGGAGCCACAGCGGCACCGACACCGGAAGATTGAACGCCAGCAGCATACCGGACACCACCGCACTGCAATCCCCCACCGTAGCAGGCTTTTTAAGCAGCACGCTCCACAGGTGCTCAAAAGTCACCGACGAGGCGACCGACACCAGCGTGATGAGCGCCGCACGGTAGCCGAAAAAATATGTGCCCGCCAAAAGTGCGGGTATCAGCGCAATGATGACGTCAAGCATGAGGGTCCTTGTGTCGTTTTGGGTCACGATATGTGGCGCCGCACCGACTTTGAGCATATCATCAGCCCTTTCCCGTTTTTATTTCGCCTTCCTCAGCCTTTGCTTGCCGATACGGATGCTTTGCAGCGGGTCTTTCCGTGCGGGACAGATATATGAGCAGGCGCCGCATTCGATACACTCCATGACATGCAGCTTTTCAAGCCTTGCAGCGTCAAACCTTTCAGAATAGCGGACGAGCCTTGCGGGCAGCAGCCGCATCGGACAGACCTGTACGCATTTGCCGCAGCGTATACAGTTCGTCCGTCTGAGCGCACCAATGTCCGCACCTGTGAGGGCGAGGATCGCACCCGTCCCCTTGATGACCGGCACATCGAGCGTATGGATCGCCGCGCCCATCATCGGACCGCCCAAAATCACCTTTTCCGGCGTCTCCGCAAAGCCGCCGGCATAGGCCACCACGTCCTTGACGGGGGTTCCTATCCTGACCCTGAAATTGCCGGTCCGCGCAAACGCTCTGCCTGTAACCGTGACAATCCTCGACAACAACGGCATACCGGTCGTGACGGCACGAGCTATGGCGGCGCAGGTATCAATGTTCACCACCACTGCGCCCACGTCCGCAGGCAGACCACCGGGGGCACCTCACGTCCCGTGACGACAGAAATCAGCTGTTTTTCGCTGCCCTGAGGGTATTTGGTCTCGACCACCGCCACCTGTATGCCGTACTTGTGCAGCAGGATGTGCTCCGATATGACCATAGCAGCGTCCGTCTTGTTGTCCTCAACCGCTATAACACACCGCTTTGCCCCGACGATCTTGATCAGGGCGGCGCAGCCTGTCAGCAACGCTTCGGCATCTTCAAGCATCACACGGTAGTCCGAGGTCAGGTACGGCTCACACTCCGCACCGTTGACGATGACCGTGTCAACGCTTTTGCCGTCGGGGATGCCCAGCTTCACATGCGTGGGAAATGCCGCACCCCCCATGCCGACGATCCCTGCGTCGCTGATAATTTGCAGGAGCTCCCTCGGCGTCAGCTCACCGATCGGCTTATTGGGAGAGATTGTTTCAAAAACCTCATATTTTTCATCGTTTTCTATTATAATAGAAGTAACCATACTGCCGTTCGGGTGCAGACGCGGCTCGATCGCCGTGACCCTGCCCGAAACCGGCGCATGATGGTTAGCGGACACAAAGCCGCTCTGCTTGGCGATCAGCTGTCCGACCTTGACGCCGTCGCCCACCCTGACGACCGGCTCGCTCGGTGATCCGGCGTGCTGTCTCACGGGACAGACCAGCGTTTTGGGTGCGGGCATATCTTCGATTTTATGCTGTTTGGTGTATGCCTTGCGGTCCTCCGGGCGGACACCGCCCTTGAAGGTTCTGCGCAGCTGTGGATCCAGTGACAAAGACATTCCCCCCGTCGGTTTTCCTCCGATTAAAGGATCATGAATAACGCATAATAGTAACATATATTATACTATTATTATAAAATAATTACAATATGTTTTTTCCGCTTTTCAAAACCGTTGTTTTGTTGTATAATAAAATAAAGGGAGGTGTCGCTATGAAGATCGAACGCATTGCGCCCAACAAAATTAAGGTAACACTCTCTGTTGACGATTTGAAGGACTGGGATGTCAGTTTTGAAAGCCTGACCTATAACTCCCCCGAAGCGCAGGACCTGTTTTGGAGCCTGATCCATCGGGCGGAGCTTGAAGCGGGATTTTATGCAGACGGTTCGCAGCTCGTCGTCGAAGCGATGCCCGTGAAAAATGACGGCTTTGTGATGATCATTACGAGGGTCGAGGACAGCGAGGACGCCTCGCCACAGCGCTACATCAAGCCCAGAATTAAAAAAGAAGCGAAACCCCGCAAGAGGGCACGCACCTTGTCCAGCCCCCTTGTGTTTGAGTTCTCCTCCTTCGACGACGTGGTCGAGGCGTGCAGGAGCATCGAAAACCGCTTCGCAGGAAACAGTAGCCTCTACAAATATCATAGCAAATACTACCTCGCTTTATATATCACGAACGATTTCGTCGCTGACGATATGGACGTTATGCTGACCGAATACGCCAGAAAGGAACGCAACGCACTCGTGAAGACAGGCGAGCTTTCCGAGCATGGGGTTTTGCTGGTCGGGTCCAATGCCATCGAAAGCCTGAATGCGCACTTTTAAACGATATGATGATTAAACATGGCATCAATCGGGCGGTAGCGAAAAATTCGGCGAGGTTCTTTATGCCCGGCCACAACGGCAGCGGCAGCATCCCGCTGCACTACGACGTTACCGAGCTTCCGGGCACCGACATCCTGCATGCGCCCGCCGGCATCATCAAGGACGCACAGCTAAATGCCGGCGTCGCTTTTGGTGCGCTGCATACATTCTTTTTGGTCAACGGGTCGAGCGTCGGGCTGCATGCCCTGGTCATGGCAGCCTGCCGGCGGGGCGACACGTTGATCGTCGACCGCAGCTGCCACATCAGCGTCATCAACGCTCTGGTGCTAAACGACATCAAACCCGTATACGTTTACCCCCGTTTTAATGCCGAGTTCGGTATCAATGGGGCGATCGACCCTGCCGACATATCGGACGCTTATACCCAAAACCCCCTTGCCAAGGGGGTTTTGCTCACTTCTCCAAGCTATTACGGCGTCTGTGCCGACCTTGCCGCCATCGCCGAGATCACCCACAGCTTCGGCGGCGTACTGCTGGTCGACGAGGCGCACGGCGCACACTTCGCTTTCGGCGACTGTATGCCCCGCACCGCCCTTTACTGCGGGGCGGACGGCATTGTGCAAAGCGTCCACAAGACACTGCCCTGCATCACCCAGGGGGCGGTTTTGCATCTCGGCAGCGGGCGCATCCGTGCCGAAGCCATCGGCGACGCGCTCAAAATGCTGCAAACCACCAGCCCCTCCTACCTGATTATGATGTCAATCGACAACGCTGTCTGCGAAATGCAGCGAAACGGCAGGGCGTTGCTCGCCAAAACGGTACGGCGCTGTGAGGCGCTGCGCCGAAAGCTGAACGCTTCGGGAAAGTTCAAGTGTTTCGAAAGCGACGATCCCACCAGGCTGGTCATCTTTGCGGGCAAAAGCGCCGCCGCCGTCGAGCGCAAGCTGCGCACCCTACACCATATCGGCGTCGAAATGTGCGACGGCGCAAACCTTGTGCTGATTGCCAAGGCGGCGACCAAAGGGTCCGACTTTGACAGGCTGGACGCCGCGCTTTCCGGCATTGCGTCCGGGCTGCCGCCGCTCGAAGCCCTGCGCTTTGACCCGCCGCCGAGGACCTCCGCCCCCATGTCCCCCGCCGAAGCGTATTACGCCGGCTTCGTCGAGGCGGCGCCCAAGGATGCTGTGGGACGCATCGCCGCCCGCGCCGTTTACCGGACGCCGCCCTGTATGGGCATCGTCGTTCCCGGGGAGCTCATCACCGGGGAAATTGCCGCCCTGGCGGACAGTAGCTTTTTTGTTTTATAGGAAACGCTTTGCGTTTCCTATAAAACAAAAACAATGCATTATACCTTGGCAAAGGTTAACAGATGCTGCACGTTCTTGCATACCGCTTGTGCAGAATTTTGCAAAATTCCTTTTTGTATTTTCATAGAGCGATTGCATAAATATTGCGCATCGACGTTTTTCTGCATTTTTATTGCCGCCTGCCCATGCAAAAAGCCGCAAATGACGCCGCGCTTTCCCCACAGCATTTCCGGTCTGCATCCGCGGCGGTGTGCGTCCCCTGACACAAGACTTTCTGTGGAGTTGTTGCAGATCGGCTCACGCTTCTTTAATGGGCTTACGCCCGCATCCCCGGACGTTTTAATGCAAAGTGTATAATTTTTTTCAAAAAGCGTCCTTGTCTTATGGACTTTTTGCCTAAAATGAAAAATAGAATTGTTTTTTTTCATTTTTTCGCTTGACAAATCAGCAAAATGGGCGTATCATATAAAATAGGTTAGAACAAAGGTGTTCTCATGTTTTTGGAGAATACCTTCTTGTTTGCCATTATTCTCACCTGCCGCCGAAGCAATGGGGCTTGTATTGACGACATCCGCCGAATGAATCACCGGAGTCGGCAAAGGCGGGCGTGGGATTAAGATGAGAGGGGATTTTTATGGCTAAATACACCAAGGAACAGATTATCCAACTGGTCAAGGAGAATGACGTAAAGTTTATCAGGCTCCAATTCACCGACATTTTGGGCACGCTCAAAAATGTCGCCATCACCGACAGCCAGCTCGAAAAGGCGCTTGACAACAAATGTATGTTTGACGGCTCGTCAATCGAGGGCTTTGTCAGGATCGAGGAGTCGGACATGTATCTGCGCCCCGACCTTGACAGCTTTGTGATTTTCCCGTGGAGACCGCAGCCGGGTAAGGTTGCCCGCTTGATATGCGATGTCTATATGCCGGATGGCAAGCCCTTTGCAGGCGACCCCAGAGGCGTGCTGAAAAAGGTCCTGGCGGAGGCTGCCGATTTGGGTTACAGCTTCAACGTCGGTCCTGAGTGCGAATTCTTCCTCTTCCAGACCGACGAGACAGGCGCACCCACCACCATCACACACGACAATGCAGGCTACTTCGATTTGGGTCCCGTCGACCTCGGCGAAAATGCCAGACGTGAGATGAGCCTCACCCTTGAAGAAATGGGCTTTGAAATCGAAGCCTCGCACCATGAGGTTGCGGAGGGTCAGCACGAAATCGACTTCAAATACGCTTCGGCGCTCGAAACTGCCGATAATATTATGACCTTTAAACTGGTCGTCAAGACCACCGCTCAGCGTCACGGTCTGCACGCGACCTTTATGCCGAAGCCGATCTTTGGCATAAACGGCTCCGGTATGCACGTCAATATGTCACTGATGAAGGACGGCAAAAACGCTTTCTGCGACGAGAGCGATGTGAACGGTCTTTCCGCGACCGCTTACAGCTTTATCGCAGGTATCCTCCAACACATTAAGGGGATGACCGCCGTCACCAATCCGCTCGTGAATTCCTACAAGCGTTTGGTCCCCGGTTATGAGGCGCCCTGCTACATCGCCTGGTCCGCCCGCAACAGAAGCCCGCTCATCCGTGTTCCCGCCGCACGCGGCGTAGGCACCAGGATCGAGCTGCGCTGCCCGGATCCCTCGGCGAACCCCTACCTGTCGCTCGCAGTCTGCCTGGCAGCAGGTCTTGACGGCATCAAAAAAGACTTGAAGCCCCCGGCAAGCGTTGACGAAAATATCTTCCATATGTCAGTGGAAAGACGCGCCGCTTTGGGCGTCGACAGCCTCCCCGGCACGCTTGAAGAGGCGGTCTCAGAGCTTGAAAAGGACGAACTGATCAAGTCGGCGCTCGGTGAGCACGTATTTACCAACTATGTTTCAGCAAAGAAAAAGGAATGGGACAGCTACCGCACAAAGGTTACACAGTGGGAAATTGACAACTATTTATCACAGTATTAAAAATAAGCGGAGACGGGATTCATGCCCGCCGGAGCGCAAAAATTAAAACAAAACAAAGCGTTCGGGCGCGTATGCGCTTTCTCGAACGCAGTCCGCTCGCCGCGCGAGCGTAAGCGCAGGCGGGATTTACTCCCGCCGGAGCGCAAAAATTTAGAAATAAACCGTCGGAGTTGATTTGTGTGAAGAGCTTGATTTTAGCATTTGCAAATGAAAGCACTTGCCACAAGATACGCACACTGCTCGAAACAAACGGTATTTCAGTCAAAAAAGCGTGTTATTCAGGTCATGAAGTGCTGCGGGAAGCGGCTAAGTCGGACTCCGGCATTATTATCTGCGGCTTTAAGCTGACCGATATGACGGCGGACGTCTTGAAAGAAATGCTGCCCGAGGGTTACCTGATGCTGATGCTTGCTTCATCGGAACAGCGGGCTTATTGCACAAGCACAGATGTTTTGTATTTGACAACGCCGGTGAACAAGAACGATTTGCAAACCTCTGTCAATATGATTTGGCAAATGCAAAAGCTTGCCGCCGAAAAGCGCAGGGAACAGGCGATCGCCTCAAAAAAGGCGCAGGACCTGCCGCTGATCGAACGTGCCAAAGGCATGTTGATGGTGCGCAACGGGCTGACGGAGGATGAGGCGCACCGCATGCTGCAACAGCGCAGCATGAACAGCGGATGCAAGATGGTCGACGTCGCAAGGATCGTCCTGTCGGACGGCAGCCTGTGAGCTGGCAGTGTTTCAGGATGCAGCATGATAAAATTATAACCAATGACTAATTGTTATCAAAGGGGATGGCAGATTATTTAATCAGCCGTCCTCTATTTGTCAACACCTTTATTGACGGGCAGGATGTTTTGTGGCTTGTCGCAGCAATCCAATCGTATATTAATGAGGCAAGGATGCCGCACCCGGACGGCGGCCTGCTTATGCGGCTGCCGTCTTTGCGATATCGGGCGCTTCATATCATCAGCGTTCGTGCGAAAGCACAGGCGGATTCACTTCGCCGCAACGCGGGAATTACGCCGGTTTTGCGTGATTCCTTGATAAGTAAAAAGGGGGAATTTTGGTGCAAACAAAAGAGGGTCAAATCAGAATACCGTCCGGCTGTGCGATTGCCGCCATCATGGACAAAAGAGGCAGGACATTCACAGGCGATGATATTATAAAATCCATTGCGCTGATGCATGACCGCTCCAACGGCTTGGGCGGCGGTTTTGCGGCTTACGGTATCTACCCCGAGTATAGGGAGTGCTTTGCTTTCCATGTCTTCTATGACAGCGAGGCTGCCAAGGCTGCGACGGAAGAATTTTTAAACGCGCATTATGACATCCAGATGTGCGGCGTCATCCCGACCACACCTACTAAGGGCATCGGGAAAAGTCCGAAAATCTGGCGCTATTTTGCGACGCCCAACCGCATCAAGCTCGACGCATTTGCGTATGCCGAGGAAGAATATACCGCACAGTGCGTCATTAAAATCAACGACCATATCGACGGCGCTTATGTGTTTTCGAGCGGCAAGAATATGGGCGCCTTCAAGGCGGTCGGTTATCCCGAGGACGTCGGCGAATACTATATGCTGCCCAGCTACAAGGCATATCTTTGGACGGCGCACGGGCGTTTCCCGACCAACACACCCGGCTGGTGGGGCGGGGCGCACCCGTTTACCCTGCTGGACTGGTCCATCGTCCACAACGGTGAGATCTCATCCTACGACGCCAACAGGCGCTATGTCGAGATGTTCGGCTATAAATGCAGCTTGCAGACCGACACCGAGGTCATCACCTACCTCTTTGACCTTTTGGTCAGAAAGCACGGTCTGTCGCTCGAAACGGCGGCAACCGTCCTCGCCGCACCCGACTGGGACGTCATCGACAAGCTGTGCGACGTCGATAAGCAAAGGCTGACCGCTCTGCGTGCGACCTACTCCGGCGCGCTGGTCAACGGTCCGTTTTCTGTCATTCTTGGCTTCAACGGCGGTCTGGTCGCGCTCAACGACCGGTTAAAGCTGCGTGCACTGATGGCGGCGGAGGATAAGGATAAGTATTACTTTGCAAGCGAGGAGTCGGCAATCCGTGTCGTCTGCCCGAACCCCGACAGGGTCTGGTCAGTCGGCGGCGGCGAGCCGGTCGTTTTAAAGATCAAGGGGGTGAGCGTATGAACTTCAAAAATCCTGAGTTTGAAATCGTCAGAAATAAAGACAAATGCATTTCCTGTGGTGCGTGCGCACGCCAGTGCTCCTATGAGGCGCACATCATTGACCCCGACACGGGCGAGCTGAAAGCGGAGGATATGAACTGCGTCGCCTGCCACCGGTGCGTCGTTATCTGTCCGACACGGGCGATCACCATCAAAAAACACGAGATGACCTACCGTGAGAACGCCAACTGGACGGCTGCCTATATCAACCAAATCAACCGTCAGGCAGACACGGGCGGTGTGCTGCTGTCCGGCATGGGCAACCCCCAGCCGTACCCGATCTACTGGGACAGGATGCTCTTAAACGCCAGCCAGGTCACCAACCCGTCCATCGACCCGCTGCGTGAGCCGATGGAAACTCGCACCTTTATCGGTGCAAAGCCCGAAAAAATCGAGCTCGACGCCAAAGGCAGGCTGATCACCAGGATGCCTCCGAACGTCGAGCTGCAAATGCCGATCATGTTCTCGGCGATGAGCTTCGGCTCCATCTCGCTGAACGCGCAAAAATCACTCGCGGCGGCGGCAAAGGCGTGCGGCACCCTGTTCAACACGGGTGAGGGCGGTCTGCACAGCGACCTGTTCCAATATGCGGACAACGCCGTCGTGCAGGTGGCTTCAGGTCGTTTCGGCGTGCATAAGGACTACCTTGACAAGAGCCGGATCATCGAAATCAAAATCGGTCAGGGCGCAAAACCGGGCATCGGCGGGCATCTGCCCGGCGTCAAGATCGACGAGGAGGTCAGCCGCACACGTATGATCCCCCTCGGGGCTGATGCGATTTCCCCTGCGCCGCACCACGACATCTACTCCATTGAAGATCTTCGTCAGCTGATTTATTCGCTCAAAGAGGCGACGGAATATCAAAAGCCCGTCGCTGTCAAGATCGCCGCCGTCCACAACAGTGCGGCAATCGCCAGCGGTATCGCAAGGGCGGGAGCAGATATCATCGTGCTCGACGGTTTTAGGGGCGGCACAGGCGCTGCTCCCACCCGTATCCGTGACAACGTTGGCATCCCGATTGAGCTTGCGCTTGCGGCGGTGGACGAGCGTCTGCGTTCGGAATCGCTCCGAAACAGGGTGTCGCTCGTTGCGGCGGGCAGCTTCCGAAACAGTGCGGACATCTTTAAGGCGATCGCCATCGGCGCCGATGCAGTTTATATCGCTTCGTCTGCGCTGATTGCGCTCGGCTGCCATATGTGCCAGCAGTGCCACACCGGCAAATGTAACTGGGGTATCGCAACCCAGAGGGCGGACCTCGTCAAGCGTCTCAACCCCGAAATCATGGCGGAACGTGCCGCAAACCTCCTCAAAGCGTGGAACCACGAAATCAAAGAAATGCTCGGCGGTATGGGCATCAACGCTATCGACAGCCTCCGCGGCAACAGACTGATGCTGCGGGGCGTGGGCCTGAACGAAAAAGAGCTGTCGATACTCGGCATCAAACACGCCGGCGAATAATTATGAATAAAATTTTGGCACATACCGGGTCTTAATGTTCTCTCGTGTATCCACGATACACGTCGGTCACATCAAACCCCAATCTGCACTCAAAATTTTGATTCATATAAGGGTTTTCTACCTTGTATAAGAGGAGGTCATAGTTATGAAAAGAGTCTATGCTGTTGAAAAACTGTGTTTGAACTGTAAGCTTTGTGAGGTCTACTGCAAAACCGCTCACTCAAAGTCAAAGGATATTATAAAGGCGCATAAAACCGAGGTGCCGGAGCCGCAGACCAGGATTTTTGTCGAGGGCGACAACCTGCTGTCCTTTGCTGCCAATTGCCGCCACTGTGAAAATCCCGCCTGCGTTGAGGCGTGCATCACGGGCGCGATGACCAAGGACCCCATAACCGGTATCGTTGACAACGAAAAAGAGCGCTGCGTCGGCTGTATGACCTGCGTCATGGCGTGTCCCTACGGCGTCGTCAAGGCAGCGGACATCGCCTTTAAGTGTGACCTTTGCCGGGGCGAGGACGAACCCGCATGCGTTAAGCACTGTCCGAACAGAGCCTTAATCTATATCGAGGGGGGCAGCGAACGATGAGCTATGTGATTATCGGAAACAGTGCGGCGGGTATCGCCGCCGCAGAATCTATACGCAAATTTGACCAAAAGGGCAAGGTCACGATCATCTCTGACGAGCCGCACAACACCTACGGACGTCCGCTGATTTCGTATTTCTTAAAGGGCACGTCAACCGCCGGCACCATGCACTTTCGCAAGCCGCCGTTCTATACGGATAACGGCATCGACACGATTTTCGGTCATGCCGCCGTGAAGATCGCAGACAAGCATGTGGTGCTGGACAATGGGGACAAGGTGTCCTACGATAAGCTGCTTTTGGCGACCGGCAGCGTTCCCTTTGTCCCGACGATAAGCGGTATCGAGGGCAAGGACAACGTCTTTACCTTCCTCAAATATGACGATGCGATCGCACTCAAAGCAGTTGTTAAAAAGGACAGCAGGGTAGTCATCGTCGGCGGCGGGCTAATCGGCTTAAAGGCTGCCGAGGGGCTGCATACCCTCTGCGACGACATCACCGTCGTTGAGTTTGCCGACCGTGTGCTTGCCGCCGTTATCGACAAGCAGGGCGGTACAATCGTATCGGACCACCTCGAAAACAACGGCATTAAGTGCATCCTAAATAATACGGTTGATACCCTGCGCGACGGTGAGGTGCTTTTAAAAAGCGGCGACGTCCTGCCCTGCGACTTTCTGATCGTCGCTGTCGGCGTTCGTCCGGCGATAACGCTGGCTAAGAACTTTGGCTTGACCGTCAACCGCGGCATCGTCACCAACACGCATATGCAGACCTCTGTCCCAGACATCTACGCCGCAGGCGACTGCGTCGAGAGCTATGACATCTTGGACGGCACGCAAAAGATCCTTGCGTTGTGGCCCAATGCGGTGCGTCAAGGCAGGATTGCCGGCGCAAGCATGGCGGGGCACGCAGACGAGCTGTTCGACGGCGGTATGCCGCTCAACTCGGTCGGGTTTTTCGGCTTGAAGGTCATGACCTGCGGCATTATCAACCCCGCAGACGAGAGCGGCTATGAAATCGTCCGTATCGCCAAGGGGCAGCAATACAAGAAGTTTGTCATGCAAAACAACATGCTGAAAGGCTTTATTTTAATCAATGCGCCCAACCGCGCGGGTCTTTACACCACCCTTATCCGTGACGGGGTCGACCTTGCAACCATCGACGGCGACATCACAAACGGTATCGGGCTGATCAACTTTAAGCCTGAGGAGCGCGCGAAGAAAATCGGGGGAGGTGCAGGGCGATGACGGTGACTGCTGGACTGAAACATCATAAGGAACTTAATGAAGAATTAAAGGCGGCGTTTGCCAAGGCGAAAAGCGTCACATTAAAGGACGTCAACGGTCAGCGCTATATCGGCTGCGGCGTGCGGGGCGACTATAAAATCGATATCTACGGCACGCCCGGCAACGACCTTGCCGCCTACATGGACGGGCTGACCATCAACGTCAACGGAAACGTCCAGGACGCTGCCGGCAACACCATGAACAACGGCACGATCATCATCCACGGGCGGGCGGGCGATGCGCTCGGCTATGCGATGCGCAACGGTGCGATTTACGTCGAGACGGACGTCGGTTATCGCTGCGGCATCCATATGAAAGAATATAAGGACGCAAAACCTGCCATCGTCATCGGCGGCTGCGCCGGCGCTTTCCTCGGCGAGTATATGGCGGGCGGGACGCTGGTGCTGCTCGGTCTGAACCGCAAAAACGACGACAGCCTGGTTGGCAGCTATTTCGGTACGGGTATGCATGGCGGCGTCATCTATGTCCGGGGCAACGTCCCCGAGCACAGGCTTGCCAAGGAGGTCACGAGCTTTGAATGCAGCGGTGAAGATATGGAACAGATCGCACGCTACGTCAAGAACTATTGCACATACTTCGGTGTGTCATATGACGAGGTGATGAGCGAAAAATTCCTCAGAATTTCACCCCGTTCCAAGCGTCCTTACGGCGACATGTACGCACACATTTAGGTCGAGCGCTGAATTTAACCGAAAATCATCTGATATAACTTGTCTTTTTTCCGCCATACTGCGTTACAGAACCGTTGGCAATGGACAAACCATTGTCAAGAACCTGCGCCTTGTGTGCCGAAAAAAATCCTGCGTTCTATTGCGTGATTTTCGGTTAAATCAGCGCTTTTTTGTCTTTGCGTTGTTTTAGAATATCCGCCGATTTACAGGAGGATTGATATGAGTTTTTACAATATGGTTTATGATGTGGTGGTAAAAATCCCGAAGGGCAAGGTGGCGACCTATGGACAGATCGCCGCGCTCTGCGGCTCGCCTCATGCCGCCCGGGCGGTGGGGTATGCGCTGCATGTCAACCCAAGCCCCGGCGTTATCCCGTGCCACAGGGTGGTCAACCGTTTCGGTTCTCTTGCGCCCGCCTTCGCCTTCGGCGGCGTGGACGTACAGCGCCGGCTTCTGGAAGCGGAGGGGATAGCGGTGTCGGACGACAATACCGTGGACTTGGATATTTACCGCTGTCACGGCATCGGCTGATGCGTGGCTTCGATTGATGCGTGGCATCGGTTGATGCCGTGCCAGCGGTTGATACCCTACTGCTCTGCAAAGACTTTGAGGGCAGCGAGGTCTTTGAGTGTCACCTGCCTGCCGTCAATCGCAATAACGCCCTCATCACGCATCCTGCCCAGCTCCCGTGACATTGAGGGACGTGACACGCCGAGGTAGTCGGCAAGCTCGTTTCGGTTATATGGCAGGGTCAGTGTGGTTTTTTTCGTGTTGTGATGGATACCGAGCAGGTATGCGCTGATTTTGCCGCGCATGCTTTTAATCATCAAATAGCCGATTTTTTTATTCAATACCATCGCCTTATCCGCCAATATGGCAAGCATATTGCGTATCAGCATACCATGCGCCGAACATGCATGTTCGCAGCCCGTGGTGATCTTTTCGGGCGGGATGAATATCAGGCGGCAGGCGCTGTCAGCAAAGACGGTGGCGACTGAGATTTGGTTGTTGGAGAATACGGCGACCTCGCCGAAGATATCGCCCTGTGAAAGGCGTGCCAATATGATCCTGTCGCCCTTTGCTGTTTCCCGTGTGACGTTTATCCATCCTGAAAGTATTACCCCTACCCCCGGTATGCGCTCGTCGGCATTGAGGATGATGTCCTCCTTTTGGTATGTACGCACGATTGGCGACAGGCAAGCAACCAGCCCTCTCAGCGATTCCGGATCAATTCCGCCAAATAGCGGGCAGGTTTTTAGCGTATAGAAATCTTCTGTTTGCATTATTCTCACCCCAATTTGTATTTTTGTAGCTACAGCAACATCTTTTCACCTGTTATTATACTATAATGGTAGCAGAAAGAAAAGGGGGTAATGAGATATGGTCAGGAATATTATTCATATTGACGAGGATAAGTGCAACGGCTGCGAACTGTGCGTCAGCGCATGTCACGAGGGCGCATTGCGGATGGTGAACGGCAAAGCTAAGCTGGTCAGTGACAGCTATTGCGACGGGCTTGGAGCATGTTTGCCGGAATGTCCGACCGGGGCGATCGAAATCATTCAGCGTGAGGCGGATGAGTTTGACGAGGCGGCGGTTGCCGCACGCATGGCTGCGCACAAGCCGCAGCCCACACAGATATCCGGCGGCTGTCCGTCGATGGCGGCACATAAAATCGAGCGGCATCAAACGGAAGCCGCGCCGTCCGCTTCACAAGCCGCACAGCAGCAAAGTGAGCTTAGGCAGTGGCCCGTTCAAATCAAGCTGGTGTCGAGTACGGCGTCGTTCTTACAGGACGCAAAGCTGCTAATTGCGGCAGACTGTACGGCGTATGCCCACCCGAACATCCACAGCTTTATGAAGAACAAGGTGACGCTGATTGGCTGCCCGAAGCTCGACAGCGTGGATTATAGCGATAAGCTGACGGAGATTTTGCGGTATAACGACATCGAAAGCATCACGGTGCTGAGAATGGAGGTGCCGTGCTGCGGCGGTATTGTGAACGCCGTTAAGACCGCACTGGTCAGCTCAGGCAAGATGATACCATGGCAAGTGGTGACGGTCGCTACCAACGGAGAGATTATTGAATAAACTTTACCACTAAATCGGCGATAGCGGAAAGAAGGGGCTGAATAATCATGTTATTCAGCCCCTTAGTTTTTATGCACATTCTCAAACATCTTGCACACTGCCGGCCACGCAAAAAAGCGGCTCACCAATTGGTGAGCCGCTTTGATTTATTTTGCTTGTTAAGGATAAGCCTAAGGCTTATTCTTATTTTTCAAACATGTAGATAACTACATCTACATTCTTGCCTTCGTATTCACGGATAAGAACATATACGTCTACTTCTTTCTTTGTAGAAGAGTTGAAGAGCTTATTGTTCTGTTTGTAGAATACGTTGATGAAGTTGGTACCTGCCAACGCAACCCTATTCTTGCTCGTTGCCGAGTCGTCATAGACATAAACGTTAGCATTTGCCGGAATTGAGAAGTCGTCTTCCTGACCAGCGCCTGGTCCGTTGGTTACATCCAAGGTCAGTCTGCTGCTCTTAATGTCAGTCGCTTTTCCGAGGTAGTATACAACGTCATTTGCAGCATCTGCGGCGGTGTTAAAGTTGGCGATAACCGGCGCAACTGTTGAACCGCTGACTTTAGCGATTGTCTTATAGGTGTTGGTGAGTTCACCCTTCGCATTCTTTGCCGGAACGAAAGCATCGCCTGCATCAAAAGCGTCGTCGGGATCAACTTCACGCGTACCGGGGAGTGTTACCGATTCTTTATTCTGATAGAAGGTAAAGTTACCGATATCATCGCCGTCAGCATTGGTTGTTTTTGTGTTGCTCTTGAAGAGTGCAAGGTTGGTTCCGCCGTTTGACATATCAACTGTCAGTGACTTAATGAGAATCAAGCCTGCAATGCTGTCTTTGTCAACGTCGTAAATCTCAACATCTGTAAGGCTGCTGATGTCATCTTCAAACGCAAGGAGTTCATAAGCATCGGTGTCAGCTCCCTCGGGTGCATGCATGATGACTGTGTTTTTACCAATGTATGCACGCTTGCTGGGGCTGCCAACTTTAATAGAGTCAGTGCTTGAAGTATATTCGCCGTCGCCTTCCGCATACTTTGTCAAGTCCTTCTTATCTTTTGCACCTTCATTCAAGGTATTGACAAGCTTAATCTCATCAATAGCGCCTGACGAATTCACATCATAGGTGATGAGTGTGTCTGCTGTAACCTTACCCTCAAAGAGCGTTTTTTTGCCATCAACGTCGGTCTTCAGGTCGGATGAGGTAATCTTTTTGTTGGTGTAGGAAGCGCCATCTACATAATAGAGGTAGAAGGTGCTTGCGGTTTTCAGCGTAACAACCTCACCCTTGTAGTTGAACATTTGAATATCAAAGCTGTTGGTGATACCGGGTATATACTCTGTTTCAATAACATAAGCATAGTTACCGCTAAGGCTGCTGCCCAACTCGTAGTATGCAATGTTACCCATAACATCAAGGTAGAAGTCGCCTTCGTCCTTGAGGCTCAGCATATTGGCTGTAACGTTAATACCGTCAACCTCATACACCTTGCCGCCGATGGTAAACTGGTCGTTGTCAGCGCCGCCGATTTCAGTGATAGCGCCGGAAACCTTTTCGTTAACCAACGTCGCAATATAAATGCTCTTAGCGGAGCCGCTAACTTTTCTTACAGACAAAATGTCAAATTCTTTGAGTGTTTTCCAGTCAACCTCTTTGCCGTTAACATCATAGATGGTGATGCTGTATTGGTCATCATCAAATGATGTGGCGAACTGTGCGCTCATATCTTTAAGGGTGACCATTCCTGAGGAAGTGTTCACATAGTCGATGACAACATTCTCATAGGTTGTGACGAAAAGTGTGTCATAGTCATAGTCACTCTTGCTGTCGAGCAGCGCGAAGGTTGCTTCGCCGTAGAACGTACCACTTGTAAGCGCGTCTTGAACCGTTACATTTTTGTCAAGATAACCGTTGATGTAGACTGACGCTTTATTAAGCATCTCTAAATCTTCGAGCGCCTTTGCACCTGCAACTTCATACTTAACAGTTGCGACTGCGCTGTTACCTGTGCCTACTACGCTAACGGAATCAAGGTCAGCCGAAGCGACCACGAGTTCGTCAACGCTCTTAGTGTCTTTCTTTGCATAAACCGCAACCGGCTCGTCACTTGAAGTTTCGTCATATTCAACGTAGAGCATTGCATTGTAGCCTACAAGGCTTTTAAGAAGGGTTTTGCCGACATTAATGTCAAGGTCTTCGCCTTTGTCAAGCTCTTCGCCGTCTTCGTCCTTGTCGTCATATTTGGTGTTGTAGTTGTTAACGATGTTAATCTGAACGATGTCGGATTTCTTAGCTTTTTCAGCTTCATAAGATTTCGTAACCGCAACTCTCAGCTTAACTACGCCAAGCTTCTCCGAAAGGAGAGTCTTTTTAACAGTACCGTTTGTAAGACCGTTCTGCTCCTGATAGCTAAGGTTTGTGCCGAAGCCAACCTGCTCTAAGAGCGGAACATCAAGCGAGTTGAAAATGAGCTGCGCAACCTGACCTCTGTTGATCGGTACGCCGTTTGTGCCTTTAACGTTGGTCGTCATACCCTTCTGCTGTGCAACGGTGAGGTATGCTACCGGATAGTTCCTGGGATCAATGATCGGACCGTAACCGAGCGCTACGACAGTCATCTTCACTGCCTGCTCATAGGTTACCTTATCTTCCGGACCGAACTTGCCGTCGCCGTAACCAGCGATGATGCCCATGCCCGAAGCGAGATTGACGTAACCTGCTGCCCAGTGGGTCGAAGGAACATCTGTGAACTTGGTGGCGCCTGCGGCACCTGATACCTGTGCTTCCTGACCGAGGGCTCTGACCACGATTGCCGCAAATTCAGCTCTGGTGATATCGCCTTCCGGTTTGAACGAGCCGTCCTCATAACCTTTGAACAGGTTAAGCGCTACGCCCAATTCGATGGGTTCCGCATATGCATTGTCGTCTTTAACATCGGTGAATACTGATGCGAATGCAACCGTACTCAAAACCATTGTCAATGCGACAACAACAGCAAATGCTCTTCTGAGATTTTTCATTGAAAATCCTCCCTTATAATAAATTGATTTTTTGGCGAAAGAGAAACTGCATTGTCTGCGACACGGCTCTTTCATCCGTATTCGCACCGGTTTATCAGAAAAACATCCAACCCTTTTTCATATGTATGCCTTTTGCGGTGCCAATGATAAAATGCCAGATATTTTCACCTGATACTGTTATGATTATACCACCTGATTTTTGGTACGTCAAGGGTTGTAATAGAAATGTAAAACTGAGGCAACAGCATCGCCGTCCAAAACCTATGCGGGCTCAACGCCCCTATGTCCGCTTTACTTCCTGCCGTTTTTGACCGCCGCTCCGATAAAGTCCCTGAACAGGGGGTGCGGGCGGTTGGGGCGTGATTTGAACTCGGGATGGAACTGTACCCCCACAAACCACGGATTGCCGTCATATTCCACGATCTCGACCAACTTGCCGTCGGGCGATCTGCCGGCGATGACCAGCCCTGTGCCTTGCAGCTGCGTGATATAGTCGTTGTTGAACTCGTAGCGGTGTCTGTGGCGTTCGCTGATTTCGAGCGCACCGTATGCCCCATGCGCCTTAGTGCCCTTCTCCAAGGTGCAGAGGTACTGCCCGAGACGCATGGTGCCACCGAGGTCCTCAATGTTTTTCTGCTCCGGCATCAGGTCAATGACGGGGTGGGGGGTCCCGGGGTCGAGCTCCGAGCTGTGCGCCCCTTTCAGGCCCGCAACATTGCGGGCAAACTCGACGACCGCAAGCTGCATACCCAAGCAGATACCGAAGAAAGGCACCTTATTTTCCCTGGCATATTGTATCGCTAAAATTTTTCCCTCGATGCCCCTGTCGCCAAAGCCGCCCGGGACGAGGATGCCGTCGACGCCGTCTAAAATTTCGGTGACGTTCGCGGATGTGACATAGTCGGAATTGACCCACCGGATGTCAACATTCACCCCGTGGGCGATGCCGGCGTGGGCAAAGGATTCGACAATGCTGATATAGGCATCGTGCAGCGTGACGTACTTGCCGACAAGCGCAACCGTGACGCTGCCCCGCAGGGTCTTGTGCTTTTCGACGATGGCGTTCCAATCCGAGAGGTCGGGGGCGCCGCAGCCGATATGCAGCCTTTTGCACACCACACTTGCCAACCCTTCGAGCTCCAGCATCAGCGGAACCTCGTACAGGCTTTGGGCGTCGAGGTTTTCGATAACGCACTCGGGCGCAACATTGCAAAACAGCGCCAGCTTGTCCCTCAGGTCCTTGGGCAGATGACGCTCTGTCCTGCACACGATGATGTCGGGCTGGATGCCCAGTCCCAAAAGCTCCTTAACGCTGTGCTGGGTGGGCTTGGACTTCTGCTCGCCCGATTTTTCAAGGTACGGCACCAGCGTGACGTGGAGGAAGAGGCAGTTTTCTCTGCCGACGTTGATGGCGACCTGACGGATCGCCTCGATAAACGGCAGGCTTTCGATATCGCCCACCGTGCCGCCGATCTCAGTGATGACGATGTCGGACTTTTGCGCTTTTCCTACATTATATATGCAGTCGATGATTTCATTGGTGATGTGGGGGATGACCTGCACCGTGCCGCCGAGGAAATCGCCTCTGCGCTCCTTCGTGATGACGTTCCAGTATATCTTGCCCGCCGTGGCGTTGGAATAGGCGTTCAAATTTTCGTCGATGAAACGCTCATAGTGCCCGAGGTCGAGGTCGGTTTCCGCACCGTCGTCCGTGACGAACACCTCGCCGTGCTGGTACGGGCTCATCGTGCCGGGGTCCATATTAATGTACGGGTCGAGCTTTTGCATGGTGACGCTAAGACCTCTCGCTTTGAGCAGCCGACCGAGTGACGCCGCCGTTATTCCCTTGCCGATGCCGGATACCACGCCGCCCGTTACAAAAATATATTTCACTGCCATGTAAGCCGCACCCCTTGTCATTGTTTTGAAATTTACAGAAAATTACGCAAAATCAGCGTCATTTCCACGCCCGCAAGGCGAGCGGATGCGTTCGAAAAAGCGCATACGCCCTCGAACGCTGCTTCCCATATTGTAATATTGTAATGCTTTTTGGGCTTAGTGTCAAGGTTTTTGTCAAACTTGCCGAAATTTGTTTTTGACGTTATTTTAGGATAAAAAAGTGCCTTGCGGCACTTTTTGGTGCACAGCCGCAAGCCTTTGCCAAGGAATAATTAATTGTTTTTATCTGATAGGAACTTCGAGAAATTTCCTATCAGATAAAAAAGCGCCTTGCGGCACTTTTTGGTGC
>JAKJBX010000021.1 GCA_022706765.1 Bacillota bacterium
CCGCCGACATCGAGCAGTCGATCGAGGCGCAGGGCTTTAAGATTTTGTATAAGCTGCAAAACAAATAATGCAACCATTTCAGGTTCGGCATATTAAAATATGCCGAACCTGAGTCTTAGGAGCGCACAGATGATTTCAAAGGCATTCAAAACGGCTTTCCCGTACACCATCCCGATCATGACGGGCTATATGTTCCTCGGCGTCGCCTACGGATTTTTGATGAACGCCAAAGGCTTCGGCATTGGCTGGACGCTGCTTGCGAGCCTGACGGTTTTTGCCGGATCGATGCAGTTTGCAGGCGTCGCCCTGCTGACCTCGCTCTACCATCCGCTCTATGCTCTGCTGCTCACCCTGATGATCAACGCCCGGCACCTGTTCTACGGCGTCGCCATGCTGGGCAAATATGCCTGCACGGGCAGGATGAAAGCGTTTTTGATTTTCGGGCTAGTGGACGAAACCTTTTCGATCAACTGCTCCGCCGAGCCGCCGGAGGGGGTCAGCAGACGGCTGTTCTATTTCTTTGTCACCCTTTTAAACTATATCTACTGGGTGTCCTATTCAGTCATCGGCGCAGCGGCGGGTCAGTTCATCCGCTTTGACACAAAGGGTCTGGAATTTGTACTGACTGCGCTGTTCGTGGTGATTTTCCTCAACCAGTGGCGTGAGCAGGAAAAACACACCGCCGCCGTTATCGGGGTGGTGTCGTCGGTTTTGTGCCTGATGATTTTCGGGCAGGACCATTTCATTATCCCCGCCATGGTGCTAATCGCTGCGGCGCTGATCGTTTTCAAAAAACGCATCGGCGCGGAGCAGCGCAACGGAGGTCATGCATATGACGCAGACTGAAATCCTTATCACCATAGCGATGATGTCGCTGGGCACGATGGTGACACGGTTCTTGCCCTTTCTGTGCTTTCCCGACAACACAAAAGCGCCAGCCCTGGTTCTGTATTTAGGCAAGGCGCTGCCCTATTCGGTCATGGGCTTTTTGGTGGTGTACTGTTTAAAAGGCGTGTCGGTCACGGCGTATCCGTTTGCCGCGCCCGAAGCCGCCGCCGTCGCCTGCGTCGCCTGTCTGCACCTGTGGCTGAAAAAGCCGCTAATCAGCATCGGCGCCGGCACAGTTATTTATATGACGTTGGTACAGCTGGTGTTTGTGTGATGTTTAGAACTTGTATTCATAGCGAAAATGACCGTCAAGACGGCGGTTTTCGTTATGAATACAAGTTCTTACTATTGATAAATGACCCTGCCCGGACCGTCGCCGTCCCATTCCCCAAAGCCCTCGCTGTATCTATCCTCAAAAAACAGCGGAAAGTACTTGTGAAAGTTGTTGGTGTAGGCTTTTCCGATGATCTCATCGGGCGAGAGCCAAAAAATCCTGCCCTCCTCGGTTTTGTCCAGCAGATTGCCGCTAAAATCGGTCGTCTTATACAAAAACTCAATGTACCGGTCAAGAGTCTTGGCGTTGACCCAGTGCAAAATGCCGCACAGCTTTAAGTTTCTGATGTCAAGCCCTGTTTCTTCCTTAATTTCACGCACGGCGGAGGCTGTAAAGCTCTCGCCTTCCTCGACGTGCCCGCCGGGAAAGGACAGACCCGCCCAGCTTTTGACCCTGTCGATGACCAGCGCCTTGTTTGCCGCAGTGTCATAAACCATCACCATGTTCGTTAGCTCGATGTTCGGCATATCAGCGCCCCCCTTGACGTTATTATACAAAATGTAAGCGGAAAAATCAACACATCGGCGCTTTGCGTTTCCAAACGCATAGGGATTGTGAAAATCCACAAAAAAAGGATTGCTATTTTATGCATCTTGTAATATAATAAATGGATTAATGTATAAGAGGTAGAAATCATGAGAGAACAATGGCAGAAAAACACCATACTGTTTTTAACCAGCCAAACCATATCGCTCTTCGGGTCGATGCTTGTCCAGTACGCCATCACATGGCACATCACGCTCAAAACGCAGTCGGGGGTCATGATGACGCTTTCGATCATCTGCGGCTTTTTGCCGACCTTCTTTTTGTCGCCTTTTGCGGGCGTTTGGGCGGACCGGTACAGCCGCAAGAGGCTAATCATCATGGCGGACACGGGGATCGCGCTGTCGACACTGACGCTGGCGCTCCTGTTTATGTCGGGTCACGATTCCATCTATCTGCTGCTTGGCGCCATGTCGGTCCGTGCACTCGGCGCCGCGGTGCAGACGCCGTGCGTCAGCGCGGTACTTCCCCAGCTTGTTCCCGAGGATAAGCTGATGCGTGTCAATGCGATCAACAGCAGCATCATGTCGGTAACTATGCTGATTTGTCCGATGCTCAGCGGCGCATTGCTGACGTTTGCGCCGATCGAAACCATCTTTTTCATTGACGTGGTCACGGCGGCGATCGCCGTGTTCGTGATGGCGGCGTTTTTGCATATCCCGCTGCACGCCAAGGCAGCTGAAAAGCAGACGATGGGCTATTTTGAGGATATGGGTCAGGGTTGGCTCTATATTTGGCGGCACAAGTTCGTGATGGCGTTCTTTGTGTTTTGTACGATATTCTTCGTTTTGGTCGCCCCTGCGGCATTTCTGACCCCCATACAGGTCGCCCGCAGCTTCGGTCCGGAGGTCTGGCGGCTGACGGCGATCGAGATTGCCTTTTCGGTCGGCATGATGCTGGGCGGGATTGCGATCGCGTCCTGGGGCGGCTTTAAGAACAGGGTGCACACCATGGCGCTGTCCAGCTTTATCATCGGCATCGCAACTTTTGCGCTTGGTTTAGTATCGGTGTTTTGGGTCTATCTGATTTTCATGTGCGTGGCGGGTCTCTCCATGCCGACCTTTAACACGACCTCGACCGTGCTGTTGCAGGAAAAGGTGGAGGAGGCGTATTTAGGGCGGGTGTTCGGTGCGCTGGGGATGCTGTCGAGCGCAGTCATGCCAGTCGCTATGATCCCCTACGGGATCCTTGCCGATAGGATCAAAATCGAGTGGATATTGCTTGTGACGGGCATACTGCTGTTCGCACAGGGCTTTATGCTGCTGGGCACTAAGACGCTGGTAGCAGCGGGCAAGCCAGCGGACAAATATTAAGATGAAGGCGGAAAAAGAAAAATGATCAGCACAAACGGCATCACATTAAGATTCGGAAAAAGGGCGTTGTTTGAAGACGTCACCATAAAATTCACACCGGGTAACTGCTACGGGCTCATCGGGGCAAACGGGTCGGGCAAGTCGACCTTTTTGAAGATCCTGTCGGGTGAGCTGGAAGCGAGTAAGGGCGAGGTGGTTATTCCGCCGGGCGCGCGCCTTGCGGTGCTGAAACAAAATCATTATGAATATGATAATTGTCAGGTGTTGCAGACGGTCATCATGGGTCATGCCCGGCTGTATGGCATCATCATCCAAAAGGAGGAAATCTACGCCAAGGCGGAGCTTTCCGACGAGGACGGCATGAAGCTGGGCGAGCTGGAAGGCGAGTTTGCGGAGCTGAACGGGTGGGAAGCCGAGTCGGACGCGGCAATCCTCTTAAACGGGCTTGGCGTTTCGGATACGCTGCACTATAAATTCATGCACGAGCTTGACGGCGTTGACAAGGTCAAGGTGCTGCTGGCACAGGCGCTTTTCGGCAACCCCGACATCCTGCTGCTCGACGAGCCGACCAACCACCTGGATTTGGCGTCGGTCACCTGGCTCGAAAACTTTTTGAGCGACTTTGAAAACACCGTCATCGTGGTGTCGCACGACAGGCACTTCCTCAATCAGGTCTGCACCCATATTGCTGACATCGACTACGGCAAAATTCAGCTGTACATGGGCAACTACGACTTTTGGTATGAATCGAGCCAGCTTGCCCTGCGTCAGGCGAGTGAGCAGAATAAAAAGAACGAGGCGAAAATCAAGGAGTTGCAGGAGTTTATCCAGCGATTCAGTGCGAACGCTTCAAAGTCCAAGCAGGCGACCTCACGCAAGAAGCTGCTTGAAAAGATTACCGTCGAGGATATAAGACCCTCGTCGAGGAAGTACCCCTATGTCGGCTTTAAGCAGGAGCGTGAGGTCGGCAATGATTTGCTGACGGTCAGCGAAATCAACAAGGTCATCGACGGAGAGCAGGCGCTTTGCAACGTTAGCTTTTCCGTCAGCAAGGGCGACAAAATTGCTTTTATCGGCGCAAACAACCTTGCAAAGACGGCGCTTTTTAAGATTTTGATGGATGAGGAAGATGCCGACAGCGGTGAATACAAATGGGGCGTTACGACCTCTCAGGCCTACTTTCCCAAGGACAACAGCGCCTATTTCGACGCCGTCACCCTCAATTTGGTGGATTGGCTGCGCCAGTATTCGGCTGAAAAGGACGAGACCTTCATCCGGGGCTTTTTGGGCAGGATGCTGTTTTCGGGCGAGGAATCGCAAAAGCAGGCGAACGTCCTGTCGGGCGGTGAGAAGGTGCGCTGCATGCTGGCAAAGATGATGCTGAGCGGGGCAAACGTGCTGCTGCTCGACGAGCCGACCAACCACCTGGATTTGGAGTCCATCACAGCGCTTAACAACGGGCTTGCGGACTTTAAGGGCACGGTTTTGTTCGCCTCCCACGACCACCAGTTTGTCCAGACGGTTGCCAACAGGATCATCGAACTGACGCCCGGGGGCATCATCGACCGCCAGACCACCTTTGACGAATACTTTTCCAACCCCGAAATCGCCGCGCTGCGTGCGGGGATATCTGTTGACACTTTCTGATAAAATATGGTATAATATCCGCAAGCGGATATTATACGCTCCGCGCAGAATTTATTGCGCCGCCGAATTTTTCCTCGCAAAAATGCTCGGAAACGGTGATGCGCAATTATACCATGGATTTTGAAAAAATCTATGGTATAATGAGTGCAGCGAATTTCACCATGTCCTTCCTTGCGCTGAAGGCGTATATAATCAGAGGATATGGTACAATGTTGTTATACAATTTTCTTAAAGGGGGCTAATCAATGCGCAGACCGGTTGCAATGCTGCTGATTTTTGTGTTGGGCTTCACGCTGACGGGGTGTACTGGCGATGAACTCGGCTTTTTATCGGCGGTTGAAAAATCCGCGGCAATGACGTCGTGGCGGGTCGTCGGGGAATACGGGGCGACCATGTCCTGTGAAATACCCGAGGAAGAAAAAGCGTATATGTCTGTCAATATGAACAGTGTTTTGAAGGCGCTGAGTGCCTTTAAAATCAAGACCGACACGACTGTGCTAAACACCGGTGACGGCATGAAGGGCGCGGTAGAGTACACCTTTGCCGCGGAGGACATCTCGTTTAAGTCTAATGTGTATCTTGACATTGCTGACGATAAGTTTGTGGAAACCTTCAAAATCCCGACGCTTTACCGGATGTTTCTGCCCGAGGAGCACGAAAATGCGGAGTATATGGTCATGGACCTTACCGAGCTGGCAAGCTTTGCGGACGAGATGGGCATTCCCCTGACGCTGAATGTCGGCAAGCAGGCGTATAAGGCAAAGATGGAAAAGCTTCAAACCGCACTGGTGAAATTCCAAAGCGACTATGCCAAGACGGTCAAAAACGCGCCGAGCATCATCACCAAAAAGGGCAGCCAATACACCCTGACCCTCAATGACGCGACGTTGAAGCTGCTGCTCAAATCCATCGCCGACACCTACTTCGAGGAGGAAAGCGCGCGTCAATTGACCAAAGACGCTGTTTTGGAGGTCATAACGTTTTATCGGGGCATTCTTCCGGACGAAGATTTGGATGAGATGGAAGACGAAGTCAGCGATTTCTTTGATCAGGACGAATGGGAACTGGCGGCGGGCAAAGCCCTGTCGGATGAATTCTTTGCTTTTTTGAATAAATTCCCCTTGCTTGGCGACAAAGGGCTGAGCATTACCTATACCTTAGATAGACAAGGATACATTACCAAGGTCGAAGGCTTTGCGGACATCCTTATTGACGTCAACGCCATTGCCAAAGCAACGGACGGCTATGTCTACGACGACGCGTTTAATTTCAAATTTCTTTTCAGCTTCAAAGAGGAATACACCGACGTCAACAGTGTCAAGTCTGTACAGCTCCCGACGCTGACCGACGATAACAGTCTCTCATACGTCGATATGCTCAGGGATTTGATAGAAGAGCGCACATATGAATATAGATACGAGGATTACACCTACGAGCCGGACTACGTCCTGCCTGCCCCGGACGGTAGCATCTCGGTGATCATGTACGGCGATAAAATTGATTTCGGCGGCAAGCAGCCGCTCATGATCGATGGCACATTGTATGTCCCGTTTGAGGAGCTGGTGGCGAGGCATGGCTATAGATTTTATTGGGATGACGCCGCCAATATGATGCTTTTCGGAAGGCAATTTGACCTGATACGTGACGCAAAGCTTCCGCCATACGGCAACACCATATACTATAATGACTTCGAGGTGAAGCTTGCCAAGGATGTGGTTGTGATCGACAACTATATCTATGTGCCGCTCAGGACATTTGCCGCTGCTATACTTTGGTTGGATGTCACATGGGTCGATGAGGAAAACGCGGCATACATCCACTATTAATTATCAAAAGAGAACCGCCCAAGACACAAAGCAAGCGTCTTGGGCGGTTTTAATTTTGGTTATGCTTTTTTACAGCGCCGCAACCGTTTCGCCGAGCGCTTTGCACACTTTAAGTCCGCCGTCGTCGGGCGCTTCGTTGATGATCAGCCCTTCGCCGCCGACCAGGTTGGCGCCTGCGTCCCTGACGCGCGCCTCCCAGTTTCGCATCCACTCGCCGTCGCCCCAGTCGTATGAGCCGAAAAGCGCTACGTTCTTGCCGCCAAGACCGCTTTCGAGCTCTGTGAAGAACGGCTCGAAATCCGACTCCTCTAATTCTTCCACACCCATAGACGGGCAGCCGAGCGCCAGATTGTCATACGCCCTTGCGTCCTGCGCCGAGATTTGCGTCACCTCAAAAAGCGTTGCTGCACTGCCTGCGCCCTCCGCAATCGCCTTCGCCATTGCCTCCGTGTTGCCTGTACCGCTCCAATAAATGATTGCCGTCTTACCCATGACAAATCCTCCTTATATGAATTATGCGCAAAATAACTGCGCGAGCGAATGCCCGTTTGCCACGTGCTTTATCAGCGCCTTGCGGCACCGGTCATACCGCTCGAACATTACCCTTGCACCTTGCTCGTCGCCGTACACCTTCCAGTACCCTGTCAGCTTGCAGCCGACGCCCTTGTGATTTAAAAAACCCAAAATATCACACAGCGGATAGCCCAAAAATGCCCCGATTTCGTGGGGGAAATCTATTCCGCCCGCTACCCTCTGCCGCAGGTGTTCGAGCATGGTTTCAAGGCTTGCGCCCCCGGGATAACCGTATGACACCAAAAACTCTGCGATTTCAGGGTTACTGAGGCATTCCGACAGCCGCTTTTTGCGGTAGACCATCACCAACAACCTGCGGTCGCACTCGCACAGCACCTCAAAAAAAATATCCCGATGGTTCAAGCTACGGTTGAGCGTGTCCAGCTCATCTCGGGTGTCCGCGAACTGCGCTTTTAAAATGGCAACAATGTTTGCCGGCTTGATGCCTGCAAGCGCCGGCGCGCAATGCCGCGCGATAAACGATTCAAGCATAGGTAACCCTCCCGTCAGCATGCGCAGTATGCCTGCAATATATTGGTTAGTGCGCTTGAGCTGCTGGTGTGGCAGCGTTCGAGCCTGGCGTTCGCCTTGTCGGCAATGTCGGTCGCGACATTCACCATTTGGTGCGACACGGTGTTGGTGAACAGGATGATCAGATCAGGGTTACCGATCTGTCCCTTGAAATTGCCCGGACATTGTGTAAAGACCTTGCATTTACAGCCGAAATTCTTGCAAATGTCGCGGTACCGGCAGACCATCCTGTCGTGTCCCCCGACGATAACGACGCACATCGCACGCCCTCCTTTGTCAATGGGTTAGTTATAACTAACTTTTGGTGAAAAAATAAAGCGTTCAAGCGTGTATGCGCTTTCTTGAACGCATCCGCTTGCCGCGCAAGCGGATGCGCAGGCGAATTCATTTCGCCGAAGCGCGGAAATTACACAAAATTGGCGTAATTTCCTATAAGATAAAAAATGCCTTTGTTCGGTGAGCGTGCCGCACCTGACAACGCATCAGGCGCGGCACAGCCGGCAGACCCGGCAATCTTGACACGGCGCAGACAGCGCCGAAGGTTTCGCGTTCATTTATGACAAATATCCGACATTTCGCAGTCGCCGCAGCCACAGCCGCAGCCTTTGTTTTTCTTCATACGCCTGATAACCAGCACGATGAGCGCCGCAATGACCAGCGATACCACGATTGTGCCGAGGTTTTGGATGATAAATGTCATCATAAGGATACCTCCTTCTTTATTGCATGCTTTGGCTATGCGCTCAGAGCGGATTTCAACCCATTGCCTTTGGCATCCCGGTTTTGCGGATGCGGACGAAACAGCAGATAGATCAGCGCCGCAACGATCAGTATTGCCGCAATGACGCCGTAGCCGAAGCCGCCGCCGGTAAACAGCGACCAGATTTGGTATACGCAAAGCGATATGGCATAGGCGAAAACGGTTTGGTAGCCGATGGCGAACCAGGTCCATTTGGCGTTGTTCATCTCACGCTTGATTGCGCCGATGGCGGCAAAGCAGGGTGCGCAAAGCAGGTTGAATACCAAGAAAGAGTAAGCGGCGGCGGACGTAAAGCTTGCCGACAGCGTGCCCCAAATCTCGGCGCCGTCTTCGGCGACCTCGGCAAAGCCGTACAGCACGCCAAATGTGCCGACGACGTTTTCCTTAGCGACCAATCCGGTGATAGCCGCCACGGCTGCCTGCCAGTTGCCCCAGCCCAGCGGCGTGAACACCCACGCAACCGCACCGCCGATGGCGGCAAGGAAGCCGTCGCTTAAATCTTCGACCATCGCAAGTCTGCCGTCGACGATGCCGAAATTAGAGGCAAACCACACAAAGATCGTCGAGAGCAGAATGATCGTTCCCGCTTTTTTGATAAATGACCAGCCGCGCTCCCACATACTGCGGAGCAGGTTGACGATGGTCGGCATATGATAGCTGGGAAGCTCCATAACGAACGGCGAGGGGTCGCCCGCAAACATACGGGATTTTTTCAGGATGATACCCGACACCACAATGGCGGTCATGCCGACAAAGTAAGCGCTCGGCGCCACCCACCACGCCCCGCCGAAGAGCGCGCCAGCGATCAGGGCGATGATCGGCAGCTTTGCGCCGCACGGGATAAAGGTGGTGGTCATGATCGTCATCTTTCTGTCACGGTCGCTCTCGATCGTGCGGGACGCCATAACGCCCGGTACGCCGCATCCCGTACCGATCAGGATGGGTATGAAGGATTTGCCCGAAAGCCCGAATTTTTTGAACACCCTGTCCATGATAAAGGCGATACGCGCCATATAGCCGGACGCTTCTAAGAACGCCAGCAGAAAGAACAGTACGAGCATCTGGGGAACAAAACCCAAAACCGCGCCGACGCCGCCGACAATACCGTCCAAGATCAGACCGTTCAGCCAATCGGCGGTACCGATTGCACTGAGCATCGCTTCGACCGCAACGGGAATGCCGGGGATCCACAGCCCGTATTCGGCAGGGTCAGGCTCGGACGCTTCAAGCGCCGCCTGAAAGTCTGCAAGACCGACGGTGAGCTCTTCAATCTCTCCGTCCCCGTCTGTGATTTCGGCAGTCGCCTCGATTTCGCCCGCCGCCTCCGCAAATGCGTCCAATACCACCCCGTCAGGCTCATCGGATTCGAGCGTTTCAACCACAGCCGACGTATCAATGCCATCCTCCCCGGCGGCGGTGAGGAACGCCTCGAGCTTTGCCTGTTCGGTTTCGTACGCGCCCACCGACGTCTCATAGGCAGGCGTGCCGATGCCGAACAGCCGCCAGCCGTCGCCGAACACACCGTCATTCGCCCAGTCTGTCGCCAGCGTGCCGACCGATGTCACGGCAACATAATAGACCAAAAACATCACCACCGCAAAAATCGGCAGCGCCAAAAAGCGGTTTGTCACAACCTTGTCGATTTTGTCGGAGGTCGTGTCCTTGACCTTGCTTTTCCTTTGATAGCACGACTTGATGATGGACGAAATGTACATGTAGCGCTCGTTGGTGATGATGCTCTCCGCATCCTCATCCAGAGAATCCTCCGCCGCCTTGATGATATCCTCCACATCGGGGGCGTTTTTCATTTTGGCGATAAGCTTTTGGTCACGTTCAAACAGCTTGATGGCATAGTACCGTCTTTGCGCCTCGGGAACGCTGCCCGGCAGCTGCTCCGAAACGGCGGACAGCGCATCCTCCACCTCGTCGGCGAATTTATGCGCCGGCACGGGCTGCGCCTTGCTTTTTGCCGCCGCGACCGCTTGTTCCGCCGCGACCGAAATGCCTGTCCCTTTCAAGGCGGATATTTCGACCACCTGACAGCCGAGTGCCTCAGACAGCTTGTTGATGTCGATTTTGTCGCCGTTCCTCCGAACGACATCTATCATGTTGACGGCGACCACGACCGGAATGCCCAGCTCGGTCAGCTGCGTCGTCAGATACAGATTGCGCTCAATGTTCGTGCCGTCCACGATGTTCAAAATAGCGTCGGGACGCTCTCCGGTCAGGTAATCCCTTGCGACGACTTCCTCCAGGGTGTAGGGCGACAGGGAGTAGATCCCCGGCAGGTCCATCACTGAAACGTCCTTATGACCTTTGAGCCTGCCCTCTTTTTTCTCGACCGTCACGCCGGGCCAGTTCCCAACGAATTGATTAGACCCCGTCAGTGCGTTGAACAGCGTCGTCTTGCCGCTGTTCGGGTTGCCCGCAAGGGCGATTTTAATTGACATGGCTTGTTTCCTCCCCAAAGCATTGTGTTAGTAAAGACTAACCGCTACCCAAAAAAATTATTTGACTTCAATCATCCCGGCGTCCGCTTTTCTGAGCGAAAGCTCATAGCCGCGAACCGTTACCTCAATAGGGTCGCCGAGCGGAGCAACCTTGCGGACGAAAATCTCCGTGCCCTTGGTGATGCCCATATCCATGATGCGGCGCTTGACCGCACCCTCGCCCGTGAGCCGGACGACGCTGGTCGTCTCGCCGCACTTTGCCTCTCTCAATGTTTTCATTGCACATCTTCCTCTCCGAAATATATCACGTTATCATATTATATTTCTTGCGAAATATGGTGTAATTGCGCATCGCCGTTTCCGTGCGTTTTTTGCGGGGAAAATTTCGGCGGCGCAATAAATTCAATGTATGATAAGCGCTTACTGCTTATTACACCATAATCCTGTTTGCCATGGCTTTGTCGAGTGCGATGCGCGTGTCCTTGACGCTGATGATCATATTGCCCGCAAACTCTGAAACCACCGTGACGTCCGTCCCTGCCGTAAAGCCGAGACTCACCAAAAACCGCCTGACCTCATCCTTGCCGTTAATTTTTTTCACATAGTTTTTCTCGCCGATATTTGCCATAGATAGGGGCATCACGTTCTCCTCCTTTGATTAGTATAAACTAACCCAAGCGTTGAAAAATTAGTTAGCGGCTGCTAACCAATTAAAGTTTACTACAACTAACCGCATTTGTCAACAAAAAATTTGCATAAATTTTCGGATGCCTTACCGCTTTGTTTGACAATACTAACCAAACATGATAAAATATCCGCATGAAATCTATTGCGCCGCCGAATTTTTCCCGCAAAAAACGCTTGGAAACGGCGATGCGCAATTTCATTATGAAATATACGAGAATACTAATATGGGGAAGGAAATGAAGATGATTAGCTTACAGGTCAAAAATAGTGAGGGAAAAGTGCTTGACGCCAAAGAGGGCGGCGCTATTGCGTTTGAATACAACGGGACATACGGCGAGGGCGACCACATCGTACTCACCGCAACCGAGGGCAAATATTTGGTCATCAGGCTGGACGAGGCGCTGAATGAATGTATGATATACCTGCCGTCGGGCAGCATGACCTATGCCATCCCGTTCGGTGAGAAGCTGAACGCCTACGGCAAGGAATCCTTTTCGGGGGACAGCCACAAAATTGCCGTCCGGTACGCAGCGGAAGAAGAGATTTATGCCTACCGCAATGTGGCGATTAATTCGCACGACAAGCGGGGCATTGATGTGTGCTATCCCCATGCGCTCGCCAACTTCGTCACCCGTGACGAGTCGACCTTTGAGGAGCGCAACGCCATCGACGGCTATACCCTAAATGACAGTCACGGGAACTTCCCGTACCAATCATGGGGCGGCGGCGCAAGGGAGGACGTGGACTTTAAGCTGTTTTTCGGACGTCCGGTCGAGGCGGACAAGCTGGTGTTTTATTTAAGAGCGGACTACAAGGACGACCACGACACCTATTGGAAATCACTGACGGTCGAGCTGTCGGACGGCACCGAAATCGTTGCGGAATTTGACCGCACGGGCGCGCCGCAGGAGGTTTCGCTCGGCGGCAAAAGGACGATTGAGTGGGTGCGCCTTAAAAACTTCAAGCAGGCGGCGAATCCGCTGACCTGGGCGGCACTGACGGAAATCGAAGTCTATGGAAACGATGTGAAAAACTGATGCGTATTTTGGGCATTGATCCCGGGCTTGCGACCATCGGCTTTGGCGTTGTGGAATTTGACAACCGGAAGTTCAAGACCGTTGACTATGGCGCGGTGTATTCGCCGCCCAATGTCAGCATGCCCGAGCGGCTGAAAATGGTCTATGACGACATGTGCTTTATCATCGGCAAATATCGCCCGGACGAGGTGGCGGTCGAGGAGCTTTTCTTCAATTCCAATGTCACAACCGCCATCATGGTTGGTCAGGCGAGGGGCGTGCTGATACTGTCGGCGGCAAACACTGGGATTCCCGTATTTGAATACACCCCTTTGCAGGTCAAGCAGGCGGTGGTCGGCTATGGGCGCGCGGATAAGAATCAGGTGCAGCAGATGGTGAAATCCATCCTCGGTCTAAGCGAGACGCCGAAGCCGGACGACACGGCGGACGCCCTTGCCATCGCCGTCTGCCACGCGCATTCCAGAATGTCACGCCTTAGGACTTGACAAGCGGGGAAAAGTATGCTAAAATCACTTTAACGATTTACCATAATAAAGCGAAACGGATGTGCGGTTGTATGAACAGTTGGAAGACGCATACGCCCGAAGGGGTGCTTGACGTCCTCGAAAACGCGTGTGCCTTCAAAAGGCGCATTGAGGAAAACATATTAAATACCTTCAAGGCGAGCGGCTATTTCGAGGTGCAGACGCCGACCTTTGAATTTTACGATGTGTTTGACAACGACAACGGTGCGGTCGACCAAAGCGCGATGCTCAAATTTTTCGACCGTCAGGGTAGGATCCTGACGCTCCGCCCCGACCTCACCACGCCGATTGCGCGGATGTATGCGACCAAGTTCGGCGGCGTACCGCTGCCCAAGCGCATCAGCTATGCCGGCAGTGCGTTTCGTGACGGCGACGCGGTGGCGGGCGCTATTCAAAAGGAATTCACACAGGCAGGCATTGAGCTCATCGGCAACAGCTCCGCCGCGGCGGACGCCGAGGTGATCGCCACAACCATTCGTGCGCTGCTCGCCTGCGGGCTGGACGAATTCCAGATCGACATTGGTCAGGCGGAATTCTTTAAAGGCATTATGGCGCAGACGGGGTTGGATGAGGAGACCATCGAGCGCATCCGGAAGCTGATTGACCAAAAGAGCTTTGTAGCCATCGGCGAGATTGCCGACGGCTATAAAATTGATAAAGATTTAAAGGAACTGATATTGGAGCTGCCCAACCTGTTCGGCGATATTGATGTTATCGAAAAAATCAAGTCGAAGCCCTTGGGCGAGCGTGCAAGGGCTGCGCTTGACAATTTGATTGAGGTGTATGGCATCCTCAAGGACTATGGCTTTGAAGAATATGTGTCGATCGATCTCGGCATGGTGCAGGGGCTCAGCTACTACACCGGCGTGATCGTCAAGGGCTTCACCTACGGGGTCGGCTTTCCCGTTTGCGGCGGCGGGCGCTATGACAACCTCATCGGCGAGTTCGGCGAGCCTACTCCCGCAACCGGCATCGCCATCGGCATCGAGCGTGTGATTTCGGCGCTGAGCCACAAAAAAATAGCGCAGGAGCCGCTGGTTGTGGATACGCTGGTTTGCGGCGAAGTTGCGCGGGGCACAGCGTTTAAGATTGCCGAGGGACTGCGCGGCAGCGGGCTGTGCGTCGAGATGTGGCTTGGCGGCGAGGGCGCGGAGGACTATGCCAAAAGCCGCGGAATCGGCGGCATTGTCCGGGTGGTGGACGACGAAACCATCGACATCGTGAATTTGCAGGCGGGCGAGGTCACCCGAACGTCGATTTTTGATTTACTCGGAGGTGACGGACGGTGAAAACGTTAACGATTGCGCTGGCAAAGGGCAGGCTTGCCGAGCTTTCCATCGAGTTGTTTGAAAAAATCGGGCTGGATTGCGCGCAGATGAAGGAAAAGACCCGCAAGCTGATTTTTAACGACGAAAAAAACGGCATCAGATATATGTTTGTCAAGGCTTCCGACGTGCCGACCTATGTAGAGTACGGCGCGGCGGACATCGGCATTGTCGGCAAAGACACCATCTTGGAGGAGGGCAAAAACCTCTACGAGGTGCTGGACCTCAAATTCGGCGCATGCAAGATGTGTGTGTGCGGCTGGGCGGACTCCGCCGTGCCGGGCGGCTACATCAAGGTGGCGTCAAAGTACCCCAACATCGCGCGGGAGTATTTTTCGACCAAGAAAAATCAGACCATCGAAATCATCAAGCTGAGCGGCAGCGTCGAGCTTGCGCCGCTGTGCGGGCTGTCGGAGGTCATCGTCGACATCGTCGAAAGCGGCAAGACGCTCAAAGAAAACGGGCTTGCGGTGCTCGAAGAAATCTGTGACCTGTCCGCAAGGCTGGTGGTCAACCGTGTCAGCCTGAAAATGAAAAAGGACAAAATCATGGATATTGTCAATAAAACGAGGGAGATTATTAAGTGATAACCATCATCGACTACGGTGCGGGCAACCTCAAAAGCGTCCAAAAGGCGATTGCGTTTTTGGGCGGTGAGGCGCAAATCACCAACGACTTAAAAACCATCGAATCGGCGGAGAAGCTGATTTTGCCGGGTGTCGGCTCGTTCGGCAGCGCCATGGAAAAGCTGCGGGCAAGCGGGCTTGACACCGTGCTCAAAAACGTCAAAGCGCCGCTGTTGGGAATATGCCTCGGTTTGCAGCTGCTGTTTGAATACAGCGAGGAGAGCGATTGCGAGGGCTTGGGCATCTTAAAGGGCGGCATCGTTAAAATCCCCGACACGGGGCTTAAAATTCCGCAAATCGGCTGGAACAGTTTGGACATCAAATTTGGCAGGCTGTTTACGGGCGTACCAAACGGCAGCTATGTCTATTTTGTGCATTCGTACTACCTCGACGCGGCAGACAAGAGTATCGTCTCCGCCACGACGGACTACGGCGCGACGCTTGACGTCGCCGCGGAGTCCGGCAATATCTTTGCCACCCAGTTCCACCCCGAAAAAAGCGGCGGCGTAGGGCTGCACATCCTGAAAAATTTTGCGAATTTGTGAGGAAAAACTATGACGATCTATCCGGCAATTGATATGCTCGGCGGCAAATGCGTCCGCCTGACACAGGGACGATATGACGACAGCACGGTGTACGGCGACACTCCGTGGGAAATGGCGAAGAAGTGGGAGCGGCTCGGCGCAAAGCGCCTGCATTTGGTCGACCTTGATGGCGCAAAAGCGGGAAAGCCTGTGAACTTGGACGCCGTGCGTGACATCATCAAAAACGTGGACATTCCCGTTCAGCTCGGCGGCGGCGTCCGTACCATGGCGGACATTGACCTGCTCATCGGGCTGGGCGTGTCGCGGGTCATCCTCGGTACCTCCGCCGTCAAAAGCAAGGCGTTTGTGGCGGAAACCGTCAAAAAATACGGCAGTAAAATCGCCGTCGGCATTGACGCCAAGGACGGCTATGTTGCCATCAGCGGCTGGGAGGAGGTCAGCGGCTTTGGGGCAGTGGACTTCGCCAAAATGATGGAGGAAATCGGCGTACAAACAATTATCTATACCGACATCGCCACCGACGGCATGCTGACGGGACCCAACCTTGCGGCAATGCGTGAGATGGTCGAAAGCGTCAATATGAACGTCATCGCCTCGGGCGGCGTGGGCAGGGCGGAGGATGTGAAAAATCTTGTTCCGACGGGTGTAAGCGGTGTCATCATCGGCAGGGCGCTGTACACGGGCAATGTGAAATTGGAGGACTGCTTATGCTGGCAAAGCGCATAATCCCCTGCCTTGACGTCAAGGGCGGGCGTGTGGTCAAGGGCGTGAATTTTGTGAATCTGCGCGATGCGGGCGACCCTGTCGAGATTGCGGCGGAGTACGACAAATCGGGCGCAGACGAGCTGGTGTTTTTGGATATTACGGCGTCAAGCGACGCGCGCGGCATCGTGCTGGATATGGTCCGGCGGGTCGCTGAGCAGGTGTTCATCCCCTTCACGGTGGGCGGCGGCATCCGCACGGTGGAGGATTTTCGTGAAATCCTGCGTGAGGGCGCGGACAAAATCTCCGTCAACTCGGCGGCGATCAAACGTCCCGAGCTGATTTCGGAGGCGGCGGATATCTTCGGCAGCCAGTGCGTGGTGCTTGCCGTCGACGCCAAGCGCCGCAAGGATGGCGACGGCTGGACGATTTATTTAAACGGCGGACGTGTTGACACAGGGATAGACGCGCTCGAATGGATACATGACGGCGTGCGGCGGGGCGCGGGCGAGATATTGCTGACCAGCATGGACTGTGACGGCGTAAAAAACGGCTATGACAACGCGCTCAACAAGGCGGTGACAAGCATGGTAAACGTTCCGGTCATTGCGTCTGGCGGCGCGGGCACGAGGGCGCATTTTTACGACGCCATCACCGAGGGCGGCGTCGACGCGGTGCTGGCGGCGTCACTCTTTCATTATAAAGAGCTTGAAATCGCCGACCTGAAAAAATATTTGGACGGCAGGAATATCCCTGTCAGATTGGAGAGATCAGGATGTTGAATTTAAAATTCGATGAAAACGGGCTTATCCCCGTGGTTGTACAGGATTGGCGCACCAATGCTGTGCTGATGCAGGCGTATATGAATGCCGAGAGCTTAAAGCTGACGCAGGAGACAGGCAAGGCTACATATTACAGCAGAAGCCGTGGCAAGCTATGGGTGAAGGGCGAGGAGAGCGGACACTTTCAGGCTGTCAAGGAAATCAGCGTCGATTGCGACGAAGATTGCCTGCTGCTTAAAGTCGAGCAGGTGGGGGCGGCATGCCACACAAACAATTTCTCGTGTTTTTACCGCAATTTGGAAGGTGAGGAAGTTGTTTCAACGCTGCCCAATCCCGCAGTCCTCTACGACGTCTATGACGTGATTTGCGACCGGTTGATTCATCCGAAGGAAGGCAGCTATACCAACTACCTCTTTGACAAGGGTATCGACAAGATGTGCAAAAAGGTCGGCGAGGAAGCAGCGGAGGTCATCATCGGCGCAAAGAACCGTTCAAAGGACGAGGTGCGCTACGAGGCGGCGGATTTGATTTTCCACCTGCTTGTATTAATGAAGGAAACCGGTGTTGCGCCTCAGGACATCTTCGCCGAGCTGCAAAAGAGAAGGTAGCATACCGAAAAAGCGTTTAGGTGCGCAGCCGCAGCCCTTTGTCAAGGCATAAATTCATTGCTTTTACCTAATAAGAAATTTCTCGAATTTCCTATTAGGTAAAAAATCAAGAAATTCAACATATTATTTCTTGCTATAATCCTGTGCGTTTTGCAGATATTATTAGTGTAACGAACAGGAGGTGAAAAAGAATGGCATACAGCAATCAGGCACTTGTTGTGGAAGCAAGGAACGCACTGGATAAGTTTAAGTACGAGGTTGCAAATGAGGTTGGCGTAACTTTGAAGCAGGGTTACAATGGTGACATTACTTCCCGTGACGCCGGTCGTATCGGCGGCAACATGGTTAAGAAGATGATTCAGTCATATGAGCAGAGCTTGGTCAACAAATTCTAATGATATGACTTTTGTAAATAAAACAGGCTGACACGATTGCGTGTCAGCCCGTTTTATTTTATTTTTGAAAACACATAACCATTTTTGGCCACTTCATCTACAACGCTGGGAATGATTGCGCCGCTCTGATAGTCGAACGTCCTGTATCCGTCGACGGTTGCACAGGTGATGTTGGCGAAGTCGATATATGGATGGACGAACATCCCCAAAAGCTCACTGTCGACGGCGTTTTTGATTTTCTCCCGAAATTCCGGCAGTTCGCCTTGATTGGGCATATACCCGAGCGGTGCGGGAATGAAGGTCGTGTCGCTGCGCAGACTGTTCACATGCTCCACCCTGCCCGCCTTTCGGGCATACGGATACTGCATACAGATGGTGCCAAACAGCCTGACGGCAATGTCTAGCTGCTTAGGCGTGAAGCTGTAATGAGGGAACTCGAAAATGCTATCGTCAAAGGACAGCCATCTGGCAGTTTTTTTAGCGTGCTTCATGCGCTCCTCGACCTCGTCCAGCGTAAAGGGCGAGTTTTTGCCAAACTCCGTGCCGACCGCACTGACGGTGTCGTTTTCCTGGTGCGTCAGTCCGTGCAGCACGATCTGCCCGTTATGGTCGACTAAATAATCCAGCGTGTATAAAAAACCGGCGTTATAAAAATCAAAGTTGCTTGTCAAATCGTTTTGAAGCTGCCTTGAAGGATTGGTGTAAAGCGGTATCCATGCGATGTCAAACGACTGACCCCGCTCATACATATAGTCTGCGATCACCCGCAGCTTTTCCAGCCCCTCGTCGGTGTAATTGTTACCGATGCCATAGTCTGCCGTGATGTCCTCCAAGCGGAGATACGCCGGCTTGGGCGGTACGTCCTCCCTGTCCGCTTCGTACGGCAGGGCGGCTTGGCGATGATAAAGGCTCAGCTTGTTGGCGTCCGAATCGAATACAGCGGCAAGACTGAAAAGGTTCGTTAAATCATAAAGGTAAATGTACGGCGTGTCACTTTCGAAATAAAGGGGCATATAAAGGGCGTCCTCTTTTTCCTTGGAAAGGGAAACCTGTCTGCTGCCGTGTTTGATCACAAGGGCGTCCTCTGCGTATGAAACCGCACCGCCGAGGGCTGTGACCATCGGCTGCAAAGGCAGGAACAAACGACCCGATACAAACAGCATCGGCTCGCCGAGTGGAAGCGTTCGGTCAAGGTAAGTGACGGTGCCCTGGGCGGGGCGGACAACGCCCACATCCAAAATATTGTCCGGCAGAGAGATTACGGTGAAACCTGTCGCAAACAAAAAGAAGACCAATAATATGGCAAAGACCATTCGTTGCTTTTTTGTACCAAGCATAGACATACCCTTCCCATAGACTTCTTGCAAAACCTCTGCGCAATGGCAAAAACAGTCTTTTTCCCGTTTATCCATTTGCAACAGGTCTTGCAAGAAGTCCAACATAAAAATACCCGCATACATTTTATATTATTTGCAGTATCCTTGTCAATAATCAGAAAAATGATTTTTTTATATTAGACTTGTTGCAAAACCTCTGCGCAATGGCAAAAACGGTCTTTTTCCCGTTTCTCATCGTTGTCAGAACCCGCCGATACATACAGTATCGGCGAAACCTGACGCCTTGATAAACAGAAAAAAATCCTCGCTTATCCATTTGCGACAGGTTTTGCAAGAAGTCTATTGACAGAAATAAAAAGTTTCTTTCAATATAAAACAGCGACCGAAAACTCGGTCGCTGCATTGTGGGGGGAATATTAGAGTGCAGTTGTTTTTGCGTCAGCCTTTGCTCTGACTCCGCTGGTGCGTCCGCTCTTACCTGCCGGTGCGTTGCCTTTGGGGCACTTGTCCATGCGATCTTTGCCCTTGGGTGCGGCGTTGAAGGTCTTTTCGCCGCTTTCAGCCTTTGCGTAAATCTCGTCGGCTTTTTCCTGTGTGATAGCGCCTGCTGCGACCTGCTCGTCAAGCTTCTCTTTCAGTTTGGAAAGGCGCTCGGCTTTCATTGCCGCTTTTTCTTCATCAGTCAGTTCTTTGAATTCGGGCTTGCCCATGCCTTTGAAGTCGCCACTTTCAGC
>JAKJBX010000009.1 GCA_022706765.1 Bacillota bacterium
TAGGTCAGGATATCCACGGGGTTCGTCACGACCAAAAGCGTTGTTTCATGGGTGATGTGCGGAATGAGCTGCTCTAAAATGCCCTTGAAAATCGCCGCGTTGCGCTTTAAAAGATCGATACGGGTCTCGTCGGGCTTTTGATTTGCCCCAGCCGTGATCACCACGATCTCCGACTCCGCCGCCGCATCATAGCCGCCTGCCGTCACCTTGATCGGTTTCATAAACGGGATGCCGTGGCTCATGTCGAGCGCATCGCCCTCCGCCTTTTCCCTGTTGATATCAATGATGACAATTTCGTTTACGACACTGCTCTGCATCAGCGAAAACGCCGTTGTCGAGCCGACAAAGCCCGCGCCGATGACCGTCACTTTACCTTTTTTCATAGGTTTTCCCTCCTTTTAGGCAACCTCTAAGAAACCCGCTTTGTGCGGGTTGCCGAGAAAATTTTTAGGATTTTCAAGGCGATCGAAGCCGTGAATACTTTGCGTATTCGCGGGTTTGACCAACGATGAAAAGACAAAAATTTGCCGACAAGACGTGCGAATGGGGTTTCTTAGAGGTTGCTTTTACTTTACGCCAATGTCCGTCCTGTAATGCGCTTTTTCAAACTTTATTTTTTGGACGGCGTTGTATGCGGTTTTCAGCGCCTCGTCAAGGCTTGTGCCGGTTGCGGTGACGCCCAAAACACGCCCGCCCGATGTGAAAATATTGCCGTCCTTTGCCGCTGTACCTGCGTGGAAAACTGTGACCTTATCGTCCTGCTCGGCGTCATTGATACCCGAGATGGCAAAGCCCGTATCATATTTGCCGGGATAACCGCCGGACGCCATGACCACACACGCCGCCGCGCCGTCATCCCAAACGATGTCAAGTCCGCCCAGCCGCTCGTCGATGACCGCCTCGAAAATCTCAATGATGTCGCTTTTCAGCCTCGGCAGCACCGCCTGCGCTTCGGGGTCTCCGAAGCGGCAGTTGTATTCGATCACATAGATGCCGTCCTCTGTCACAATCAGACCGAAGTATAAAATGCCCTTGAAGCTTCGCCCCTCGCTGTTCATGGCGTGCATGGTGGGCAGGAAAATCTTTTCCATACAATACTTTTCCATCTTTTCGTCATATATCCTGCTCGGCGAGAACGCGCCCATGCCGCCTGTGTTGGGACCCTGGTCGCCGTTATAAACCTTTTTATGGTCCTGCGCAGACACCATCGGCACAAGCGTTTTGCCGTCGGTAAACGCAAGGACGGAAACCTCCTGACCCGTCAGGAACTGCTCGATGACCACACGGCTGCCCGCCGAACCGAACACCTTGTCCTCCATGATGCTGTTGATGGCGGCAACCGCCTCATCATAGCTTTGGGCGATGATGACGCCCTTGCCGAGCGCAAGCCCGTCCGCCTTGATGACGATGGGGCAGGTCTTGCCGTCCAAATAGGCGATTGCCGATTCGGCGTTGCCGAACACCTCATATTCCGCCGTGGGGATGCCGTATTTTTTCATGAGGTCTTTGGAAAACGCCTTGCTGCCCTCAATGATGGCGGCGTTTTTATCAGGTCCGAAGACGCGCAGCCCGTTTTGCCGGAAGGCGTCCACCATGCCCAGCACGAGCGGGTCGTCCGGCGCAACCACTGTCAAACCGATGCCCTTTGCTTTGGCAAAGGCAACCATGCCGTCGATGTCCGTCGCCTTGATGTCCACGCACTCGGCAATCTGCGCAATGCCGCCGTTGCCCGGGGCGCAGTATATTTTATCTACGTGTTGGCTTTGGGCGATCTTTACCGCAAGCGCATGCTCGCGTCCGCCGCCGCCGACAATCAGAACCTTCATAGGGTCAGTCCTTTCATTTGTACAGCAGTATTTTAAACTAACACAATCACATATGGACAAAATTTTGAGTGCAGATGAGTTTTTTGGGTGACCGACATGTATTGCCAACCGAAAAGCCGATGTGTGCCAAAATTTTGTTCATCGTTAGTGCTTAAAGTGGCGCATATTTGTAAATACCATCGCTATGCCTTTTTCGTTGCAAAGCTTGATAGAATCCTCGTCACGAATCGATCCGCCCGGCTGGATGATGGCGGTGACGCCTGCCCTTGCCGCCGCCTCAACGCAGTCGGAGAACGGGAAGAATGCATCCGACGCCATGACGCTGCCCGCGGCGTTTTCGCCGGCATAGCTGATGGCAAGGCTGAGCGCCGTGATGCGGTTGGTCTGCCCCGGACCGACGCCTGTCGTGGCGTCGGCCTTTGCCAGCACGATGGCATTGGACTTGGTGTATTTGACAACCTTCCACGCAAACAGCAAATCCGACATTTGCTGCTCGGTGGGCTGCTTTTCGGTCACGACCGTCAAATCGCCGCCGAAGAGCTCGGCGTCGAGGGTCTGCACCAAAAGCCCGCCCGTAACTTTTTTCAGCTCGGTCATCTCGGCGGTGTTCCTGATGCTGATGCCGGAGAGCTGCAAAATACGGATGTTTTTCTTTTGTGAGAGGATGGAGACCGCCTCGTCGGTAAAGGACGGTGCGATCACGATTTCAAGGAAGATCCTGCTGATTTCCTGTGCGGTTTCAGCGTCTATTTCACGGTTTGCCGCAACGATGCCGCCGTAAATCGACACGGGGTCGGCGTTGTACGCACGCACATAGGCGGTGCGGATGTCGGCTCCCGTCGCAACGCCGCAGGGGTTGGCGTGCTTGACGGCAACGACGGCAGGCTCGTCAAATTCCTTAACGATGGCAATCGCCGCATCGGCGTCCGCTATGTTGTTGTACGAAAGCTCCTTTCCATGGAGCTGCCTTGCGTCGGCTACGCCGCCGCCCGACCTGCCGACCTCACGGTAGAACGCGGCGTTTTGGTGCGGATTTTCACCGTAGCGCATACTCTGCTGCTTTTCAAAGGTTAGCGTCAGGGTATCCCGGAGCTTTTCCTGCCCCGTCACTCTGCCAAGGTAGCCGGTAATCAGCGCATCATAGGCGGCGGTGTGCTCGAACACCTTAAACGCCAGATATTTTTTGGTTTCTATCGAAGCCCCGCCGTTTTTGAGCGACGTAATCAGCAAATCATAGTCCACAGGGTCAACGACCACCGCAACGTCCTGATAGTTCTTTGCCGCTGCCCGGATCATTGTGGGTCCGCCGATGTCAATATTTTCAATCGCTTCCTCGAAGGTGACGACGTCTTTCAATATGGTCTGCTTGAAAGGGTACAGATTGATAGCGACGACGTCGATCGGCTCGACGCCGAGATCCTTGATTTGCGCCATATGCTCGGCATTGCCGCGCATCGCCAAAATCCCCGCATGGATATTGGGGTGGAGCGTTTTGACACGTCCGTCAAGACACTCGGGAAAGCCCGTGATGTCCGACACATTGACGACCTTTATCCCCGCATCGCTAAGGGCTTTGGCGGTGCCGCCCGTCGATATGATTTCATAGCCTAAGGCGCAGAGCTCTCCTGCAAACTCGACCACACCGCTTTTGTCAGATACGCTGATCAGCGCACGTTTTTGCATGCTTGACATCCCTTTCTTCACAAATTTTAGCGACCGCTTCGGGCAGAATGATCCATTCCGCCTCCTCCATCACACGCTTTTGCAGGCTTTGGGGCGTGTCGCCGCTTTGAACCGCCACCGCTTTTTGCAGTATAATCTCGCCGCCGTCTACGACGTTGTTCACATAATGCACCGTAGCGCCCGTGACCTTTACGCCGTAGTCGAGCGCCGCCTGATGCACGCGCAGCCCGTAATAGCCGCCGCCGCAAAAGGACGGGATGAGCGATGGGTGGACGTTGATAATTTTCATGGCGAAGGCATCAATCACCTCGTCCGACAGTATGGACAAAAACCCCGCAAGCACGACCAAATCCACCTGATGATCTTTGAGGTGAGCCAAAAGCTGTTTGTCAAAATCGGGGTTGCCTTTTGTGGGAATGACCGTCCACGGGATGCCGTGGGTCTTGGCGCGTTCGAGCGCAAATACGCCCGCACGGTCGGAAACGACCGTCACGATTCTGCCGTCGATTTTTCCCGCCTCAGCGGCGTCAATGAGCGCTTGCAGGTTGCTGCCGCCGCCCGACACCAAAACCGCAATATTCAGCATAAATCCACCCCGTTATCACCGCTGACCGCTTCGCCGATAATATACGCCTTTTCCCCGAGGTCTGCAAGGTGTTTAACAACGCCTGCCGCTTCGCTTTGCGGTACGGCAAATATCATGCCGATGCCCATGTTGAAGGTGCCGAACATATCCTGCTCCGAGATGTTGCCTTCCTTTGCGATGACGTCAAAAATCGGCAGCACGTCAAACGCCGATTTGTCGATTTTCGCACGCAGATTCCGCGGCAGCATACGGGGGATATTCTCATAAAAGCCGCCGCCCGTGATATGAGAAATCGCCTTGACATCAAACCTTTCGATGATACTCAGCATAGGCTTTACGAATATTTTTGTGGGTGTTAAAAGCGCCTCGCCCAAGGTGCAGCCGAGGCTGTCTATATGCCTTGTGAGGTTGTTCCGGTTTTCATTGATACAAAAAACCTTGCGCACCAGCGAATAGCCATTGCTATGGATGCCCGACGACGCAATGCCGATCAGCGCATCGCCCGCAGCAAGCCTTGTCCCGTCGATGATTTTGCTTTTGTCCACCGCACCGACCGCAAAGCCGGCAAGGTCGTATTCGTCCACGGCATAAAAGCCCGGCATCTCCGCCGTTTCGCCGCCGACCAGCGAGCAGCCCGCCAAAACACAGCCGTCCGCAACGCCCCGCACGATTTCGGCGACACGCTCCGGCTTGTTTTTGCCGACCGCCACATAATCGAGAAAAATCAACGGCTCCGCACCGCTGCACACGATGTCGTTGACGCACATGGCGACGCAGTCCTGTCCGATGGTGTCGTGCTTATCCATTAAAAAAGCAATTTTCAGCTTGGTGCCGACGCCGTCCGTGCCGGACACCAAAACTAAGTTTTTATATTTAGCCGTGTCGATCTCAAACAGCCCGCCGAAGCCGCCGATACCCGACAGCACGCCGCTCGTAAAGGTCTTGCCGACATGTTCCTTCATCAGCCTGACCGCTTCGTAGCCCGCTTCGACGTCCACACCCGCAGCCTTATAGCTCTCGTTCATCAGCATGCACCCCCTTTTGCGTTAAACGGCACGTCCATGGGATAGTTGCCCGTAAAGCACGCATCGCAATGGTCACGTCCTTCCCCGCCCAATATTCGGGACAGGTTTTCAAGGCTTAAATATCCGAGGCTGTCCGCCCCGATGATCTTGCAAGTTTCCTCCACCGTGTGGTTGACCGCGATCAGCATCTCCTGCGACGGGATGTCCGTACCAAAATAGCAGGGGTACAAAAACGGCGGACAGCTGATGCGCATATGGACCTCCGTCGCACCTGCATCCCGGATCATTTGGACGATGCGCTGCGAGGTGGTGCCTCGGACGATGGAGTCGTCCACCATCACCACACGCTTGCCCCGCACGGTGTCTTTGAGGGCATTGAGCTTGATGCGCACCGCACGCACACGCTGCTGCTGGGTCGGCTGGATAAAGGTGCGCCCGATGTAGCGGTTTTTGATCAGACCTACGCCGTAGGGGATGCCGCTCTGCTCTGCATAGCCGATGGCGGCGTCTGTGCCGGAGTCGGGCACCGCAATGACGATGTCTGCATCCACGGGGTGCTCCATCGACAAAAAATTGCCCGCCCTGCGCCTTGCGTCATAGACGCTGATGCCCTCTACCACGCTGTCGGGACGTGCAAAATAGATGTATTCAAAAATGCAGATCTTGTGGCCGCCTCCGCAATGGCTTTCATCGGTTCGGATACCATCCTTGTCGATGGTCACGATCTCGCCCGGTTTAAGGTCACGGACAAACTGTGCGTCAACCGTATCGAGCCCACAGGTTTCAGACGAGAAAATATAGGAATGTGCCGTCTTGCCGAAAGAAAGAGGGCGGATACCCCACGGATCACGCACGGCAATCAGCTTCCTCGGGCTCATCACGACCATCGAATAGGAGCCTTTGAGATAGGGAATCGCCCTTGATATCGCCTCCTCGATGGAGTGGCACTTGATGCGCTCCCGGGCGATGATATAGGCGATGACCTCGGAGTCGCTGGTGGTCTGAAAAATCGCGCCGTTGTCCTCAAATTCCTTTCTGAGGTCGTGGGCGTTGACGATGTTGCCGTTGTGCGCAATCGTCAGCGTACCCTTTTTGTATTTGCTGACCAGCGGCTGAGCGTTTTCACGCAGGCTGCTGCCCGATGTGGAATAGCGAACGTGTCCGATACCCATCGTGCCTTTGAGGTGGTTTAAGATGGTGTCGTTGAACACCTCCGGCACCAGCCCCATATCCTTGTGATAGATGATCGTCCCGTCATCGTTCACGGCAATGCCGCAGCACTCCTGACCGCGGTGCTGCAACGCATAAAGCCCGTAGTAGATGATGTTTGCCGCATCCTGCTGACCGTCGTAATTATATACCCCGAATACACCGCACTCTTCCTTCAACGCTTCATCCATTTTGAATAATCCTTCCCTTTCACAAAAACTATTCGCCGTGGGCGTGTTGACACCAAACCAAACGCACGCCTTTTTGGCGCATTTTGCACCATACTGTGTTAAATTTTCTTGCCGGAAACAGATTATGCCTGCGAAAATTTGCCTTGTCTGGCACAAAATGCGCTCAGACAACCGCACATTCATTCAGTGTCAGCACGCCCTAAAAGCCTTTCTAAAATTTCCTTGTACGCGTCCTCAACGTCGCCGAGATCACGCCTGAAACGGTCCTTGTCGAGCTTTTTGTTGGTGTCCTTGTCCCAAAAGCGGCAGGTGTCGGGCGAGATTTCGTCCGCCAGCACAATGCCGCCCTTAAAACGCCCGAACTCCAACTTGAAGTCGACCAAACGGATACCAAGGTTCAAAAGGTATTCCTTCAAAATATCGTTGACCCAGAAAGCGATTTTCGTAATGGTCGCAATCTCCTCGTCCGTCGCAAGGCGCAGCGCCTTTGCGTGGTACTCGTTAATCAGCGGGTCGCCGAGCGCGTCGTCCTTATAAGAAAATTCCAGTGTCGGTATGGCAAGGGGCGTGCCCTCCTCCACGCCGTAGCGCTTTGAGAAGCTGCCCGCCGCAAGGTTTCGGACGATGACTTCGAGCGGCACGATCTCGACCCTTTTCACGACGGTTTCCTTGTCCGAGATCTCCTCGACAAAGTGGGTGGGGATGCCTTTTTCTTCGAGCAGCTTGAAAAAGAAGTTGGACACCCGGTTATTAATGACGCCCTTACCGGCAATAGTACCTTTTTTCTCGCCGTTAAAGGCGGTGGCATCGTCCTTATAGTCGACGATGACATAGTCTGCGTTGTCGGTTGCAAACACCTTTTTGGCTTTGCCCTCATAGATTTGCTCTAATTTTTTCATAGCTTTTCGACCTCCAATTTGATTTCAGCGTCTTTTTTCGCAACCTCGTCCGCCATCCGTTTTTTATAATCATGCAGCTTTTGCCTCAGATCCTTATCGGCAAGCGACAGCATCTGAACCGCCAAAAGCGCAGCATTTTCCGCACCATCGATCGCAACGGTCGCAACGGGTATGCCCTTCGGCATCTGTACCATTGACAGCAGTGAGTCAAGTCCGTCCATCGTAGAGGACTTGATCGGCAGACCGATCACGGGCAGGGGGGTAAACGCCGCAAGCACGCCCGCAAGGTGCGCCGCCTTGCCTGCCGCACCAATGATGACGCCGATACCGTTTGCTTCGGCGCCCGACGCAAACTGCTCCGCTCTCTGCGGGGTGCGGTGCGCCGAGATGACATGTACCTCATAGTCCACGCCGAACATCTTTAAAATACCAATACTTTTTTTGATGACCGGGAAATCCGAATCACTCCCCATAACGATTGCAACCTTCAAAATTCTCACTCCTTTGTCGTATTCGCCCGCATTCCGGTATTACGATAAAACTTCTATCAGCTTCAATATCAGCGGCATTGTCACAAGGCTTATGACGGTCATGGCAAAAACCGCCGCCGCGGCATATTTATAGTCGCCCTCCACCTCGTTGGCAACGATGGCTATGATCGTCATACAGGGCATAGCCATCTGCAAAACCACAACGCAAACGGCGGTGTATGTCAGCCAAAAGGAAAACACCTTTGTCAAAACAAGCGCGGCAAGCGCCGGCATAACAAGCATTTTAACAAGCACAGCGGTATATATTGAGAGCTTTTTAAAGGTTTCCCGAATGTCGACCTCTGCCATGACAACGCCCACAAACACAAGGGAAAGATAGACCGTCGTCTGTCCAAGCCCCGAAAGCGGCTTGTAAAGTGTTTCGGGAATTTTTATTTGCAGCAGGAAGAAAAGTACTCCCAAAAATATGCTGACTGTCATCGGATTGACCAGGTGTAAAAGCTGCGCCTTTTTGGATAGCTTTTGCGCATTTTTATAATCAATGCCCGGCGCCCCTATGAACCAAAAGCATACATCGTTGACAATGTGGTAGAACGCGGCATAGAAAACGCCAACCGCACCGAACACCGCGGCAAACAGCGGATAAGCGATAAACGCCACATTACCGAAACTCATCACCGCGACCTGTACACCCTTTGTTTCGGGCTTCATCGAGGAGCGGCGGACGTAAAACCGCGCGATTCTCAAAAGAACAAAAATCATCCCAAAGGCAAGGACAGCGATCATGCCCGCCTCAGCAAGCAGCGACGGCTTATACTCTAAACGCGAGATTGATGTGAATATCATTAAAGGCGCTGCGACCTTTATGATAAGCCGTGACAACCCGTCCCGCACAGTTACGCCCAGCCAGCCGACCTTGGTCGCTGCAAAGCTGACGGCGATGATGATGGCGAACATAATAACACTGTCTATCATGGCGTTCATAATGCCGTATGCTCCTTTAATTTATCATTCCCACTCGATAACTGCTTGTTATCTTGGCTTGTTTCCGGTCATTTATCTTAGTTTCTCCTGTCCGTATTGCCTGTATTTTCTCATTTGCTTTTGTCCTCCGATTTTTTCGGTACGCTTTTGGAACGCTTTTCTTTTTCCTCGTCCTCCGGAGCGATTCCGAGCTGCTTCATGTACGTGGTGGCCGCTTCGTTCCAAAAGTCGGAACGGGAATATTGCCCTTCCTGCTGCTGGCTATGTTCCTCTACGTAGGTATCTATAATGTCGAGCGTCTCGACTGATGCGTGTACGGTAATCGGGACGCGTCTGCTTCTTCCTTTCATTGGTCTTCCCAGTGGTCTTGCTTGTGCCATGTTAATCTCTCCTTTGCTCCATGGTACGGTTTATGAGCGCTGCCTCTGTGAGCCGGTCGAGCCTCTCTTTAACTTCCGGCGCAAGCTCCTTGATCCATCTTTCCGGTATGGCGTCGTATCCGTAGTATGCTCCGGCAAGTCCACCGGTGATGGCTGCTATAGTGTCTGCGTCTCCGCCCATGTTGGCGGCGGCGATTATTGCCTCCTCGAAGCTCTCCGCGTTCCAGAACGCTGCGGTTACTGCGCATTTCATGCTGTCCACTACGTATCCGGTCGGGTTCAGGTCTTCCGTCCTTTTCGCGAGCCGGTCGAGTTCGTATGGGGTTCCGCGCAGTGTGCCGTCGATGATCCGGTCTTTGTCTGCGCTCTCTCCTTGTTTAATAACCGCTTCGGTTATTAAGTATAGCATATCCGTGTAAATTTCACAAGCCCTATTTGAATTTTCGTCCCAGTGTGTCATCTGGGCGACGGCCGTTGCTACTTCGACGGCTTCCAGCCGCTGGTTGTAGTAAAGGCCCGGGTAAACCGTGCGCATGAGCGCACCGTTGCCTCCGCTGCGGTTTCCGTTTGCCTTGGCGGTATCTTTGCTTGCTTTGAACCATGCGTCCTCTGGCGGCCGTTTAATGCCTCCTGCGGCGGCTCCGTGAATGCTGCGGCTGCACGTTCCGCCTATGTCCTTGGGTCCGCTGCGCGCCCATGCTATGAAGCGCTCGCCGATTGCCTCGATGGGGTTCTCCGGTTTTTCCAGTATGCCTTCTGCGACGGCCAGCGTCATCTGTGTGTCGTCGGTGATTTCTCCCGGCTCCACGTTGAGCCAACCTCCGCCGATCATATCAGTGACGAGTCCGTGCCTGCGCTCGATCTGCTCTGCGCTCATGAATTCCAATGGTGCACCGAGGGCGTCTCCTACCGCTACTCCGTATAAGGCTCCTTTGATTGTGTTCTTCAGGTTTGTTTTCATGGTTTGTGCCTCCTTAAATCTCTAATATTCCGCCGATTAGCTTTATTGCCTCCGGCGTTACCTCTCTGCGGTTCAGTATGGCCTTGTAGTCATCTCCCCATTTGCTCTCCCATCGTATGCGTGGCGTAACAAAATATCGAAGCTCCGGGTTGTATCTTGACCGGATGCTTAGCTTAGCGATGAGCTGGTCGTTTACTATCCCGGTCTTGACTTCGTAGACGGCGACTTCTCCTGTCCTTCGGTTTACCTCTCTGCAAATAACTACGATGTCTCGTTCTGTTTTGCTTTTCTGTGTGTCGTTCATTTGCCTTCTCCTCCCTGTGCGAGCTGTCTTCCCATCTTCATGAGCAGTTCCCGGAAGACGGGCAGGTCACCGTCGTTGCTGTAGCCGAGCCCGTATGTGTAAATCCTGCAATCTTCGCAGTTGTGCGCTTGGTACCCGTCTCTGTATCTGAGCGCTTCGTCTCTGATCAGGAAGAATGCGACGGGTCGGTATGTGTCGATGATAGTCCCGCGCTGAGCGTGAATTTCGTATGCCTCGCAGTATGCTGCCTCGTCGCTGATCCAGACGTCGTTCACGTCCTCGTATTCGACTTCGTCGTATGGCGGGAGTTCCTTTCCGGACTTCCTTAAATCCTCGAGCATTTCGTCAAATGTCTTGTAGACCTCATACTCAGTGTCCTCGCATAGCCATTCGCTTCCGTCGCCCTGTGAAAAGTAGTTCTCTTTTCTTTCCACGACGTGGATCGGGGTTCTGGTTCCGAGGTTGGCGGCAGCTCCTTCGTACTGCTTCTCAGCGAATTGTGCGAGGTATTTCAGCTCCTGTGCGTTGTATGCGTCGCTCATCATCAGCACTTCTTCTGGGTAAGGGTTCAGGCTCCCGAGTTCTATTCGTGCGATCCTTGTTCTGTCGATCCCGAGCAGCTCTGACGCTCCTTCTCGGCTGTTTAGGCTGTCATTGAACGATGCGGCCTCTTTTCGTGCTATGCAGAACACGTTATTAGCTGCCACCGTGGGGTTTTTAGGCATATATTTTTCGCCTCCTTCGTAATATGATTAATGCGTGGTGAGGTTCTCACTTCCGGGAGTCTTCCGCCTCTTTGTTCTCGGAAACTGAGAAGCTCTCTGCAAAAAAAATTGCTGGGCTTATCTCGTATCCGGTCAAACAAAGCTCGACGAGTTCGTCCGCTGTGAGCCGAATGCCGCCCGTTTCCAATGCGCTGATGCGCTGGACGGTCTTTCCAGTCTTCTTCGCTATGTGCGTCTGTGTTATTCCGCGTGCTTCACGGTACTCGCGGAGCAGCTGGTAAACCGGTTTCATATGCTCGTCCTCCTTTCGTAGTTCTCGATTTCCGAGAAGCTCACGCTTATTATACTTCTCAATTTCCGAGAAGTCAATACTTATTTCCGTTTTTCCGAGAAGATTATTCTCAAATTACGCGAAATGGTATATAATTCTCTATGGGGGTGAAATTTAATGCTCAAATTTGGAGATCGCCTTCGGGCGGCTCGGGAAAGAAAAGGCTTGACGCAGGTGGATGTCTATCGTGCGATCGGTCTTAACAATAAATCTCTTTCCCGCTATGAAAACGAGACGACGGCTCCTGATCCCGATACGCTTCGGGATTTGATTCGTCTCTATGATGTTTCCTCCGACTATATTCTTGGCCTTTCTGATGAAATGGGCTACTCTCATCCTTCTGGTAGCAGCCTCACTCCTCCCAAGCTGAGCGAGGACGCTGCTCTGCTTGAACGCCTGTCTTCGCTTCCTCCGGAGGAAAAGGCCAAGGCGAGCGAGTATGTCGATATGCTAAAAACTCTTTCCGAAGTCAAAACCGGCGAAAATTGTACAGTTGATTTCAAAAGGAAAGCTTAAGGCGCGAGCTGCGGCGATGGTTTGTTTTTTGGGATTGATTTGGGGGTGTTATATTTATGTCTTATAAAGTATGGTCGTCTTGTATGGACGGTTGCTCGTGTTCTCTTTGCGCTAAGCTGGAAGGAGCCGCGTTGCCTATTGATGATCCGTTCGTCATCGCTGGGCGTTCGGTTCAGGCTCCTCCTTTACATAATGGTTGCCGTTGTTCTTTAATGTATCAGGAGAAGCCAGCTCCGGCTCCGATGCGAGCCTTCGAAGCGTTTATTTCTTTCCTCTCGATTGCAAATGAAAGCGACGACTTTTTCGCGGCTGTTAATGGGTATCATGCCGCTGTGTTTTTCCTGCGTCGTCTTTTAGACTTCTCGGATGCCGAGCTGGGGTCCGCCGGTCTGAAGGGGCGCCGGGAGCTTGCCGATGACCTTGCCGCCTTGGTCGCCAATCGCGACGCTATTTTCAATGGTGCCATTGTGCGAGCCCATGACCGCGTTTCTCATGACGCTGCTTCTCTAAAAACGGAAAGGGGAAGGCGGGCGCGAGTGGATCGGCTGCTGCAGCTGATCACTTCTTCGCAGGAGCTGTCTCCTGCAAACCTGCAGTTCATTCGTTCTATTTCCGAGGGGGTGCCTATATGAATATCCGTTGTAGTTGTGGTCATGCTTTTAATGCCTCCGTGGACGTGTCCGTCCCGGAGGTTGTTGTTCATTGTCCTTCCTGCGGTCAGGAGCTTCGGGTCCGCAATCATAAAGCTGCGGCTGCCGCGATGTCCCCGTCTGAGGTCGTCGCTGAAAAGGTGAAGCGCTGCGAGCTGACCTCTGGCCTCCTGTGGCTCATAATCGGAGCCGTGCAGGTCTTCTTGGTGTATACCGCTGCCGCCGGTGTGTGGAATGTTATTAATGCGATCATTCGGCTCCGGTCGGTTGGAAATATTCGCGTCGGCAATCCGGAGGTCGTTCCGTGGTACGAAAACCGGCGCACGTCTCTCATCGTCTTCGCTGTTGTTAATATTGTTCTTGGCGGCGTCGTGGGCGTCGCTCTCGTCGCTTTCGACTGGTGGGTGAGGGATTATGTCATAAAAAATAAAACGGCGTTTGCGGGCGATTCTGCGGCCTCTGCTGCCAAATAAAAAGGCGCCACACTGGGCGCCGGAAGGAGGGGCTATGCCTGCTACGAAATACAAGACGAAACGCGGCGCCGTCAAATGGAAGGCGTCGTTTTGGTATACTGACTGGACCGGTGCCCGCCGGAAAAAGAAAAAGGAAGGCTTCGACAAAAAGTCGGACGCGCAGGCTTTCGAGCGTGAGTTCCTGCTCAAAAATGGGCGCAGCTGCGATATGTCTTTTTCTTCTCTGGTTGATCTCTATCGGGCCGATGCGGATCATCGGGTCCGCGAGGGTACCCGGGAGACGCAGGACTCCATCATTGACAAGTGGCTGCTCCCTTACTTTGGCGAGCTGCAGGTGAATGAAATCGACGCGGTGGCGATTCGCAATTGGCAGAATGTCGTCATGTCTGCTATCAATCCTCGAACCGGTAGGAAATATGCGGAAACCTACACGCGCACCATCAACAGTCGCCTCTCCGCTGTTTTCAATTACGCGGTGATGTTCTATAACCTGCATAAAAATCCGTGTCTCCCGGCTGGCTTCATGGGAAAGAAAAAAGCCGGTAAAATGAAATTCTGGACTCTGGACGAGTTCAAGACGGCTATTGTTCATGTTACGAAGCCGGGCTTCCGTGTTGCTCTGATGGTTCTTTATTGGGCCGGTCTTCGCGTTGGTGAGTGTTTGGCCATTACTCCGGCTGATGTCTTGCCGTCAAAGGCGATCCGGATTGAAAAAACGCACCACCGGAAGGAAGGGGAGGACGCGCCGGGCCCTCCAAAGACCGAGAACAGCGTCCGGGACGTCTCGATACCCGGGTTCCTCCACGATGATCTCATGGCCTATATCAATGCCCTTTATGATATCGGAGTGGGGGATCGTGTCTTCTACTTCTCCCACGGAACGCTGAACCGGGAGCTTGACCGGATTGCCGAAGTCTCCGGGGTGAAGCGCATCCGGATTCATGACCTCCGCCACTCCCATGCTGCGCTGCTGGTCGAGCTTGGTTATTCCATCGTGGCCGTTGCCGAGCGTCTTGGCGATACCGTGAAGGTCGCCATGGAGACGTACTCCCATCTCTACCCGGATAAAATGGAAACCATCGCCGACGACCTCGAGCGGCATGCAAAAAGCAAAGAGGAGCATGTTTCGGCTCCTCCTCCTGCTGATCTCTCTGGGCTTATAAATGTTCTCGAAAATGTAGAAAAAAGCACCGAAAAAAAATAAGTGGAACGCTTCCGGTACGCTTTTGAAAAAAACAAAGCCGAAAACCCGCATGAACACTGGGCTTTCGGCTTTTATGCAGTTACTCCCACTCGATCGTTGACGGAGGCTTACTGGTAATATCATAGACAATGCGGTTGACATGCCTGACCTCGTTGACGATGCGGTTGGAGATTTTTTCGAGTAAATCGAACGGGATCCTTGCCCAGTCCGCCGTCATAAAGTCGCTGGTCGAAACGCCGCGCAGGGCGATGGTGTAGTCGTAGGTGCGCTCGTCGCCCATGACGCCGACGCTGCGCATACCGGTCAGCACCGCAAAATACTGGTTGACCTCACGGTTTAGTCCCGCGTTCATGATTTCTTCTCTGAAAATAGCGTCCGCATCCTTTAAGATTGCCAGCTTGTCCTTTGTGACCTCGCCGATGATACGGATGCCCAGCCCCGGACCGGGGAACGGCTGACGCCAGACAAGGTTTTCGGGGATGCCCAGCGCAAGCCCCGCCTTTCGCACCTCGTCCTTAAAGAGATTGCGAAGCGGTTCTATGATTTCCTTGAAATCGACATAATCGGGCAGCCCGCCGACATTGTGGTGGCTTTTGATGACCGCCGCGTCACCGAGTCCGCTTTCAATGACGTCAGGGTAAATCGTGCCTTGAACCAAAAAATCGACACTGCCGATTTTCTTTGCTTCTTCTTCAAACACCCTGATGAATTCCTCGCCGATGATTTTGCGCTTGGTTTCGGGGTCGGTGACGCCCGCAAGCCTTTGCAAAAACCTGTCCTCGGCGTTGACGCGCACAAGGTTCATATCAAACTCGCCCCTGAACACCTGCTCGACCTCGTCGCCCTCGTTCTTACGCATAAGCCCGTGGTCGACAAAGACGCAGGTGAGCTGCTTGCCGACCGCCTTGTGAATCATCACGGCGGCGACGCTGCTGTCTACGCCGCCCGACATGGCGCACAAGACCTTTTTGTCACCAATTTTTTCGCGGAGCGCAAGGATCTCCTTTTCGGCATAGTCCGCCATCTTCCAGTCGCCGCTGCACCCGCAGACGCTGTACAAGAAGTTGCGCAGCATTTGCGTCCCCTGAGGCGTGTGGACGACCTCGGGATGGAACTGTACGCCATAGAGGTTTTTATCAGCGCAGGAAAACGCCGCAACGGGACAGCCCAGGGTTGCAGCGCAAACGTCAAAGCCCTTTGGGGGCGTTTTAACGGAATATGTATGGCTCATCCAGCAGACGGTTTCGGGTTTTAAATCCGCAAACAGTTTGCTTGATGTTGTCAGCATAATGTCGGTCTTGCCGTATTCACGAAACGGCGCAGGCGCAACCTCGCCGCCCAGCATATGCCCCATCAGCTGCATACCGTAGCAGATGCCGAGGATGGGTATCCCAAGCTCAAACACACAGGGGTCGCACTTGGGCGCGTTGTCGTCATAGACGCCCGACGGTCCGCCCGTGAAGATGATGCCCTTCGGATTTAATTTTTTGATTTCTTCGACCGGCAGCGTATAGGGCTTCACCTCACAATAGACGCTGCATTCCCTCACGCGCCTTGCGATAAGCTGGTTATACTGACCGCCGAAATCCAGGACGAGAATGAACTCGTTATCCAACAAAAACTCCTCCTAATCAATAAATACGCTCCGGCGAAATAAATTCGCCTGCGCTTGCCCTCACGGGGTGAGATGAGGCGTTCGGATAAGCGCTACGCGCCCGAACGCATTATTTAGGAATTATACGCTCCGGCGAAATGAATTCGCCTGCGCTTGCCCTCACGGGGTGAGATGAGGCGTTCGGATAAGCGCTACGCGCCCGAACGCATTATTTAGGAATTATACGCTCCGGCGAAATGAATTCGCCTGCGCTTACGAAAAGCACTGCACACCCGAGCGCACTTAAAAAGAATACCCCTATTTTAATCAAACAATGATCATACAATATTATATCTGTTTTGTGACAAAAAGTCCAATAATTTTTCATAAAAAAGTATACAAGCCCGTTTTCTATTCGGGCTTGTAATTCGGCTTTTTGTATAAATTGTCGAGGTTGGGCGTAATTTCCTTGTAGAAAACCTCTTCGCCCCATTTTTCCTTGTCATACTCCTCGACCGCAACGGAAATATGGTCGTCCGTGCAGCCGATGGTTTCGATGAGCGCCTTTGAAACAGCGTCAGTCATTGCCTGCTTCTGCTCCAAGGTCCTCCCCTTATACATTTTGACGATGACGTGCGGCATTGATTCTTTCCCCTTTCTTTTGGATTTGGTAAGTGATTTGCTCTGTATCAAGCGTTTTAATTTCGCCGTTTTCCATGATAAACTCCCCGCTGGCCATGACGCTCGATACGTCGCCCGCCTGTGCGGAGTAGGCGATCAGGCTGTGAGGGTTATACCTCGGCATCAAATGGGGCTTTTGGGTGTCGATGATGATGAGGTCCGCCTGCCAGCCCTTGCGCAGCGCACCGGTCTTTTCAAGCCCGAGCGCCCTTGCGCCGTTTAATGTCGCCATTTTGACCGCCTCGGCAGCGGAGATTTCCGTCGGATTTTTGCTCACGCCTTTATGCAAAATTGCCGCCAAGTGCAGCTCCTCAAACATATTGAGATTGTTGTTGCTTGCCGCGCCGTCGGTGCCGAGCGCTGTGTTGATGCCCTGTTTCAGGTACCCCCCGATCGGGGCGACCCCGCTTGCAAGCTTTAAGTTGCTCGACGGGTTGTGTACGACGCTTACCTTGTCGGCGGCAATGACCTCTGTGTCGTCCTTTGTCAGATAGACGCAGTGGGCGGCAATGGTACGGGTCGCGAAAAACCCGCAGTCCTTTAACAGCTGTGTCGGCGTTTTGCCGTGCTTTTTTAGACATTCGTCGTTTTCGTGCGCCGTTTCGGAAATATGCGTGTGCATACCGCAGCCCAATTTTTCGGCGGTTTCGGCAATAAAGCGCAGGTATGCGGGCGTGCTGGTATAGACCGCGTGGGCGGACATCTCAACGTTGATCCTGCCGCCGCCCGAGCCGTGGTACTGGTCATAGAGCTCGAGCGCCTCCGCCATGCGGGCGTCGCCCGAAAAGTCGGTGCGGTCGTCAAAGCATTGCAGCGCACGGCAGATGTTGGCGCGCATACCGCTTCCCAACACCGCTTCGGCGGTATGTTTGCTGAGGAAATACATATCGGCAAAGGCGGTCGTGCCGCCTGCGATCATCTCCCAGCAGGCGAGCATACTGCCCCAATAAATATCATCGCCATCAAAGGTTTCTTCGACCGGGAAGATGTGATCAAACAGCCAGTCCTGCAAGCGCAAATCATCGGCGTATGAGCGCAGCAGCGTCATCGGCGTGTGGGTGTGGGCGTTGACAAGCCCCGGCATCACGATGCCGCCCTTAGCGTCAACGGTACGGTCGGGTGTAAAGGTATTATCCTTGCCAACGAACGCAATCGTCCTGCCGCTGATGCCGACGTCGCCCGAAACAATTGGATTTACGTCGTCATTGGTGATGACGGTTGCGTTTTTGATCAGTGTGTTCATGCTTCCCACTCCTGCAAATAGCTTGCCTGCTCGTCGGTCAGCGTGTCGATGCCCACGCCGAGCGCACCCAGCTTTAAGCCCGCAACATAGCTGTCGATATGCTCCGGCACGTTGTAGACCTTATTGTCAAGGCTGCCCTTGCTATCAAGAATATGCTTGACGCAAAGTGCCTGCAAGGCAAAGCTCATATCCATGATCTCGGCGGGATGCCCGTCGCCCGCGGCGAGGTTCACCAAACGCCCCTCGGCGATCAGGTTGATCCGTTTGCCATTTGGCAAGGTATAGCCGATGATGTTGTTTCGTACCTCCTGCGCCGATACGGCAAGCTCGCGCAGCCTCGCCACGGCGATTTCCACGTCAAAATGCCCGGCGTTCGCAAGGATCGCGCCGTCCTTCATCTTCATAAAGTGGTCGGCGGTGATGACGTCCTTGCAGCCCGTCACCGTCACGAAAAAGTCACCAATTTCACACGCCTTGTCCATCGGCATCACCTTAAAGCCGTCCATGACCGCCTCGATGGCGCAGATGGGGTCGACCTCCGTCACGATGACGTTCGCGCCCAAACCCTTCGCGCGCATGGCAACGCCCTTGCCGCACCAGCCGTAGCCTGCGACCACGACGTTCTTGCCGCTGACGATGAGGTTGGTGGTGCGGTTGATGCCGTCCCAGACGCTTTGACCCGTGCCGTAACGGTTGTCAAAGAGGTATTTGCAGCGCGCGTCGTTGACCGAAATCATCGGCAGTCGGAGAGCATTCGCCTTTTCCCTCGCACGCAGGCGCAGCACGCCCGTGGTGGTTTCTTCACAGCCGCCGATGACGTTTGCCAAAAGGTCGCTGCGTGTGGTGTGCAAAAGCTGTATCAGGTCGCCTCCGTCGTCGACGATGATGTGCGGCTTGGTGTCGAGCGTCAGGTTGAGGTGTTCAAAGTACTCCTCCTCCGTGGCGCCGTGCCACGCAAAGACATTTAGCCCCTCGTGGGCGAGTGCGGCGGCGATATCATCCTGGGTCGACAGCGGGTTGCTGCCCGTGATGGCGACGTTTGCGCCGCCCGCGGCAAGGGTCTTTGCCAGGTACGCCGTTTTGGCTTCAAGATGGATGCTGACGGCGATGTTGACGCCCTCAAAATAGCGGCGCTTTTCAAAGTCCGCCTTGATGATATGCAATATGGGCATGTTGCGCTCGACCCATGCGATTTTCTTTGCGCCTGACTGCCAAAGCGACGCGTCACGAATAATGCTTTTGCTCATGGTTTTACCCCTCAATTTCCGAAATAATATGGTCGATCAATGCCGAAAGGGTTTGAGAACCTTTATTGCCCGCTTCCAGGACCTCACTGTGGGTCAGCGGCTTATCGAGTATCCCCGCCGCCATGTTGGTCAGCAGCGAAACGCCCAAAACCTCCAATCCGCAGTGCGAGGCGGCAATGACCTCCGCTACCGTCGACATCCCCACGGCGTCCGCACCGAGGGTGCGCAGCGCGCGGATCTCGGCGGGCGTTTCATAGGACGGACCCGGCATATAGGCATAGACGCCCTCTCGCAGCGTGATCCCCAAACGCTTTGCCGCGTCGCGCGCAAGGCGTTGAAGCCGCGGCGTATAGGCATAGGTCATGTCGTTAAAGCGTGGACCCAGCTCGTCATAGTTCTTGCCACGAAGCGGGCTGTCCGACACCAGCTTGATGTGGTCGGTGATCAGCATCAGTTCGCCGGCATTGAACGAAGTATTGATACAGCCTGTGGCGTTCGTGACGATAATCACCTTTACACCCAGCTCTTTGAGCACATACACGGGGAACGCCGACTGCTCCATGGTGTATCCCTCATAGCAGTGGTACCTGCCGCACATCATAGCGACGCTTTTGCCGCCAAGCTTTCCGAACGCCAGCATCGACTTATGACCGAGGGCGGTCGCCGGAGGGAAGTCAGGGATGTCTTCATATGATATCCGCACGGGGTTTTCAAGGCGCTCATGGTACGCACCCAGTCCCGAGCCAAGGATGATTGCGATGTCGAGAGGCGTTTCGATTTGATTCAAGATGAATCTTGCGCTGGTTTTCACTCTGTTATAGGACAGCATTTTATCAATCCCTCATTATCTGAAATAATTGACGCCCGATTCAAAAATACGCTGGTTTTGCTCGCCGCCGATGTTTTTGGCGACATAGCTGCCGATACGTTCGGAGTGCCCCATCTTGCCCAGCACCCTGCCGTCGGCGCTCGTGATGCCCTCGACGGCGCAGACCGAGCCGTTAGGGTTGAAACGGATGTCATAGGTCGGGTTGCCCTGCATGTCCACATACTGCGTGGCGATCTGACCGCTCTTTGCAAGCTTTTTGATCACCTCGCCGCTTGCGACAAACCTGCCCTCGCCGTGCGACACGGGAATGGTATGGATATCGCCGACCCTTGATCCCGCCAGCCACGGTGACAGGGTGGAGGACACCACGGTGTTTACCATGGTCGACACGTGCCTGCCGATGGTGTTATAAGTCAGCGTCGGGCAGGTATCGGTCATGTCACGGATCTCGCCGTAGGGTACCAGCCCCAACTTGATCAGCGCTTGAAAGCCGTTGCAGATGCCGAGCATCAGCCCGTCACGTTGGGAAAGCAAATGATGAATATCCTCTTTGAGGCGGGGGTTTCTGAAAAGCGTGGCGATAAATTTGCCCGAGCCGTCCGGCTCGTCGCCTGCGGAAAAGCCGCCAGCCAGTATCACGATCTGCGCGCTGTTTATGCGTTTTGACATCTCGGCGACCGAGGCTTCAACCTGACTTGGGGTCAAGTTTTTGACGACGAAAACGTCCGCCTCTGCGCCCGCGCGCTCAAACGCCCGTGCGGTGTCGTATTCACAGTTTGTGCCCGGGAACACGGGGATGAACACCCTCGGCTTAGGTGTTTTCGTGAGTGGTCTTGTGATGTTTGCCGCTGTATAGCTGAATTTTTCAATCGGCGTATCCATACTGTCCGTTTGGGTGGGAAACACCCTTTCAAGCGGCGCTTGCCACGCCGCAACAAGCTCGTCCACCGCAAGCGACACACCGCCGATACAAATGGCGTCGCCCCCTGTTTTACCAATCACCTCGCCGAATGAAACTCCGTCCGCCAACTCTAAGACGATGCTGCCGTAGTACGGGAAGAACAATTCCTCGGCGGGAATATCGTCAAAGGTGAAGCCGATTTTGTTGCCGAAGGACATCTTGGATACCGCTTCGCAAAGCCCGCCGCCCGTCACGGCATATGCCGACAGCACGCCGCCGCTTTGGATAAGGCTATGCAATGCGCCGTATTTTTCTTTTAAGTCGTCAAAGTCGGGCAGATGGTTTTCGTCCAATTTTATTTTTAAGAGCGCAACGATCGAACCACTCTTTTTGAACTCGCCCGATACCGCCTTGCCGACGTCTATGGCGTCTACCGCAAAGCAAACGAGCGTGGGCGGCACGTCGATGTCCAAAAAGCTGCCGGACATACTGTCCTTGCCGCCGATCGCCGCGATACTTAGCTTAGTCTGCGCGTAATACGCGCCCAGCAGCGCCGACAGCGGCTTGCCCCAGCGTTCGGGTTCGTCCTTTAAGCGTTCAAAATATTCCTGCAACGTCAGGTAGGCTTTGGAAATGTCGCCGCCCGCCGAAGCCAGCTTGGAAAGGCTCTCCACAATCGCATAGACCGCGCCGTGGAAGGGGCTCCATTTGGAAATGTTCGGGTTAAAGCCGTATGCCATCACCGTGCCTGTGGTCGTTTCGCCGCATAGCACGGGGATTTTTGCCGTCATCGCCTGCTGGGGGGTCAGCTGGTGCCTGCCGCCGAAGGGCATAAACACCGTGCCACCGCCGATGCTGCTGTCAAAGCGCTCGACCAGTCCTTTTTGGCTGCACACGTTCAGACCCGACAGGGTTTCCAGCCACTTTTCCCGGACGTCCGTCACAGGCGCAGCCTTGAACACGCTGTTTTCATAGTTGATGGCGCCGATTGCCGCAGTCGCCGACTTTTCCGCACCGTTGGTATTTAAAAACGCACGGCTGACGTCGACGATCGTCTTGCCCCGCCAGCGCATCACCAGCCTGTTTTGGTCGGTCACGACCGCAACGGGGGTGGCTTCTAAATTTTCTTCCGCCGCCAGGGCGATGAACCGGTCCTTGTCACTGCTTCTCACAACGACCGCCATACGCTCCTGGGATTCGGAGATGGCAAGCTCGGTGCCAGACAGTCCCTCGTATTTTTTGGGCACGTCGTCCAAATCGATTACCAGACCGTCCGCAAGCTCACCAATGGCGACGCTGACACCACCCGCGCCGAAGTCGTTGCAGCGCTTGATCAGGCGCGTGACCTCCGGGTTTCTGAAAAGCCTTTGAATTTTGCGCTCCTCCGGCGGGTTGCCCTTTTGCACCTCCGCGCCGCACTCGGCCAGGGAGTCCTCGGTGTGCGCTTTGGACGAGCCGGTTGCGCCGCCGCAGCCGTCACGCCCCGTCCTGCCTCCCAAGAGGATGATGACATCGCCTGCCCCGGGAGCTTCCCTGACGACGTTTTCGGCAGGCGCCGCACCGATGACCGCGCCGATCTCCATGCGCTTTGCCTCATAGCCCTCGTCATAGATTTCGCTGACCAGTCCCGTGGCAAGCCCGATCTGGTTGCCGTACGCGCTATAACCCGCCGCCGCTGTGGTGGTGATTTTGCGCTGAGGAAGCTTGCCCGGAATTGTTTCCTTAACGGACTTCCTCGGGTCGCCGCTGCCCGTGACACGCATCGCCTGATACACATATACACGCCCCGAAAGCGGGTCGCGGATCGCACCGCCGAGGCAGGTCGCCGCACCGCCGAAAGGCTCTATTTCAGTAGGGTGGTTGTGGGTCTCGTTCTTGAACATCACCAGCCACGGCTCGACCCTGCCGTCCACCGTAACGTCTACCTTGATGCTGCACGCATTGATTTCCTCCGACTCGTCAAGCGCCGTCAGTACGCCGTCTTTTTTGAGCTTTTTCATCGCAAGGGTGGCGATGTCCATCAGCGTGACGCTCTTTTCCCTGCCATCGTAGACAGTTTTACGGTCGTCAAGGTATTGCCGGTACACGCCGCCGACCAGCTTGTCAACAATTGCCGTATCAGACAGCTTAGTTAAAAAAGTCGTATGCCTGCAATGATCCGACCAATAGGTGTCGATCATGCGGATTTCGGTGACGGTGGGGTTTCTGCCTTCGCTATCTCTGAAATAGGCGCGGCAGAACTTGATGTCCTCCAAGTCCATGGCAAGCCCCATCCCGGCAATCAAATCCGACAGCTCATCGTCCGTTTTATTGAGAAAGCCTTCGACGACCTCCGTGTCGCCGGGGATTTCATAATGCATATCCAGCGCCGTAGGCTTTTCAAGGCTGACCTCGTGCGCCTCGACGGGGTTGATGCAGTAGCTTTTGATCCGGTCAAAGTCCTCGTCCGATATGCCGCCCGATACGGCGATCACCCGTGCGGTGCGCACCGTCGGCTTTTCGCCCGTCGTCAGCACCTGCAAGCACTGGGCGGCAAAGTCCGCCCTCTGATCATACTGACCGGGCAGGTAAGACACGGCGAACACACGCTCATCCGCCGAAAACGGAGCGGTTTCGTCATAGGCATTGTCGACGGGCGGCTCGGAAAAAATCGTGCTGCGGGCGGCAAGATATTGCTGCTCCGTTAGCCCCGCCACGTCATAGCGCACCAAAACCCGGACGCCGCTTAAACCGCTGATCAAAAGATTGTCCGTCAAATCCCGGTAAATCCCTTTTGCCTCAACGTCGTAACCTGCTTTTTTCTCCACCAAAATACGCTTGACCATTTGCGCTCAACCCAACCTTTAACTTAGAGTAGACATCTTGAAAATGCGTCCAAAAACCTGTCGTTTGAACGCCTGTCCTTAATCGCGATCCTGATATACTGCCCTTCGGTGCCGAAGGTCTTGTTACAGCTTCGGACGGATATGCCCTTCGCCGCCAGCCTGTCGCACAGCGTGGCTGCGGGGATTTGTTCCAGCTCGACAAATATGTAGTTGGCGACGGGCTTAAACGCCGTCACGCCGCCGAGGGTGCTGAGTATGTGAAAGAAGCGCTTTGGCTCGGACGCCAGCCACGCTTTCGTTTTTTTGATATATTTTTTGTCACGCAGAAGCGTGCTATACGCCAGCAGCGGAAAGTAGCCGACCGTGCCGGGAACCTGATTGGCACGGATAAGACCCGTCAGGCTTTCACATGCGATCACATAGCCGAACCGCAGCCCGGAGAGCGCAAAATAATTTGCCAGCGTACGGAGGATGACGATGTTGGCGTATAAATTGACGTGCTTGACCGCTGAAATATCGGCGGCAACAAAGTCGGCATACGACTCGTCGATCACTAAATAGACGCCCTTTTCCTGACAGTAGTCGAGCAGCTTTTGCAGGCATTGTCTGCCGATCATCCTGCCAGTGGGGTTGCCGGGATTGGACAGGATAATCATATCAAAGCCCGGCGCTTTAGCGATCAAATCCGTGACATCAATATCGAAATCGCTTGCCTTTCCAGTCGTATACGGTACCGCCTCGCAGCCGCTCAGGCGGCACGCCGCAAAATACAGCGGAATGGACGGCACGGGAATCAAAGCCCGTCTCGGCTTCAAGGTGTGCAGCACTGTATGTAAAAGCTCGCCCGCGCCGCTGCCGGTCACCACGTTTTTTTGCATCACGCCGTGCAGGTGTGCCAGCGCCTGTACCGCCTTTTCCTGCGCCGACTCATAGACAGGACTTGTCAAGTCCTCGGACAGCTGCCGATAGGACTTTGCAAATACTTTTTTCAAGGATTTCGGGGGTCCAAACGGGTTGGAATTGTTTGAATAGTCCGTTGCAGCTCACCTCGTTTCACAGCAGAGCCCCTCTGATGCGCTTGCATCAGAGGGACGATTGGAATATGGTGTTACAGCTTTTCGCCGCATTTCGCACAGAAAGTGCTTTCCTTTGAGATTTCCGCCTTGCAAAACGGGCATAGCCTCACCGCCTTGACCGCATGCATCTTTTCCTTGAACTCGTCGATGTCGGCGTATTTACCGTCGATCAGCGCGCAATGGACGGAGATTTCCTCCGACACGGGGCTGTCGCTTTTGTAGCCCTCATAGACCAGCCTGCCGATTTTTTCAAATTCCTCTTCGATTTCGCTGTTTGCTGCCGCAATGGCAAGCGTCAGCTTGGAAATCTCGATGACGTCGCCGGATTTTCGGACGACCTTCCCCGCCGCCTTGGAAAAAGTGCGCTTAAAATCCTGAAAGAATTTTTCCATAAACTCATCTCCTTGACAAAAATGGCTTGGCAATCATTGTTTATTGTTATCGCCGTTTCCGAACGGTCTTTGCGAGAAACATTCCGGCGGCGCAATAAATTCCTTGCGGATATTATATCATAACAAAAAATAAAAATAAAGATATTGCCAAAAAAAATATAATAATATATAATTGTGTGTATTGAAGTTTGTTTCGATTATTATATCATAGATTTTGAAAAAATCTATGATATAATTGCGCATCGCCGTTTCCGAGCGTTCCTTGCGAGGAAATCTCGGCGGCGCGATAAATTCAGCGTATAATAACCGCTTGCGGTTATTATACCACGAAAGGACAAAATATATGAAACTGGGCATAGTCGGACTTCCAAACGTCGGGAAAAGCACGCTTTTTAACGCAATCACGCAGGCGGGCGCAGAATCGGCGAACTATCCTTTTTGCACCATCGAGCCGAATGTCGGCATCGTCGCCGTGCCGGACAAGCGTCTTGACGTTTTGACCGAAATGTACAATCCTGTGAAAACAACCCCTGCGATCATCGAATTTGTCGATATTGCGGGGCTTGTCAAGGGTGCAAGCCGGGGCGAGGGGCTTGGCAACAAATTTTTATCGCACATCCGTGAGGTGGACGCTGTGGTGCACGTCGTGCGCTGCTTTGAGGATAAAAACATCGTGCACGTCGAGGGCAGCGTCGACCCGCTCCGTGACATCGAAACCATCACCATCGAGCTGATTTTCGCCGACCTCGAAACGGTCGACAAGCGCATTGACCGTGCCAAAAAAATGATGAAGGGCGGCGACAAAAAATATCAGGCGGAGCTCACGCTGTACGAGCGGATCAAGGCTGCGCTCGAAAGCGGTATGCAGGCAAGCGCCGTCGAAATGACGGACGAGGAACTGGACACCGTAAAGGAAACCCCGCTGCTCACCATGAAGCCCGTTATCTTTGCCGCCAATGTGTCTGAGGACGATTTGGCGTCGGGCTACGAAAGCAACCCCCACTATCAGGCATTGGCGGCATACGCCGCAGCGCAAAAGTGCGAGGTGATGCCGATCTCGGCGAAAATCGAGGAGGAAATCTCGCAGCTGGGGGACGAGGAAAAGCTCACCTTTTTGCAGGAGCTCGGGCTGAAAGAGTCGGGGCTTGACAGGCTGGTCGCCGCAAGCTATTCGCTTTTGGGGCTAATTAGCTATCTTACCGCAGGGCAGCCGGAGGTGCGTGCATGGACGATCAAAAGCGGCACAAGGGCGCCGCAAGCGGCGGGAAAGATACATTCGGACTTTGAACGGGGATTTATCCGCGCCGAGGTGGTCGCCTATGACGATTTGATCGCCTGCGGCAGCTTGGCGTCGGCAAAGGAAAAAGGGCTGGTCCGATCGGAGGGCAAGGAATATGTGGTCAAGGACGGCGATATTATCCTGTTTCGGTTTAACGTATAGCAAAACGCCTGAAAGCCTTCGCCAAGGAATGAAATATTTATTTTTATGAAACGGCGCCGGCGTCAATTGACGCCGGCGCCTTATAATGTCATATCACTTTTTCCAAAAGCGCCGTGGTGCGCTCGACAAACTCCGACATCTCGTCGTGGGTCAGGGTAGCGTTGCACAGCTTGGCGATGTCATACACCTGCTTGCAGATAAGCTTTTGTTTTTCGGCGTCCGCCTTGGGCAGCGACTTGATGATGCTGCTGCCGGCGTTCAGTACAAGCGTAAAGGTCTGCGGCAGCTTGGCGCTGCCGAACATGCGGGAAATGTCGCTCATCCTGCGCACATGCTCCTCCTGTACAAGCAGTGCGGGCATCGGGGATTTGAGCGGCGAGGTGGTGATGTTCAGCGTATCGTCACCGAGCGCAGCTTTGAAGATGCCGACCAGCTCCTCGTCGTCGGAGGTCTGCTCCGGCATGGCGTCGATACGCGTAAAGCGCCACTGCTCCCGCATTTCGAGGAAGCTGATAAAGTGGGCGTCGATGATGTGCGGAAAGACGAGCGCTTTTTTACCTTCCTCTTTGAGCAGCTTGATGTACTGCGCCTGCTGCCCTTCGTTGGTGACATAGGTAATCGTCTTATCGTTCTCTTCGGCATACTGCGTCAGCGTGGCATACTCGCCGTCAGTGGTCTTTGCCTGCATGACCGGACGAAGCCTGTCATAGAATTTTTCGTCGCTGAGGCAGCCGTATTCGATGAACGGCGCAATGTCGAGCCAATAGCCGTCGAAGCGCTCACGGTCGTCCTTTTGCATCGCAAGCAGCCTGTCCGCCACCTTTTTGGTGATATGCGCTGAAATTTTCGTCACCGTACCGTCGTTTTGCAGAGCGCTCCTCGACACGTTGAGCGGCACGTCGGGGCAGTCGACGACCCCCTTTAACAGCATCAAAAACTCGGGGATGACCTCCTTGATGTTATCCGCAACGAAAACCTGATTGTTGTAAAGCTTGATCTTGCCCTGCGCCGACTCGAATTCGTGCGTCAGCTTGGGAAAGTATAAAATACCTTTTAAATTGAACGGATAATCCACGTTTAAGTGGATCCAAAACAGCGGGTCGTTTATGTCGCTGAAAATCCTATGGTACAGCTCCTTGTACTCCTCGTCGGTACAGTCAGAGGGCGACTTTGTCCAAAGGGGAGCGGTATCGTTGACGCTCTTTTCCTCATCGTCCAAAAAGATTTCATAGGGCAAAAAGCCGCAGTATTTGAGCAGGATAGACCGCAGCCGCTCTTTGAGCAAAAAGTCGGCGCTGTCCTCGGCGATGTGCAGCACAATGGTCGTGCCGCAGGACGTACGCTTGCCCTCGCTGATGGTATATTCCGTGCCGCCGTCACACTTCCACTTAACCGGCGGCGCACCCGAATAGGACTTGGTTTCAAGCTCGACATACTCCGCCACCATAAACGCCGAGTAAAACCCCAGCCCGAAGTGCCCGATGATTTGGTTTTGCTCACTGGCGTCCTGATATTTTTCCAAAAATTCCTCGGCGCCCGAAAAGGCGATTTGGTTGATATACTTCTTGACTTCCTCCTCCGTCATACCGATGCCGTTGTCACTGACGGTGATCGTCCTGGCTTCGCTGTCGCAAGCGACCTTGACATACGGCTTTTCGTCAAACTGCGCCTCGCCGATGGCGCTGAGCTTTTTCAGCTTGGTGATGGCGTCGCAGCCGTTGACCACAAGCTCCCGCAAAAAAATGTCCTTATCTGAATACAGCCACTTTTTGATGACGGGGAAAATATTCTTTGTATTAACCTTGATCGTACCCTTGCCCGGCATAGCTAAAACCTCCGAAATTGTTATATTTATTACATTATTTTAGCAAAATCACGAATTCTTGTCAATACGCATATGCTGGATTGAGGTTTATTTTAATATCTTATTTATGCCGATGCGGAGCGGCGGAATGGAGGTTGATATGCAGCTTAAAACAGTCTCGGCAATCATCAAAGGCGAGGGTATCGCCGGAAGCGTCAGCTTTCGCCCGTATCTTTCAGGCGCTTGGGTCAGCGCTAAAATCAGCGGACTGCCCGACGGTTTTCACGGGTTTCATCTACACGCGGGCGGCGTATGTGACGCACACACCGGCTTTGCGTCCGCTATGGCGCACTACAATCCGACGGACAGCAAGCACCCGCAGCATGCGGGGGATTTCCCCGCCCTGCTGTCGAGCGGCGGGCTGGCGGAAATGGCGTTTTATACCGGCAGGCTGACGCCCGATGAGGCGGTCGGCAAAGCCGTCATCGTCCATGCGGCACCTGACGATTTCAGAACGGACCCGTCCGGCAATTCCGGCGATAGGATCGCGTGCGGCGTGGTAAGGTGAGCGGCAAAAAGGACAACGGGGACGGGTCGTAGCCATGTCAACTACAAACCGTTCCCGTTGTGTCTAGCTTCATTCTATATGTAACACTTGTAAAAAACCTTTACATTTCTCCATAAAACGAATGATACCATTATTAATAAAGCAAAAATGATGGAGAATACGACATCAAAACTCAATATGCTTTTCTCACGCTGTCTCATTGGAGTCTTCCTTATCTTACTGCTAATATTATTTAATGTGTGGACAACGATGACTGTTCCCGTTGTCCTTGCCAAACCCCTCTTAAAAAACAATGTGGTATAACTCGGTTCCGCTGAATTAACGGGCTTATCCGCCCATTATCATCCAAACCAAATTATACCACATTTGCTATTGTCCGTCAATCCATGCTGACCAGCGTCCCGTTATGCGCCGACGGAAACCGTTGATTTCGTATTTGGCGGACCTGATGTCGCCATATAATCCTCAATGACTTCTTCAAGCGTGATCGGTGTGACGGCATTGTCAGACAAGAGTCTTACGATTTGATAAATCGTTTTCTCTGAGGCGCAGACCTCGTTCATGGTTTTTGTTTCGATATATTTGATGCCTTCGCTGCGCTGTGTCTTGACGATTTCGATTCCATAAGTCGAAATATTGATGCTTTCACTTTGCGTTTGGCTTTCGAGAACAAAATATTCGAGGTCAAAGGGTTCTTCCGCCCCATCTGCAAGGGTCAATGACAAAGTCGAAAAAAGGAACTTGCTCATTGGTATCACCTCCATTTATTTAAAATCCAGTAGCAATATTATACTATATGCTGAAATGACAGTGCATAATAACTCATCGCAATATTCGACATTATTCGACGACTTTCATGCAGATAAACTGTTATTGTTATACATTTGTCGAATTTTGTCGTAGCATTTTTGTAATTTTCGGACTTTTATCCGTGTCCAACTCGGGTGTTTTTGTTAAAAATTTTTGCACTTCAACCACTGCCAAAGGTACAAGACACAGAACAGCGACTGTCTGCCACTGCGCAAACGACAACTGAGTGACTTTAAAAAGCTTTGCGGCAGCCGGCAGGGATATGATAGACACCTGCATAAAAATACCCAAAAAGAATGAAAATACCAGTGATTTGTTTTCGACAGCGCTTTTGGAAAAAACCGTACCTGTGTTTCGGATATTAAACGCATGCACCAGCTGCGACATGCACAGCACCGAAAATGCCATTGTCCGTGCGGCCGTCAAGTCGTATTTAAGCAAACCTATGTTAAATGCCAACAGGGAAACGCCACCAATTAAACAGCCCTCCAACAATATCGCAATGCCGAGCCCGTCTGAAAACAGACCGCTTTTAGGGCTTTTTGGCTTGCGCAGCATAATCTCCTTGTCGATGTCGTCGACGCCCAGCGCAATGGCAGGCAGTGAATCAGTCACGAGATTTGTCCACAAAAGCTGTATGGCGACAAGTGGCGTCGGCCATCCTAAGAATATGGCGATGAATACGGTCAGGATTTCGCCGATGTTGGAGGATAGCAAGAAATGAACCGATTTTTTGATATTTTCATAGATGCCCCGCCCCTGCCTGACCGCCTCTACGATCGTTGCGAAGTTGTCGTCGGCAAGCACCATGTCCGCCGCACCCTTAGCAACGTCGGTGCCGCATATACCCATGGCACACCCGATATCGGCAGACTTTAACGCCGGTGCGTCGTTGACGCCGTCGCCGGTCATAGCGACCACCGCGCCCCTGCTTTGATAGGTCTTGACGATCCGCAGCTTATCCTCCGGCAGCACCCTTGCAAAGACGCTGTACCCAAAGATTTCACGTTCAAGCTGATGCTGTGACATCTGCGCCAGCTGCTGACCGGTGATGGCTTTGTCATTCCCCCGAAGGATTCCCAGCTCCCGGGCGACGGCGGACGCTGTTTCGATGTGATCGCCCGTGATCATCACGGTTTTGATGCCCGCCCGCCGGCATACCCTCACCGCATCCTCCGCTTCGGGGCGCACAGGGTCGGCAGTACCGATCAGACCTGCGAAAACCAGTCCATGCTCGGGCTGCTGTGAAAGGGTATCGGTATCGCGAAAGGCGACCGCAAGGACACGCAGCGCTTTTTTTGCCATTTCAGCGTTTTTAGTAAGGATACCGGTGCGTTCCTGCTCGGTCAGGTTACATTTTTTGAGCAGGATTTCAGGTGCTCCCTTGGTGATGATGCGGTAATTGCGCCCGTTTTTGATGACCACCGTCATCAGCTTGCGGTTGGAGTCAAAGGGGATTTCGAGAACACGTTCGACCGCCTCGACACTGCCCGCCGCCGCCAAAATGGCTCGCTCGGTCGGGTCACTGCCGTTGCAGCACTGGGCGGCAAGCTTCAAAGCATGGCGGCGTTCGTCGCAAGCAATTTCGACGACAGACATTTTGTTTTGGGTCAGCGTACCCGTCTTGTCAGAGCATATCACCGATGCGCTGCCCAGTGTCTCGACGGCGGGCAGTTTGCGGATGATGGCGTTTTTGGATGACATCCGCATAACACCGATGGCAAGCACAATGGTGACGATGGCGGGCAGCCCTTCCGGTATTGCCGCAACGGCAAGGCTGACCGATGTCATAAACATTTCAAAAAGCGGCAGGCTGCGGAAAAAGCCCATCACGAAAATGACGCCGCAGATAGACAGTGCGCTGATACCGAGCATCTTGCCGATGTCGGCAAGCCGCTCTTGCAACGGCGTCTTTCCTCCCTCGTCCGATATGATCAGCTGGGCGATTTTACCGACCTCGGTGTGCATACCCGTTTCCACCACGACTGCTTCGGCATGTCCGCTGACAATGAGCGTCGAAGCGAAGAGCATATTCTGGCGGTCGCCGATGTGTACCGCACCGCTGATAGCCCTGTCATGCTTGTCCTGCGGAAGCGACTCGCCGGTCAGCGCTGACTCCTCGGTTTTGAGCGCCGTGCACTTGATGATCCTCGCGTCCGCCGGAATGTAATCGCCCGTTTCAAGCAGCAGCACGTCGCCCGGGACAATATGCTCGCAGTCAACGGTGACGACCTCGCCCCCGCGTCTTACCCGCACATGCGGTACTGACAGCTTTTGCAGCGCTTCAATTGCCTTTTCCGCACGGCTTTCCTGGATGACGCCCAGCACGGCGTTGATGGCGACGATCGCCAAAATAATGATCGGGTCCGCAAAATCACCTTGTCCCTCTACCCAGGATATTAAAAAAGATATGACTGCGGCACAAATCAATGTGATGACCATAAAATCGCTGAGCTGTTCACGCATTCTTTCAAAAAACCCGATTTTTTTGGCTTCCTTTAATTTGTTTTCGCCGTACTTTGAAAGACGCATTCGGCTTTCTTCTCCGCCGAGCCCGTGCCTGTCCGTCTCTAAAAGCGCAAAAACTTCTCTGATCGGCTTATCGTACCATATCATTTGCATGCCACCCTTTCACTTTTTTGATTATTTAGGAAATTACGCAAGTCCGGCGTAATTTCCACGCTTCGGCGGAAATGAATTCCACCTGCGCTCACGCCCGCGCGGCGAACGGTTGTGTTCGAGCAGGCGCTGCGCACCCGAACGCTTTTTTAATATGTGTATGCGGCGCATCCGTACAATATGACGGTTTGACACATCAGGGGTGCAGTGGTATAATAACCGCAAGCGGTTATTATACGTTGAATTTGTTGCGCCGTCGAAATTTTCCTCGCAAATAACGTTCAGAAACGGCGATGCGCAATTATACCATTAAAGCGGGTGATGATTATTTATTTGGTCATATTATACCTGATGATATACAGCTTTATCGGCTGGACAATGGAGTCGGTCTATGTGTCGGTCAAGTTAAAAAAGCCCGTCAACAGAGGGTTTTTAAACGGTCCCGCATGCCCGATTTACGGCGTGGGCGCCCTTATCCTAATCACTTTCCTTGCCCCTGTCAGCCATAACCTGCCTTTGCTTTTTGTGCTCGGACTCGTACTGACCTCCCTTTTGGAATATGCCGTGGGGTTTGCCATGGAAAAGCTGTTTCACGCCAAATGGTGGGACTATTCCGACCAAAAATTCAACATCAACGGCAGGGTTTCACTGAAAAACTCCATTTACTGGGGCTTGCTCTCGGCGCTTTTGATGACGCAAGTGCACCCGAGGATCACGCAGCTGGTGGATATGATCCCGAAAAACATCGCCATGTTTACGGCGTGGGCGTCCTTTGCGATGCTGCTGGTCGACACGGCGGTAACCATTCCGACTGTCATCACCTTAAACACCAGATTAGCGTCGCTGCACAAAGTTTATGAGGAGTTGAATACCCGCCTCAATCTTTCGCCGGTCATTTCCGAAAAGATATACGCCCTGCATGAGCGGTACAACGAGATGGTCAGCAAGCGCAACATCCTGCACTGGCGTATCCTGAGCGCTTTCCCAAATATCCGCTCGATAAAATATAGCGACATTTTAAATCAGCTCAAAAACCGTATGAATTTAAAATAGACGTTCGGGTGTACAGAACTTATGCAAAACTTGCATCATTGCCTATCATACAAAAAAATCACCTCGGCTTACGCCGAGGTGATTTTTTACCATTATGATAAATATTTTTTGACTGTTTCATTGACGGTTTTGCCATCCGCGACGCCCTTTGTTTTGGGTATCAGCGCCGCCATAACCTTTCCCATATCCTTCATACTTGCCGCACCCGTCGCCGCAATTGCCTCTTGGACAATGGCGTCGATTTCCTCATCGCTCAGCTGTTTCGGAAGGTATGCGAGCAGTATCTCGATTTCACGGGTAAGCTCGTCAATCAGCGTTTGCCTGCCGCTTTTTTCATAGTCGGGAAGCACGTCCCTGCGCTTTTTGACTTCCTTGGCAATCACCTCGATGACGCCCTGTTCGTCCAGCGCCGTCCTGCTGTCCTTTTCAATTTGGAGTATTGCCGCTCTCGTCGTCTGCACGGCGTTTTTTCGGACGGTGTCCTTTTCCTTCATTGCTTCCTTCAAATCGTCCATCAGCTTTTCTTTCAAAGCCATGCACAAACCCTCATTTCATACTATTTTTCATTTAAAACATAGACAAACTTGTTTGTCTACATCGACCGCAATCAGCAGCCGTTATTTAAGGAAAACAGTATTGACTGATTCGCGCTAAGGGAATCAATTAAATACGAATCAGTTTTAAACTAAAACTTCCGCTTCCTCGCAGCCTCCGACTTTTTTTTGCGTTTCACGCTCGGCTTCTCGTAATGTTCTCTCTTACGGATTTCGGATAAAACACCTGATTTCGAGCATTGCCTTTTAAACCGGCGAAGTGCGCTGTCTAATGTTTCGTTATCTTTCACTCTGATTTCTGACACAAATTTCCCCTCCCTCCGCTACGGCAAAAGTTTGCGGCTACCGGACAAACTCCGATATACAATACATTATATCCAAAATGGATGAGTGTGTCAAGTCTTTTTATTAGACAGATGATTACATCATCTGTCTAATAAAAAGAAGATAATTCATTCCTTGGCAAAGGGTGACGGCGATGTGCTTATGACTTATCCCCACTCAGTCATTGCCGAACACCGTTTTGGCAATCGCCACAGCGCCCGTTGCATCCTTGGCGTAATAGTCCGCGCCGATGGTCTTGGCATATTCCTCGGTCAGCACCGCACCGCCGACCATGATCTTGCAGCTGGAACCGCTCCTCCTGAGTGCGGTGATGGTGTCGCCCATACTAGCGACGGTAGTCGTCATCAGCGCGCTCAGCCCTACAAGCTCTGCGCCGTGCCGCTGCGTACTGCCGACGACCTCATCTATATCAACATTTTTTCCCAAGTCGATCACGTCATACCCATAATTTTCGAGCATCACCTTGACAATGTTCTTGCCGATGTCATGCACATCGCCCTTGACCGTGGCGAGGATAATCCTGCCCTTCTTTTCCTGCACGGCGCCGCTGCTTTCCATATGCGCTTTTATGGCGGCAAACGCCGCCTTTGCAGTCTCGGCGCTCATCAAAAGCTGAGGCAGGAAAACCGTGCCTTTCTCAAAACCGCTGCCCACCACATCAAGCGCAGGCACCAAATAGCCATTGATGATGTCGAGCGGCGCCGTCGATTGCAGCAACTCCTTAGTGAGGTCATGCGCCTTGTCCCTTTGTCCACTCACGATGACGTCGTGCAGATTTGCCTGCTTCTGCTGCGGGGCGGTGGGGGCAGGGTCGGGTGCGGACGTTTGGCTTGCGATGTATTCGGCGCACTGCATGTCCTTGCCAGAAAGCGCCTTATAGGAATAATAAGCATTCATCACAGGCTTTGCGCAAGGGTTGATGATCGCTGCGTCCAGTCCGCTGTGCAGAGCCATCGTCAGAAACGCCGAGGTGATCACCTCGCGGCTCGGCAGACCAAAGGAAACGTTCGACACCCCCAAAACGGTAGCGGCATTCAATGTGCGCTTGATCAGCCGCAGCGATTCGAGCGTAACCTCCGCCTGATTTTCATCCGAGCTGACGGTCATGGTCAGCACGTCAAAAATAAGGTCTTTTTTCTTGATGCCGTATGCTTTGGCGGTACTGAGAATTTTTTCGGCAATAGCAAGCCTGCCCTCCGGCGTTTCGGGTATGCCGTTTTCGTCCAGCGTCAGCGCAACAACCACGCCGCCATATTTTTTCACCAGCGGGAAAACCGCATCCATAATTTCTCGCTTACCATTGACCGAGTTCACCAGCGCCTTACCGTTATAGAGCCGCAGCGCCTTTTCGATGACGAGCGGGTCTGCGCTGTCGATTTGCAGCGGTACGCCGGCCACCGATTGCAGCCTTGCCACTGCCTCCGCCATCATCTCCGCCTCGTCGATTTCGGGCAGCCCGACGTTAACGTCCAAAATATGTGCGCCGCAGTCGACCTGCGCCAGCCCTTCGTCTGTGATATAATCATAATTTTTGTCACGCAGCGCCTGCTTGAACAGCTTTTTGCCCGTGGGGTTGATACGTTCACCGATGACGACGGGTCTTTCGCCGAGCACGACCGCTTTTGCATAGGAAGAAACAACTGTAAAGTCTTTCTCCTTTACAGTTGCCGGCAGGATATGCATCGTCTTTTCGATCATGCGTGCGATGTGTGCCGGCGTGGTGCCGCAGCAGCCGCCCAGCATATTGACGCCGAGCTGCGCAATCTCACACATAGCCTCCGCAAACCCGTCGGGTCCCAGCTCAAAATAAGTTTCACCGTCTTTAACCTTCGGCAGTCCTGCATTGGGGTTTAAGATGACCGGCAGCGAGGTCAGCTTTCGCAGCGTGACAAGAAAGGCTTTCATTTGCTTGGGACCCAGACCGCAATTAAAGCCCAGCGCATCAACGCCCAAGCCTTCGAGCAGCGCAACCACCGCAGCAATGTCTCCGCCTGTGAGCAGCTTGCCGTTTTCGTCCAGCGTCACGGTGGCATAGACGGGCAGTTCGGTGTGTTCCTTTGCCGCAAGCACTGCCGCTTTGAGCTCATAGGTGTCGCTCATCGTTTCGATCAGCACAAGATCGGCGCCGCTTTCCTGACCTACCCGTGCGATCTGCGCAAAAAGCGCATAGGCGTCTTCAAACGCCAGCTCACCGAGCGGCTGCAACAGCTTGCCGGTCGGTCCGATGTCGAGGGCGACCAACTTGTCCCCCGCCGCCTTGCGGGCATTTTTGACTGCGGCGGCAACAATCTCGTCCGTCTTATCCGGGAATTTCAGCGCGTTCGCCCCAAAGGTGTTGGTTTTTAAAATGTCGCAGCCCGCCGCGATATACTGCCTGTGAATATCCGTCACAAGCCCCGGGTCGGTCAGGTTTAGCCGCTCGGGAAGCTCGCCGGCTTTCAGCCCGCTCTGTTGGAGCATGGTGCCCATCGCCCCGTCAAAATACAGTATCCTGTTCAAGATGACTCACCCCTTATGACATCGGAAATACCGTCCATGATTGCTTCGGCGATTTCCGGCTTGTTCATCGTATAGATATGTATTCCCCGGACGCCGTTTGACACCAGGTCGATGATTTGGTCGACCGCATAGGCGATACCCGCCTGGTAGAGCGCCTTGGGACTGTGCTCAAAACGGTCGAGCATCGCCTTGTATTTCGGCGTCAGCGTCGCACCCGAAAGCTGGGTCATGCGCCTGATGGAATGGATGTTGGTTACGGGCATAATGCCGGCGGCGATCGGGACGGCAATGTCCTTTTGCAGCAGACGGTAGAGGAAATTGTAAAACACATTATTGTCAAAAAACAGCTGGGTCACCAAAAAATCGCAGCCTGCATCCACCTTTTCTTTAAGGTGCCAGATGTCCTTTTCCTTGTTGGGATTTTCGATATGTCCCTCAGGGTAGCACGCCGCACCGATACAAAAATCACCCTTCTTTTTGATGTCCCGAATCAGCTGGGTCGCATAGCAGTAGCTCTTTTCCGTCGGATATGCCGAATCCTTTGGGATGTCACCCCTTAGCGCAAGGATGTTTTGGATGCCGCAGCGTTTGAATTCGTCCAGGAAACCGTCAACATCGTGCGGGGTGGAGGACACGCAGGTCAGGTGCGCAAGGGCGGTAACACCCAGCCTGTTCTCGATGTGTCCGGCAATTTTGGCGGTGTTTTGGCTTATGCCGCCCCCTGCCCCGTAGGTGACACTCATATAGTCGGGACCGAGCAGACTAAGGCGCTCCACCGCCGAAACAACATTATCAAACTGCGCATGCTCTTTCGGCGGGAACACCTCAAAGGACACCGTCACTTTTTTATGATCAAAAATATCAATGATTTTCATCTTAGACACACTTCCTTTCCGCAAAGAAGTTGCATGCACAGCAAGCGCGCTGAAAGCTATGCATACAGCTTATGAGACTTAGTAGATAACATTATACTGGAAAACGCATAAATTTGCAAGGATAAATTGCGGAGTGCTCCGGTCGCCAATCCATCCCTTTGCATGGCAGAAAGCAAAGGTGCAGAAAATATCAAAAAGCGCCATACGGCGCTTTTTAGGTGCGAATCCGAAAGCCTTTGACAAGGAATGAATTCATATTTTCATGTTATAGGAAATAGAAATTTCCTGTAACATGAAATGACCGTCCGTTAACGGACGGTCATTTTATGTTTTGGTAAAATTATTTCACTTCAACGGTTGCGCCGACTTCTTCAAGCTTCGCTTTAACGTCGTCAGCAGTCGCCTTATCAACGCCCTCTTTAACCTTGCCGGGTGCGCCGTCAACGAGGTCCTTCGCTTCTTTCAGACCAAGACCCGTAAGCTCACGGACAACCTTGATAACCTTGATTTTCTCTGCGCCGGCAGATGCCAGGATAACGTCAAATTCTGTTTTTTCCTCGGCAGCGGCAACGGGAGCAGCGCCAACAGCAGCAACCGCAACAGGCGCGGCAGCTGATACGCCGAATTCTTCTTCGAGCGCCTTTACCAATTCCGATAATTCCAATACTGTCAAAGCTTTAACGTCATCAATAAGTTTTGTAACCTTTTCTGTAGCCATGATTTTTATCCTCCTAAATTTTAATTATTATTGTTTTTGTTCCGCAATCGCATTAAGCGCACAAACCAAACCGCGGATGTTGCCATTTAAAACATTTGCCAAACCAGAGAGCGGTGCGTTGAAGCCGCGGAGCACCATTGCAATGAGTTCTTCCTTCGACGGCAGGTCGGCAAGCCTTTCGACGTCCTGCACCGATACGACCTTACCCTCCACAAAGCCTGACTTGATCTCGACTACGGGATGCTTTTTGGCAAACTCCACGATGATTTTTGCGGGTGCGACCAAATCAGTCGTGTGGGTCGCAAGCGAGGTCGGACCGTGCAGCACGGGCTCTAAGCCTTCAAGACCGGCTTCCTTAGCGGCGAAGTTCGTCAGGGTGTTCTTAACCACCTTGTACTGTACGCCCGCCTTGCGGAATGCGTTTCGCAGCTGGGTGTCCTCCTCAACCGTCAGACCGCGGTAATCAATGAAAACGCCCGCTGCGGAAGCTTTGAGGTTTTCGGCGATGTCCGCAACCTGGTTTTTGTTGCTTTGTAAAACCTTTTCACTTGGCATGTATTGTTTCACCTCCTGAATAATGAACGAATAAAAAGCGTTCGAGCGAAAGCGCAGGCGGAATTCATTTCCGCCGAAGCGTGGAAATGACGCCGATTTTGCGTAATTTCCTAAGTTTTAAGTTAAAAAAGTTCCCCGCGCAAAACGCACGAGGAACCGTAAAAAACAACAGTCAAATACTTTTACGCGCTCCTCGGCAGGATTTACACGGGCTGCGCCCAAACCTGAGTCTATGGATACAATAGATATGATAACACTTGCACAGCGTTGTGTCAAGTATTATTTTTCGAAAAAGCGCCGGAGGCACTTTTTGATACGCAGACGTGACCCTTTGCTAAGGAGTGAATTAATTGTTTTATTCTGCAATCCTTGCCGGATTGATTTTAACGCCGGGACCCATCGTTGCCGAAACCGTCACGCTTTTAAGGTACTGACCCTTTGCGGCAGCCGGCTTTGCCTTGATGACCGCCGACAAAAGCGTGCTGAAATTTTCAAGCAGCTTTTCATTACCGAAGGAAACCTTGCCGATCGGGCAGTGGATGATATTGGTCTTATCCAGACGATACTCGATCTTACCGGATTTGATGTCGGATATGGCTTTCGCGACGTCCATGGTGACCGTGCCTGCCTTGGGGTTCGGCATCAGACCTTTGGGACCGAGCACCTTACCCAAACGTCCGACAACGCCCATCATATCGGGGGTTGCGACGACCACGTCGTATTCAAACCAGTTTTCGTTCTGAATTTTGGGGATAAGCTCGTCTGCACCGACGAAGTCTGCTCCCGCCTGCTCCGCCTCGGTGGCTTTGTCGCCCTTGGCAAACACCAAAACCCTTGCGGTCTTACCTGTGCCGTGCGGAAGAATGACTGCGCCTCTGACCTGCTGGTCCGCGTGACGGGAGTCAACACCCAAGCGGATGTGCGCCTCAACCGTTTCGTCAAACTTTGCCTTTGCGGTCTGAATAACAAGCGCCGCAGCTTCGGCAGGGTCATAAAGGCGGGCTTTATCAATCAGCTTTACGCTGTCCTGATACTTTTTACCTCTGAACATGTTTGATTAACCTCCTTGTGGTCAAACAGGAATATCTTCCCTCCCACGTAATTAGTGCCTGAGCATGAATTACTGCTCAACAACGACGCCCATGCTTCTTGCCGTTCCCGCAATCATAGACATAGCCGCCTCAACAGATGCCGCATTAAGGTCAGGCATTTTCTGCTCCGCGATGGCGCGCAGGTCAGCCTGGCTGATGGTTGCGACCTTGGTCTTGTTCGGCACACCGCTGCCGCTTTCGATTTTGCACGCCTTTTTGATAAGGACTGCCGCAGGCGGCGTCTTGGTGATGAACGAAAATGATCTGTCAGCGTAAACCGTGATGACCACAGGGATGATAAGCCCCGCATCCTTCGCCGTTCTTTCATTGAATTGCTTGCAGAACTCCATGATGTTTACGCCGTGCTGACCGAGCGCAGGACCGACCGGCGGCGCCGGAGTTGCCTTGCCCGCACCGATTTGCAGCTTTATATAACCTGAAATTTTCTGAGCCATTTAGATACACCTCCTAACTTGATACCGATAAAAAACCGGTATTTCTGTGGTGCGAACGGGAGCGTATTTCTCCCTCCCACTATAAAACCGCAATAAGCGGACTTTATACGAAACAAAGCGTTCTCAGCTGATGACCTCGACCTGATTGAATTCAAGCTCGACGGGCGTTTCACGCTCAAACATCGACACGATGACACGGATCTTGCGCTTGTCAAGATTGATTTCGTCAATGATCCCGATGAAGTTTTCGAGCGGTCCGTGCTTGATTTTCACGCTGTCGCCGACAGAATAGTTCAGCACGATGGTCTGATGCTCGATGCCCATTTTCTCGACCTCTTCTTCCGTGAGGGGAACGGGCTTAGACGCAGGACCGACAAAGCCGGTGACACCCCTGGTGTTGCGGACCACGTACCATGATTCGTCGGTCATCACCATTTTGACGATGACATAGCCGGGGAATTTTTTCCTGAGGACAACACGCTTTTTATCGTCCTTGATTTCAATGACTTCTTCAAGGGGAACCTGAATATCCATGATAACATCCTGCATTCCGAGGTTTTCAATGGTTTTTTCCAAATTCACCTTGACCTTGTTTTCATATCCCGAATAGGTATGCACTACATACCATTTTTCCTTGCTACTCATTTGTCGTCCCCGGTACGGAAGCGTTAGGTACCTCGGGCGCCTCGATCCCGGGCAGAGTCTGTTCGGTGGTGCCGACAAGGTTTTCAAAGCCCGCCTTAAAGCCGAGGTCGATGACGAAGATGATCGCACCGACAAATATCAGGCTGATGATAACGATGATGGTGTTGTTTTTGATTTGCTTAAAGGACGGCCAAACGACCTTTTTCAGCTCGGCACGCACTTCCTTGAAATAATTTACGATACCCTTAAACGGGTTCCTTTTTTCCTTCTCGCTCATAAATATGACCATTAGCCTTTCCGGCTCACAAAATTTTACTAAAATCTGATTACGCACTTATCGTGAGCCGGATAAGGCGTTTAAACGGTCAACGAAAATTTATTTCGTTTCCTTGTGAGACGTGTGCTTTTTGCAGAACCTGCAATATTTATTCATTTCAAGGCGGTCGGGGTCGTTCTTCTTATTTTTCATGGTGTCGTAGTTCCTCTGTTTACATTCTGTACATGCCAATGTGATCTTTACCCTCATGATATATACCCTCCAAAATAATATTCGTCACGTGAATGTTTGCCTTTAATCATTATGATGGTATGCTTTGTGTTTGACAGAATTCCTCTCACAAAAAAAACACCTACACGGAGCGGATTATAGAGTATCATAGTTTGGACATAATGTCAATAATTTTTACGAATATTTTTGATGACATGTGCGAATATTTTCAGGACACATCACTTACCGACCTTTTTGCCGCTTCTGGGATATTGCGGTGGCGTGGGGCTTACCTTTTCGATGACGACGATGCTGTGGACGATGTCCGTTCCTTCGATGGGGTGGAGCTGTACTTCCGCTATCCTTCCCCCGAGCTTTTGGATGAGCCCTGCCGCTTCCGAAAGCTCCCCGTCGATGCTTTTGCCCTTCATTGCCAGCATCCTTCCACCGACCTTCACCAGCGGCAGACAGTACTCGGCAAGCACGCAAAGCCTTGCAACCGCACGGCTGACAGCGACGTCGAACGCCTCACGGTATACCTTATCCCTGCCCGCGTCCTCCGCACGGATATGAACACAGTCCGCATCAAGCCCCAGCTGTGCGCAGACTTCCTTTAAAAACGTCACCCTTTTATTCAGCGCATCCATCAGCGTCAGGGATACGTCGGGGCGTGCGATTTTAATAGGAATACCGGGAAAGCCCGCACCCGTACCGACGTCGACCACGCTCGCCCTGTCCGGAATGCTGCCGATGCAGGTCAGGCTGTCCCGATAGTGCTTGGTTGCGATCTCGGACGGCTCGGTGATGGCGGTCAGGTTGATTTTCTCGTTCCATTCCAGCAAAAGCTTTGTATATAAATCAAATTTTTCCCTCAAAAGCAAACACCTCTGCGGTATTATACCACAGAGGCGTATGTTTTTCAATAGACCTGTCCGCTAACCAAGGTGCGAGCGAATAATCGAGGCTTTTTTCTGACAGGTGGTGCGGGCAGGCGCTGACCGTGCCGCCGTGCATGGGTTAGCGGACAGGTCTAATAGAATATCAGTAGATATGGTCGAGCGGATTGACATATTCCCCGTCTTTTTTCACCTCAAAGTGCAGGTGGGGCGGCTCGCCGATTTCGTTTTGGGCGGTCATCCCCACGCCGCCGATCACGTCGCCGGCGACGACCTCCTGATCCTCCTTGACCAGCTCAGCAGATTGCAGGTTCGCATACACGGTTTCAATGCCATTTGCGTGCAGTATCACTACGGTGCTGCCCATCATTTCATCCGTATAGACGCTTTTGATCACGCCGCCCGCCGCCGCTTTGACAGGCGTTCCGACGTCGCTGCGAATATCAATGCCCCTATGCGTGCGCCAGTCCTGCATCGTCACGCTATAAACCAACTCGTTGACCGCAAAGGTCATGCCAAGCTCGCCCTGAACAGGCAGTATCAGCCTGACCTGCTCCGCCTCCTGCCGGACGGGCGTCGAGACCGGCGGCGTTACCGCAGGCGCGTTGACCGATATGACAGGGATGTCCGCATCCGGCTGCGTGATTTTCGGGGGCGTGCTGCTTACGGACAGTGCGCCGCCTAAGTCGTGCATTTTTTTCAGGTTCGCAACATACCCCGAAACACCCAGTATGCCGATTCCGAGTGCAAGGAGTATGTAGAACCCCTTATTTGTGAGCAGCCTGATTACCTTTGTACTGATTTTCATAAAAACACCTCCGATGGCTATTATTACCAACGGAGGTGTGGTCTATTCATCTTATATGAAATTACGCCGATTCGGCGTAATTTCACGCTGCGGCGGAAATAAATCCCGCCTGCGCTTACGCTCACGCAGCTAGCGGAGGCATTCGGGAAAGCGCTACGCGCCCGAATGCTTTTTGTCCGATACGAATTTCGTTACCTGTCCTCGATGGGCACATAGGTCTTGCGCTTTGAAACGCTCTTGTAGGCGGGTCTGATGATCCTGTTGCAGGTGACGACCTCCTCTATCCTGTGCGCACACCAGCCGACAATGCGTGACATCGCAAACAGCGGGGTGTAAAGCTCCGGTGGGATATCGAGCAGGCTGTAAACAAAGCCGCTGTAAAAATCAACGTTTGCCGGAATGAACTTTTCCGTCTTTTTAATTTCAGCAAACAGTCTGGGCGTGACCTGTTCAATCAGGTCGTAAAGCGCAAACTCGTCCGAGCGGCCCTTTGCTTCGGCAAGGGCACGCGCGTTTTCTTTCAGCAGCGCCGTCCTCGGGTCGGACAGCGTATAGACCGCATGACCGAAACCATAGACAAGCCCCGATTTATCGTAGGCTTCCTTGCAGATGATTTTGCGGATATAGGCGCTGACCTCTTCTTCGCTGCCCCAATCCTTGACGTTTGCTTTGATTTCGTCCATCATGCCCATGACACGGTTGTTTGCTCCGCCGTGCTTGGGACCTTTGAGCGAACCGATCGCCGCCGCAATCGCCGAATAGGTATCCGTGCCGGACGAGGACACCACATGCGTGGTGAAAGCGGAGTTATTGCCGCCGCCGTGCTCGGCATGTAAAACCAGGCACAGGTCGAGAATCCTTGCCTCCTCCTGCGTATATTGATTGTCGGAACGCATTAAATAAAGGAAATTCTCGGCGATAGAGAGCTTGGGGTTGCTGGCATGAATAAACAAGCTCTTCCTATCATAATAGTGCGCCTTGGTCTGGTAGGCATAGGCGATGATGCTCGGGAAGCGCGCAATCAGCTCGAACGATTGGCGGAGGATATTGCTAAGCGAAAGGTCGTCCGGGTTGTCGTCATAAGAATACAGCGCCAGGGTGCTGCGCGCCAGCTTATTCATGATGTCGGGGCTGGGCGCTTTCAAAATCATATCCTCGACAAAATTTTCGGGAAGCTCCCGATACTGCTTTAAGAATTCCGAAAATTCTTTGAGCTTTTCCTGCGTCGGCAGGTTGCCGAACAACAGCAAATAGATGACCTCCTCGAAACCGAAGCGGTTTTCCGCAACGCAGCCCCCGACGATTTCGCTGACGTCTACACCCCGGTAGCTCAGCCTGCCGTGCACGTCCACCTTTTCATTCTCGTCAAAAATATACGCATGTACCTCACCGATGACCGTAAGTCCGACCAGCACACCTGTGTTGTCACTGTTTCTGAGCCCTCGTTTTACATTATATGTTTCATATAACGCCGGGTCTATTGAAATATTCTTTTCAACAAGCTCGAGCAATTCCTGTGTCATATCGTTTGATGCGACCGTCTTTTTCCTCGTCATTTTTTGCCACCTCACGTAATTTGATGCTTCTGCAAAAGATGTTTTCATTTTTGCAAAAATAAGTACAGTTATTGTACACCAATTCGGGCGGGGTGTCAAGTGAAATTTGTCGCAGGCAGGTATTGAAAACCACACAAATTTGTGATATAATGCCATTGAATTCAATACACGCAGCAGAATCAGGGAAAGCAGGGTGCGCATCGAAAGCGGCTTGTCGGCTGTGCCGCAGGCGGTTTCATAACGGTGTATTCCCTCACAGTCCCGCTGCCGTAAAGTCGGAATGCCTGTCTGCTGCTGCCTTTGTTGCACAACTCTACGAGCGATAGAGCGGCATTTTTTGTTTGCGCAAAAACGCGCGATGCCCTCTGGGCGCTCAAAATTCAAGGAGGGTTTTTGATGTTTAGAAAGTCAAGGCTTATGGTGTCCGTACTGCTCTTGCTGGCGTTTACCGCTTCGGCGCTGACGGGGTTTGCCGATGCGGGCGGGCTGAAAGACGCCGCACTGGCGCATTATGAAAATTCCGGTGAAGAAATTTCATCCTTTTGGATGCTGGGCGCCTTAAAGGGCGCAGGTGCGGACCTTTCGGACGAGAAATGGAAAATCGATGAGGGCAGTATCTTCACGGCGCTCGGCAAAAGTGCGCAGCCGACAGACTATGCGGGACGCATTCTCGCCGCACTGATTCTGGGCAGAGACCCCAGAACGGTAATGGGTAGGGATATTGTCAAAGAGCTTGCCGATAAGCAAAAAAGCGGCGGTGAGTTTTCAACGGCTGTCAACCAGCATGTTTGGGCGATGATCGCACTGGATGCCGCAAAGCAGGGCTATGCCGGCGAAGCGGCAATATCATACCTCGGCGGCATTAAAAAAGCTGACGGCGGCTATAATTACAGCGATACCGCCGAGACGTCCGACACGGATATGACCGCTATGGCGCTGATTGCGCTTTCCAACCACAAGGGCAGTGCGGCGGCGGACGCCCTGATTGCCGGAGCCGTCGCGTTTTTGAAAAGCGCCCAGCTGGACAGCGCAGGCTTTGCCAGCTACGGCACCGAAAATGTCAACACCATTGCTACGGTAATCTCGGGGCTTGTTGCGGCCGGCGAGAATGTGACCACGGGCGACTGGATCAAAGGCGGTCAGACCATGATCGATGCGCTTGAAAGCTTTGCGCTGCCGGACGGTTCTTTTAACTTTGCCTTGGATACGCCCGATCTCGCCGGCATGGCGACGGTTCAGGCATTGATCGCATTGGGCGACGTCATCAACGGCAAGAGCGTCTGGACAGGCTTTGACATACCGACGGTTACGGTCAACATCCGGATAGAGGGCGCAAGCAAAAACATCCTGCACAAAAACGTCACGGTTTCGTCATTCGAACCCAAGGTGCTCTACGCCATCGAAAAGGCGCTTATCGATAACGAAATCCCATACAGCTTCCCCGACACCATCTACGGAAAGTCCCTCGCCTCGATAGGCGGTGAGGATTATGGACAGTTTGGCGGCAGCGACGGCTGGATGTACCGCATCAACGGCGAAATGCCGATGCTCGGCGTCGACAGCCAGACGATCTCGGACGGCGACGAGGTCCTGATCTATTACGGTGATTATTCCGGCACGCTGTTCCCCGAATATACCGTGACGCCCGAAAACCCCAAGGCAAAGAGCGACATATATATCAAGGTGACAAGCACCTATTATGACTGGGACAAAAACAAAGACGTCACCGTCAATATCGAGGATGCGGTCGTTAAGTTCGGAAAGAAAGAATACCTGACCGGCAGCGACGGCGTCGCCACCATTGACGACATCACCGCAAAGGGTACCTACAAGGTCACCATCTTTAAGGAGCAGACGGGCAGCTATCCCGCTATCGTGCGGGTGCCAGAGTTTGAGGTGGTCGTGGCAAGCGCGCCGTCTTCCGGTGACAGAAACAAGGGAGGCGACGGTGTGATCACCATTGTACCGGTTGTTGAGCCAACACCGACCCCCACGCCCGAGCCGGCCCCTGCCGAAGCCAGGCAGGATTATGCCGACCGCTCCGTCATATCCGACTGGGCATTGGAAGCCGTCGGCAAGGCAAGCGAATATGGCATCGTGAGCGGCACAGGAACGCACTTCGAGCCGCACCGTACCATTACCCGTGCGGAGTTCGTCACAATTTTGGTCAGGCTGTTGAAGCTGGAATTGGTCGATACGGACGCCGTATATTCGGATGTCGGCATGGACGACTGGCACTGCCAGTATGTCGCATCGGCAAAGCGGCACGGGCTGGTGAGCGGCTTTGAGGACAATACGTTCAGACCGGACGGCAGCATCACCCGTGAGGAGATGGCGACCATCATCGGCAGGGCATACACGCTTGACGATAAAGCGGTGCAGCTTGGCGATGAGAGAGAGGTTTCCGACTGGGCAAGGGTGTATGTCATCCGGATTGCGGCAAACGGCATCATGACGGGCTATGACGGCAGATTTGAACCGAAAACATCCGTCACAAGAGAAATGGCGGCGGTGGTCGCAGTGAGGTTATATGAAACGTATCCGAAATAATCCAAATAATATCAGTATTAGGTGATGAAATGAAACGGCTTCTGACAATCCTATTATGTATGGTTTTGATAAGCGGCTGCGGCGCACAGACACGTGAGGTCTTTGCGCCGCAGGCTTCGCCTGCGCCCACCGTATCACCTGCGCCGTCACCCATACGGTCTGCACAGCCTGCCCCGCCACTGTCCCCGCTGCCAACCGCCGCCTCGCCCACGCCGGCTGCGGCGGCAACGCCTGATACTGCGCCCGCAAGCGAAGCCTCCCAAACACAGACGGTCAGCATTGCCATAACCGGACCGACCGAAAACGACATCATCCTTGCGCCGACATCAGTCGACTATCGGGAGGGGCAGACGGTTTTTGAGGTGCTGCTGGCTGTAACCAGGGAGAATAACATCCAAACAGATTTTAGCGGCAACAACAAAACCGCCTATGTCAAAGGCATAAACAACCTTTATGAATTTGACATGGGCGGTACAAGCGGCTGGCTTTACAGTGTGAACGGCGCCTATCCGAAAATAAGCTGCGGCGCCTATATGCTGAAAAGCGGCGACAGTATTCAATTTGAATATACGACCGAGGTTAAAGCGCCTTAAAACATTTTCTTCTTAAACAGATAAAGCCCCGAAACACCCGTAATGACAAGTGAAATCAGCACGACGAACCAAAAATGCGGCATGGGTATGCCGTCTACGTTCATCCCGTAGAAGCTTGCGATCATGGTCGGAACCGCCATTAAGATGGTGACGACCGTCAGCGTTTTCATCACGATGTTGAGGTTGTTGGATATGACCGACGCAAAGGCGTCCATCGTTCCGCTCAAAATATTGCTGTATATATTGGACATTTCGATCGCCTGTTTGATCTCAATGAGCACGTCTTCGAGTAAATCCTGGTCTTCTTCATAAAGCTTTACCAGCCTGCCTCGGAGCAGCTTTTCAAGCGTAACCTCGTTCGCACGCAGCGAGGTCGAGAAAAACACCAGGCTCTTTTCCAAATCCAAAAGCTGAATCAGTTCTTTATTCTTCATCGAAATATGCAGCTGCTTTTCAATATAATTGCTGATTTTATCAATCTGGCGCAGGTACAACAGATAGTGTGTAGCAATCCTGAACAGAATTTGCAGGATAAAGCGCGTCTTTAAATTGGTGTGTACGTTTTTGACCTTGCCCTCCAAAAAATCCCTCAGAACAGCGGTGTCTTTCAAACAAACTGTCACGATGTTCTTGTTGGTGATGATAATGCCAAGCGGCACGGTTTCATAGGTCACCAAATTGTTCTGCTTGTGCGCATACGGAATGTCGATGATGATAAGCGTCTGATTGTCCTCCGACTCGATACGGGAGGTTTCCTCCTCGTCCAGCGCCGCTTTGACAAAGCCTGCGTCAAGCGACAGCGCCCCGACAAGCGCATCAATCTCCTCTGCGGTCGGGTTTACAAGGTTGATCCAGCCGTCATCCTCGATCTGATCGGAACGGACGATCACGCCCTCAACCGTTTTGTAGTAGTCTGTCATTTTTATGACCTCCTTTTCATGTGGTAAGGACAGCCATAATAATCGCCCTTGGCGGCGTCAGGACAAGCGCTGACATACCGGGATCTTTGCGCCTGAAAAAACAGCGCAAAAAAAGATTATGGCTGCATATTGCATCATCCGTAAACTTAAAGGGTCCGCGTCCATAATCTCACCTCCATTGTGCTTTTTGATTATAATTAAAGCCGGCGCATCAAAAAGTGCCGTAAGGCACTCTTTCATTATATTACGATTATACGGGCATGTCAACAGGAATATTGTCAATAACTTTTTATACCGCAGACCGGCATAATGCTGTGCAAATCACGCAGGAAGATGACCTTGACGCGGTCATTGCTGCCGACGGTCGTGCGCGCCTTATACACCCAGGAGCCTTTGACCAAAATCACCTGAACGACCTTGACCTTTTTGACCCTGTTTTTACTGTCAAAAACCGTGCAAACCATGTACAGCGTTTCCTCACGCCCGACCGAAAAGGTCGCCGCCGCAAAGGTGGTGATGCCGTTGTTGACCACGGAGTAATAATACACCCCTTCTTCTACCTTAGTCATCTGAAAAACATAGGTGCGCTTTTGGTTTTGACTGTCGGTGATTTCTATCGTCGTACTCTCTCCGAGGGCTTTGGCGTTTACCTGCACACAGTCGGTGTCGCTGCTGTAAAAAATCGGCGTCACTGTGGGTATCTTCGTCCCGTCCACATTGACATAATAAAACGTCTTGTTGGGGTTGAACTCACCAAGGAGCTTGCCGTCCGTGACCGCGACGTCGGCAATGATATCGGCAAAGGTATTCGGAGCCGCCAAAAGTGCGCGGGCAGGCAACCCAAACACCGCCGAAAGCCATACGGCAGCCGCCGTCAACATGCAAACAACTCTGCGAGGCAATATCCGTCCCTCCTTTGGGCAAGGCAATCCCAATATGAACACACCTTGCGCCTATCCGCTTAATGTCCATTATAAAATACCTTTGTCGAAAAATCAAGAAATTTGTTGAAACGCATCTGATGACCTTCGCAAGATTTTATTGCGTGATTGCCTATGAAATAAAAAGCCGCCCGGGCGTTTCAACCCGGCGGGTTATAAAGTGCGCCGTTTGCTCATAAATTATGATTGGAGATGATGCAGATGGTGTTTTTTCGCATACCGAAAAGAATAGTGCCGTGCGCTGTGGGCATATTGCTGACCGCCACCTTTGGCGTCAGCGTTTTGACCGCTGAGCGTGATCAATATTACCGCTCTATCCCCGCCAACGCCGCTGCCGGTGAGACGGAAAAGAAATACATCAAGTGGGTGGATTTTTCCGTACCCCTTGCCGTCATGGAGCGGGCGCTTGCCATCGACATCAAATCACAGAGCGGCGAGCATAAAGTCAATTGGATCGAGCTTATGGCGTACCTTTCCGCCAAGTATGGCGGCAACTATAAAAGCTACAAAAAAAGCGACATGGACAATATCGAAAAGCGCCTGCTTGCCGGTGAAAGGATGGCGGACATTGCCGGAAATATGAAGCTCTATAACTACTACATCGAGGCGTACACCGCCATATTCGCGCAGTTTGTCGGCGCATACCGGGTCGAGGTCGAGGAAAACGGACAAAAGGTATGGAAAGAAAAATACGGTCTGAAAGCGTTCTCGCCCATCGCAAAGGGCTATGGATATTCACACTGCGACGACTTCGGCAACGGACGCAGCTACGGTTATAAACGCAAACATTTGGGGAATGATTTAATGGGCAGCATCGGCACGCCGGTCGTCGCCGTGGAGGGCGGCATTGTCGAGGCGGCGGGCTGGAATATGTACGGCGGATGGCGGGTAGGCATCCGCAGCTTTGACGGCAAGCGCTATTATTACTATGCGCACCTCAAAAAAGACCACCCCTTCCACAACCAGATTGTCGAGGGGCAGACAGTCAAGGCGGGCGACGTTATCGGATACCTCGGCATGACGGGATACAGTACAAAGGAAAACGTCAACAACATCAACGTCCCGCACCTGCACTTCGGCTTGCAGCTGATTTTTGACGAGTCGCAAAAAGAGGGCGTCAATCAGATTTGGATCGACGTCTACGGCATCGTGAAGTTCCTCGCCAAAAATAAAAGCGCTGTCCAACGCGACCCCGAAACCAAAGACTTCAACAGGGTGTATGACATCCACGACCCATCTGCGCCGGATTGACCGCAGTTCCGGTTCGACCGCAGTTCCGGATTGACTGCAGTTCCGGTTCGACCGCAGTTCCGGATTGACTGCAGTTCCGGTTCGACCGCAGTTTCGGTTTAATTACCATTGACATATTTTGTTGCATAAAACGGCAAATTGTGTTATAATTTAATTAAGGCGTGTTGACACTAAGTGAATGTGCGGATTTTTGAGCGGATTTTGTGTCAGGCGAGGCAAATTTTTGAAGGCATAATTTGTTTATGGTGAAAAGTGCCTTACGGCACTTTTGGTGCGTAGTCACAAACCTTTGCCAAGGAATTAATTCACATCTTGTCTTACAGGAAATTCGAGGAATTTCCTGTAAGACAAGAAAATTTAACGCAGTATGGCGCAAAACACTCCAAAAATGGGTACGTTTGGCTTGGTGTTAACACGCCCTAATAGACTTCTTGCAAAACCTGTCGCAAATGGATAAGTGAGGATTTTTTCTGTTTATCAAGGCGTCAGGTTTCGCCGATACTGTATGTATCGGCAGGTTCTGACAACGATGAGAAACGGGAAAAAGACCGTTTTTGCCATTGCGCAGAGGTTTTGCAAGAAGTCTATTAGGTAACAATGCAAAAGAAAGAGGGTTTTTCAAAAATGTTCGACGTCATCATCATCGGCAGCGGACCTGCCGGTATTTCCGCAGCGCTCTATACTCGCCGTGCGGGGCTCAATACCCTCGTCATCGGGCGTGACAGCGGCTCACTCGCCAAGGCGGGCGCCATTGAGAATTACTACGGCTTTTCAGAGCCCGTTTCGGGCAATGATTTGATTAACAGCGGCATCGCCGCTGTCAAACGTCTCGGCGTTGAGGTGATCTCCGACGAGGTGGTCGGACTGCAATGGAACGGCAACCTGTTCGTTCGGACAAAAACGCTTACGCTTGAAGCCGTCTGCGTCATCATCGCAACGGGAACCACACGCAACACACCGAAAATTGAGGGGCTTACCGAGTTTGAGGGCAGGGGCGTCAGCTATTGCAGCACCTGCGACGGCTTTTTCTTCCGAGGCAAGGATGTTTGCGTCTTAGGCGAGGGCAGCTATGCGCTCAGCGAGGTGCAAGAGCTTTTACCGATCGCCAAATCGGTCACCCTCGTTACCAATGGATTGACGCCTGCGGTCTCTGTTCCCGACGAGGTTGCGGTAAACACGAAAAAAATTCTTTCCGTCAGCGGTACTTCCGCGGTTGAGGAAATGGTGTTCGAGGACGGAACGACGCTGAAAACCGACGGCGTATTTGTGGCTGTCGGCGTGGCGGGCAGCACCGACCTTGCCAAAAAGGTCGGCGCACAGGTCGCTGGTACGAAAATCGTGGTGGATGAGAATATGGAGACCAATATCCCCGGGCTCTATGCCGCAGGCGATTGCACAGCAGGTATGCTGCAAATTGCCAAAGCGGTCTATGAGGGTGCAAAGGCAGGCACCGAGGCGATCAAATTCGTGCGAAAATACGCCGCACAATCGGAGAAAACGAATCAGGGGTGAGACAATCATGCCAAGCAGCGAGGATTTGCGGTTTATACAAAAGCATTTTGATTTTTGGGACAAACTGACTCCGCAGCAAAAGGCGGTCATGCTGGAAAACATCGTGCCGATGACCTACCGGCAGGGGCAGAACATCCATCGAGGCGACAACGACTGCGTGGGCGTCATCCTGATCAAATCAGGCAGGCTGAGGACCTATATCCTGTCGGAGGACGGCAAGGAGGTCACCCTTTTCCGGCAGGGCGAGGGCGACTCCTGCATACTGTCTGCATCATGTATGCTGAAAAACATCACCTTTGATGTGCACATCGACGCCGAAAAGGACAGCGAGGTGTTTGTGCTCAGCACTGTCGTTTTTGAGCAGCTGTGCTATGAGAACGTTTATGTCGAGAATTTTTCATACAGAATCACCACCTCGCGTTTTTCCGATGTGATGTGGGCGATGGAGCAGATACTGTTTATGAGCTTCCAGAAGCGGCTGGCAATTTTCCTGACCGACCAAATCGCACTGGACGGCTCCGACTGCGTTACCATGACCCACGAGGCGATCGCCAACCATATGGGCAGCGCGCGGGAGGTCGTTTCCCGTATGCTCAAATATTTCCAAAATGAGGGCATCGTCGAGCTGTCTCGGGGCGACATCAAAATCACCAACAAAAAAAAGCTGCGTACAATGGCGTCGTAGGGCGGGACTATTTTAAAAGTGGTTTCATGACCATTCGCCAGTGTCTTTCAAATCAAACAACCCCCGAAAAAATTCGGGGGTTGTTTGTATGAACATCGGTTTATGCAAATAATCATCTCACTGGAGAGGGAATTCCTCCAAGAAATAATCCGCATGTACCGAAAATATTTCGCAAAGCACTTTGAGTTCAATGTCAGTGACGTATCTTTCGCCGTTTTCAATTCTTTTGATTGCGGTTTTATCCATATCTATCCCTTTTAATTGCATCATTTCAGCAAGCTGCCGCTGTGATGCTTTCGCAGGCAATTTTTTTCTGAGCATATAAACCTTTTTCCCGCAAAGGTTGCGGCTTCCGTCTTTTGACCTGTGCTTAAACATCTTTCTCCCCCCATGTATTTCTATAATTTGAGTAATTATGAAAGAAATGACAATAGAAATTATAATTGAATTTCATAAGTACGCATTACAAAAAAATAAAACTTTTTAAAAGCTGTATATAAAAAAGTACCGCAAGGCACTCTTTTATGCGTTGACGCAAGCCCTTTCCAATATTTTTCAACTAAGGAATGAATTACTTTTATCTAATAGGAAATTTGAAAAATTTCCTATTAGATAAAAAAGCTGCATTTTCGATGAGAAAATGCAGCTTTTAACATGTTTGTGTGAAGCGAACGAAATAGATGCCACTATTTTCGGCGAGAAAATATTGTTAAGGTACGCGTCTCTTTGACACGCTCAGAGGTTATGGATAACGCGGTTAGCAGCTTGCACATCAAACTCATAATCAGAACGACAAAAATATGCAGCGAATTCTTCCAAACACCAATTATTATCTTTCATTATTTGAGCAATTTCTTTTCCTACATCTGAAACGATAAAAGGATTTTGTTTTCCTGTAATATGTTTTTTCCCCTCAGGATAACGTACAACCAACCCTTCTTCACAAGACAACTCTTGTATTAATCCTGCAATTTGTCGATAAAGTTGGTATTTGTCTTTTAAAAAGATATCATAAAGAAGTGTATCCCCCGGTAATTGAACATTGTTTTCCGCAGCATAATAAAATCTTAAATCAGATTCATTACATAAAAGCAATGCAGTTTTCCCTGTTACCATATCATTAAACTGAGGGACGGAAAGCATAGTGTCAGCAAAAATAAAACCTTGTTCTGAGCCAAAGACATATCTCGCCATACTATAATCACCATTATACCGCGCTTTATCAACAAAATAATCGGCCCAACCACGTGTTATTCTAATATCAAATCCTGTTAATTCTCTGATTTTGGCATTCATTCTCTCAATAACTTCACAAGTTCTTTCATTTATTTCTAAAGGAGCATCAACTTCACCAAGTCTCTGTTCCGGGGCTTCTCTATGTATAATCGTTAAATTATCAGGTGTATAACCAGTCTTGGTTTCGTAATTGTAAGGAACTAATCTGTTGTAAGGATTGATTAAAGTATATGGCCAATTTTCTTCTGTCAACGTATTATATTTTTCAGCAAACGTCGCTTTACTTACTTCTTCGTCCGGACCATATCCCACATAAGTTGGAATATCCAAATTCAAATTAACAGTTCGTATTACTTCCGCAATATCCATGCTCGGATTTTTTTGCGCAAACTCTACATATCTTCTATAGTGTTCCGGTTTTGCATTCACGCCATCCTGCCCAAATGCACCAATGATTTTTTTTGTCATTTCATAAGCCGCTTTGTTTTCATAACTCTTTTCAATAGTAACACTGTTTGTTTTTTCCTCCCATTCAACTTTAGCGCCCATTGTTTCCGCAATAGCGCGCAGCGGCCCTAATGTACGTCCGTTTATCACCTGTGAAGGAACATCAAACACAAATTTTTCGTCATTCACAACAATTTCATTGGTTTCTAACTTATGATAGATTTGATTGCCATCAGAGGTTAAAACAATCATACTGTTCTCTTTTGGATTATAACAAACGATTCCCCTCATTGCTTCGTAAATGGCGCGGAAAGGAACCAAGGTTCTACCGTTGATAATAATGGGGGGGCTGGTCAAAGGTCAGCGGGCTGCCGTTTAATAAAACGGATATGTTTTTGCTTTCTTCCGCAAAAACAAAGTTTACAGTTCCTATAAGCAGCAGTACGGTCAAAAGAAAAGCAAGCCCTTTTTGAAAATGTTTTTTCATTATCTTCTTTATCTCCATTCATTTTAGTATGGAATAGTTTTTACCCTTATTGCGTAAACTGGTATTGACACCATCATAAGAATGTGCTATATTGGTGTTATTAAGAGGGGTATGGCTGTACTGTACAGGATTGAATTCGTTCACGTCCTGATAGCCTACCTCTCTTATATTGTTTATGTCGTAAAAATAATCCTTTCCATTTTTGCTTTTTCTGACGATTTGTTTATAACAAACTTGCGAGCAAAGCAGCGGATGGTAGCATGAACAGACGGAAGTTTAAGGATGATAAAGAGATAATCAAAATAGATGGCGGCATACCTAAAATAATAGATAGATTCTTATTTGAGGCGGTGCAAAAAAGAATGTCAGAGAATAAAAGAATGAACGCGAGCCATAAGGCAAAGGCAGATTACATACTTAGCGGAAAATTGATTTGCGGGAAATGCGGGAATGTCATGACTGGCGAACGAAGGATAGGGGTGAGGGGCACATACCATTATTACATATGCAATTACAAAAAGCGCACCGGGCAGTGTGACCAAAGGTCGCTTAGGGCTGACGAGATCGAACGCGAGGTAATAGACATGCTTAATCAGCAAATTTTTTCGATTGAGAATGTTGACGAAATATGCAAGAGGATTTTTGAAAGCTACCAAACCAAAGATATTGACAGCTTAGTTCAAGGATACAAAAACGAAATTAAAAGTATTGACACAAGAATTGAAAACCTCTATAAGGCGATAGAACAAGGTCTGATAGTTTCAGGAACCACGAACAGAATAAATACGTTATCCGAAGAAAAAAACGCGCTGCAGGTCAAGATTCTAGAAATTGAGAGCGTTCCGGCGAAAAACAAGTCTCTTGATGACATAAAAGAGACGTTCTCGCAAACGTCGGATATGTCAAAGTTGCCACCAAAAGAATTAAAAGCTGTTATCCAACGCTTTGTAGACAAAATATACATATATAATGAAGATAAAAAAACAAAAGTTAGGGTCTTGATAAACCCTAACAATGTCGATGTATCCGAGCTTTTGGATACGAGTGGCAGGGGCAGAAGGATTTGAACCCTCGACACACGGTTTTGGAGACCGTTGCTCTACCAACTGAACTATACCCCTTTATGAACGAACGACTTATATTATAACACGGTCAAAAGATGTTTGTCAACTATTTTATTTCATGGGAAATCCGGAGAATTTACCATGAAATAAAGCATTAATTCATTCCTCGGCAAAGGTTTTCGGCTTCGTACCAAAAAGCGCCGCAAGACGCTTTTTCACACCCGAAAAAGCCTGAATCATGCGCGTAAAATCAATTGGCACATTTTTATTGACAACCGGCAGGAATTAAGGTATAATATTTTCACTGTCAAAATGGGCAGGTATTGTTTGCGCCCTCATATATTTTACACTGACAGATGCGTAGGAGGAAAAGAAAATGTTACAGACTTATCAACCGAAAAAGCGTCAAAGGAAAAAGGTCCACGGGTTCAGAGCCAGAATGGCGACCGCAAACGGCAGAAAGGTGCTTGCCCGCCGCCGTGCAAAGGGTCGCGCCCGTCTGACCGCATAGTCATAGTGAAAAATACGGTTTCGCTTAACCAAAACACCTTGTTCAGACGGCTTTATTACCGGGGCAAGCCCCAGTACAGCCCGATTTTGCTTCTGCACAGTATGCCAAACGGTCTGTCATACAACCGCTTTGGCATCACTGTAAGCAAAAAGCTCGGCAAGGCCGTCAGGCGCAACAAGGTTCGCAGGCGCATCTATGAGGCGTTTCGAAGGTATGAGCCTTCGCTCAAAGCAGGCTTTGACATCGTCATCGTCGCCAAGGTTGCTGCTTCCGACGCTGATTTTAACAGCTATTGCCGTGTGATCGGCGGTATGCTGAGGAAAGCGAATTTGTATCTATGAAGCATCTTTTCATTGCGCTCATTAAGCTTTACAGGCGGTTTATATCGCCGCTGAAAAGTCCAAGCTGTCGTTTTGTGCCGTCCTGCTCGATGTATGCGCTGACGGCTTTTCAAAAATACGGGGTGTTTAAGGGATTGTATCTGTCCGTGCGGCGGATACTGCGCTGCCACCCGTGGAGCAAGGGCGGGTATGACCCGGTTCCATAAGTATTCACATACGCTAAACAGAGGATAAAGCGCCTTTGTGGGAAGGACTGTTCAACCATATGAATCTCTTTGGAATAATATCAAGACCGTTCGGTCAGCTGCTTTTATGGCTGATTGGTTTAGTGGGCAATTATGGCGCCGCACTGATACTGTTTACCGTCATCGTCCGGTTGATTTTGCTGCCGCTGGCAGTCAAACAGCAAAAGTCTATGATGGAAACGCAAAAAATCCAGCCTGAGCTGGCAAAAATCCGTGAAAAGTATAAAAACGACAAGCAAAAGCTCAATGACGAAATGATGAACCTTTATAAGGAACACAATGTCAATCCTGCCGGCGGCTGCCTGCCGCTTTTGATACAGTTCCCGATCATCATCGGACTTTTCAGCGTCATCAGACAGCCGCTGACCTATATGTACAATTTAACGTCGGAGCAGATCAAAAATCTTGCGGACGCCGTCGGATACTTTGTTGAAAAGGGACAGCTTGACGAGCTGCAAATCGCGCACAGTCTCACGCCGGAAATTCTCCAAAACGCAGGACTTAACAATATCGGTATCATCGATTTTAATTTTCTGGGTATGAACCTCAGCAAAACGCCTGTTTTTGGTATGAACACGATCGACATTCTGTGGTTGATACCGATTTTTGCTGCGATCACCACCTATTTGTCAACCAAGGTGATGTCCGCGGTGAATCAGAACCAAAACGCCAACGACAGCGCGGCGTCTACCATGAAAATGATGAATATGATTTTCCCGTTCATGACGGCAATGTTTGCCTTTCAAATGCCTGCCGGTGTAGGCCTTTACTGGATTTTGGGAAACATCATTCAAATACCCCAGCAAATACTGTTAAACCGTTATTTCAACGCCAAAAAGGCTTCCGAGCCTTTGGTCGTTGAGAAAAAGGAACCGAAGCCAAACAAGGGAGGCGGCAAAAAGAGATGAGCAGAGTCGAAGTGAGCGCAAAGACTGTGGACGAGGCTGTTCGCAGTGCGATTGCGCAGCTCGGCATATCCGAAGCCGAGGCAGAGATTGAGATCGTCGACGAAGGGGCAAAGGGTCTTTTCGGTATCGGCGGCAAGGATGCAAAGGTAATTGTGACAAAAAAGTCCGCCGGGCAGGATGCGGCAGAGATGGCAAGAGCGTTTATAGAAGAGCTGATCGACAGGATGGACTTGGTGTGTATCGCTGATGTCGAAGAAAAAGAAGACGTTATCAATGTGACTGTTTCGGGCAAAGGCGTCGGGGGGATCATCGGCAGACGGGGCGAGACCCTGGATGCCGTTCAATATCTGACCAATCTGTACGTCAACAAGGGAAAGCACGGCGACGGTTATAAACGTGTGCTGATCGATTCGGAGAATTACAGGGCAAAGCGGGAAGAAACCCTCGTCCGCCTTGCAAACAGTATGGCGGCAAAGGCTTTGAAATACCGCAGGGAAATGAAGTTTGAGCCGATGAGCGCATACGAAAGACGGGTTATCCATTCGGCGCTGCAAAGCCATGGCGGCGTAACGACCAAAAGCATTGGTGAGGAGCCGTACAGGAAAATCGTTGTAAGCCCCAAATAATAGACTTCTTGAAAAACCTGTCGCAGATGGATAAACGCGGATTTTTTCTGTTTATCAAGGCGTCAGGTTCTGCTAATACTGTATGTATTGGTGGGTTCTGACAACGATGAGAAACGGGAAAAAGACCGTTTTGCCATTGCGCAGAGGTTTTTCAAGAAGTCTATAAACCGACAAAACGGCTGCAAGGTGCGCTTTGGCTGATAAAGCTGACCTTGCCGCCTTTTTTTGTGCGAATTGCTCAAATGATGTGGAACACATCATTTGAGCAAATTAATTCATTCCTTGACAATGGGTCACGGCGAAGAGCCTATTACTTCCCCATGGCAGGCAGTCACGGGGGATTCCTTATAGTAAAGGCTTGCAAAAATGTTCTATAAATTAAGCAGGTGAAAGCTATGATAACAGACACAATCGCCGCAATTGCCACGGCAAACGGCGCCGGCGGCATCGGCATCATCCGCATCAGCGGCGAAAAAGCGCTTGACATTGCGGATAAAATTTTCAGCGCTAAGCTCACTGACAGTCACAAGATGGTGCTCGGTCGCATCACCTATAGCGGACAGGTCATAGACGAGGCGCTCGGCTGCCTTTTCAAAGCGCCGGGCAGCTTCACGGGCGAGGACGTCGTGGAGCTTTTTTGTCACGGCGGAACGGCGGTGTGCAGGCTGGCGCTGGATGCGGCATTATCTGCGGGTGCGTCGCTGGCGGAGCCGGGGGAGTTCACCAAGCGGGCATTTTTGAACGGGCGCATAGACCTGTCGCAGGCGGAGGCTGTCGGCGACATCATCAGCGCCCATACGGGCGACGCCGTGAAAGCTGCGGCAAATCAACTGAGCGGTATGCTCGGGCGCAGCATCGCGGACATCAGAGCAAAGCTGCTCGGCATTTCCTCGCATCTGCTTGCCACGCTGGACTTCTCGGACGAGGTCGACGCGCTGCCGTATGACACGCTGCAAGCCGGTCTTGCCGGCGTCCGCGCGCAGCTGTCTGCGCTGCTCGACACCGCAGACGACGGACGCATCATCAAGGAGGGCGTCAACGCCGCCCTAATCGGCACGGCGAACGTAGGCAAATCCAGTCTCTTGAACGCCATGCTGGGGGAAGACAGGGCGATCGTCACCGATATTGAAGGGACAACTCGGGATGTGCTCGAAGCTTCGGTCAATATCCGCGGCTGCCGTTTGAATTTACTCGACACCGCAGGGATACGCCACAGCACCGACGCCATCGAACAGCTCGGTATCGAGCGTTCGGTCGCCGCCATAGAGCGCGCGGACCTCATCCTGCTGGTACTTGACGGGTCCCGCTCCTTGGGCGCCCAGGACGAAAATCTCATCGGTCTGGTCGCCGATAAGCATACCATTTGCGTCATCAATAAAGCAGACCTGCCCCAGAGTCTCCTCCCCCCTCCCTTTGCGCATACCGTCGGGGTATCCGCCAAAACAGGCGAAGGGCTGGACGACCTGTTTTCGCTGATTGCGGGGATGTATGCCCGCGGCGGGCTGGAAACCAAAGCCGTGATCACCAGCGAGCGCCACAAGCAGTCACTGCTTCACGCACTGGGGCATATCAATTCCGCGCTGACGGCGTTGGAGGGTAACCTCCCCCCCGACATGATCGCAGGGGATTTAGAGCTGTGTCTGCACGCACTGGGCGAAGTGGACGGCATGACGGTCAGCGACGAGATCATCGACAACATCTTTGCCAGCTTCTGCGTCGGGAAGTGAAGAATTTTATCCCATTGTGTGATAAATGATTGCTATTTGATATATTATTTGATATAATGATGATGTATAAGGGGTGAGTTTATGGCAAACACAGAGAAAAAGTTTTGTACGAGTATAGGTGGTCAGGCGGTCATAGAAGGCGTTATGATGCGCGGTCCGAAGCAATATGCCGTTGCGGTCAGAAAGCCGGACGGCGACATTATCGTTGACCAAAAGGACAACAAGGTGCCGTCACATAAATATAAGCTGCTGAGAAAACCCATCATCCGCGGAGTCGTATCGTTCTTTGAAAGTATGGTTGTGGGCGTTAAGGCGCTGATGTTTTCTGCGGAATATTTTGACGTTGAGGGCGATGAAAACGCCGAGCCGTCAAAGATTGACCTGTGGCTCGAAAAGACCTTCGGCGACAAGCTCAAAGACTATGTCATCTACTTTTCGATACTGCTGTCGCTGGCTTTCAGCATCGGCTTGTTCATTATCGTGCCGACCTTCATCACCAGCTTTTTCGGCATCACCAGCAACAGCGTCAAGACGACTGTGGAGGGCGGCTTTAAGCTGCTGATTTTTCTTGGTTACCTGCTGCTCATATCCCGAATGAAGGATATCCGCCGTGTTTTTGAGTACCACGGGGCGGAGCACAAGACCATTCATTGCTATGAGACGGGGGCGGAACTGACGGTGGAAAACGTCAGGGCGCAGTCACGTCTTCATCCGAGGTGCGGCACCAGCTTTTTGCTGATCGTGCTGCTGATCAGCGTCGTGCTGTTCCTGTTCGTACCGAACGGAGGCAGCCTCGCATGGTTCGTCCGCGCGGGTTATAAGCTGCTGCTGCTGCCATTGGTGGCGGGCGTCTCCTATGAGATTATCAAATATGCAGGCAGGCATAACAATCTCATGACCCGCATCGTCAGTTTCCCGGGCATGATGTTTCAGTATATCACGACCAAAGAGCCAGACGATACGCAAATTGAGGTCGCTATTGCCGCACTCAATGCCGTCAAGCCCGAACAAAAGGAAGCGTCGGCGTGGTAGTATCGGCGCTGATGCGGAAGTCCAACGCGATGTTAAAGGCGGCCGGCATTGAAAGCTATGTTTTAGACACCCAGGTGCTTTTGTCGGCGTTCTTAAACGCCGACAAGGCATTTTTGTTTGCCTTCCCCGATTTCAAGGTGGCAGACCCGGACGCTTTTTTCGATTGGGTGCGGCGCAGGGCAAGCCATGAGCCGGTTCAGTATATTTTGGGTCGCTGTGAATTTATGTCGCTTGAATTTCGCGTGAACCCCGGCGTCCTGATTCCGCGGCCCGACACTGAAACACTTGCGGAGCTGGTCATCGGCTTTGCCGGGGACAAGCCATATACCATGCTCGATATCGGTACGGGCAGCGGCTGTATCGCGATCAGCTGCGCCAAAAGCTGTCCGAACGTTTCGGTCGACGCCGTGGATGTCTCACAACAGGCGCTCGACACGGCAAAGGATAATGCGGCGGCGCTCGGCGTTGACCGTATCCGCTTTATCAAAATGGATATTTTAAAAAACTTTCCTGATAAAACCTACGACATTGTCGTATCCAACCCACCATACATTGAAACGGCACAAATCCCCGGTCTTATGGCGGACGTTCGGGACTATGAGCCTGCCCATGCGCTGGACGGGGGGGGAGACGGTCTGGCGTTTTACCGGAGGATCGCACAGTATGCCAGAGTCAATCGGCTGCTGGCTTTCGAGGTCGGTCAGCATCAGGCCGATGCGGTTGCGAATATCCTCTGCCGAAACGGCTACCGGGATGTCCGGTTTGCCAAGGACTTGTCGGGCATCAGGCGTGTGGTTTATGCTATGGTCTGACTTATGTAAACATTACCGGACCGTGAACTTTACAATAATGTTAAAATGCTTGACCTATTTGGCGGCTGATGTTAAAATCAAGATATAATGTGTAAATTGCATTGTCCTATAAACAAAAAAATAAGGGGGAAGTATTATGGGTTTCAAATCAAGAATAATGTCGCTGTTGCTAGCGACGGTTCTTGTCATCACATCCTTTGGCTCGGTCGCTATTGCAGGGAGCTTTTCGGATGTTGCAGCGGACAAGTCCTATGCGTCTGCCATTTCGGTGCTTTCAGCATTAAAGCTCCTCAAAGGCTATGAGGACGGCTCATTCAGACCGGAAGGCGACATCACCCGTACGGAATTTGCGGCGGTTATCGTCAGAGCGCTCGGCCAGGAAGACTCCGCAACCGCTTCTACAGGAAAGACGGCATTTGACGATGTACCGGCTGATTTTTGGGGCTCCGGCTACATCAATGTCGCAACATCGCTCGGCATCATCAAGGGCTTTGGCGACGGCAACTTTGGCCCCGACCAAAACGTCACCTATGAGCAGGCCGTTAAAATGACGGTTTGTGCGCTCGGATACGAGCAGCTCGCCTTCAGCCTTGCGGGCAACGACCCGGAAAAGGCTTGGCCTCAGGGTTATTTGGCGGCGGCGGCACAGCTTAATATCCTTTCGGGTATCAGCGGCGTCGAAGGCGCAGCGGCAAAAAGATGGCAGGTCGCAAGACTTGTTTTCAACTCGCTTGAAACTGATTTAATGGAAAAGATTTATGTCGGAAATCAGGAAAGCTATGCGATCACTAAGGACAAAAACCTGCTCAATGAAAAGCTCAGCGCAGGTGTAGACACCGGAACGCTTACGGCAAACACGCTGGCTTCCGAGTCGGGCGCGCTTACCCGTGCGGGCGAAATCAAGATTACGAACAACGGTGCGTCCGAAGCCGAGATCATTAAAGACGGCGGCATCAGCACAGTTGGTCTCGTAGGCCGCAGCATCAAGTATTATTATACTAAGGACATCGACGGCGAAAAGACGCTCATTTATATCGAAGACAGGACTGCAAACTCGTCTGTCATCATCATTGATGCGGAAGACGTCAGCAAACTTGATGCGGCTGATGATGATCTCTCAGAGGGCGCGACGCTTTATTACTGGGAAGACAAGGAAAATGATTCGCGAACCAAAAGGATTGATATTGCCAAGAACCCGACTGTTTTGATCAACGGCGGCGTCATAAGCAATCCCACGGTTGATGACATTGTCCCGTTCTCGGGTAAGATCGAGCTGATCGCATCTACAAAAGGCGGCGATTTTGACAAGATCATGGTCACTGCGTTTGAAACCTATGTTGTCAGGGACATTAGCGCAACCAACAAAATCATTTATGACAAATTCAGGTCATCATCTTTGGAGAATAATTCCTTGACGATCGACGCATCCGATTCGTCGTATATCATCACGATCAAAAAGCCGGACGGCTCAAAAGGTGAATTTTCAAGCATAGCGGTCAATCAGGTGCTCTCGGTCAAAAAGGGGAAATCCGGCAGCAAAACGACACTTGACATCACGATCTCGAACAGGACCGTATCCGGCTCTATCAGCGAAATCATTGACGAGGACACCATTGCGATTGACAAGAAGGAGTATAATATTTCTGCGTATTATCAGAAATATTATATTCGCGGCAATGCCAGCAACACGTTTGATCTCGGGGATACCGGCATATTCTATTTAGACGTCGACGGTAAAATCGCCAGCTTTGAAAAGACAGCGTCGGCAAGCAGCAATTACGGGTATCTGATCGCCGCGGAGATCAAGTCCAGCAAGTTGTATCTGACCTTGCTCAAGCACAGCACGACCACCAACCTTGTGACCGATGTTATTACCGTGCAGCCAAGCAGCAGCTTCAGGATCAACGGCGAAAAGCTCGCTAAGGAAGAAATAGTGACGAAGCTCAAAGGAATTCTCACGGCAAATACAGGGAAAATTAACGTGGACAGCGCTACCTTCCCGACTGATTATGTGCCGCAGGTTGTCCTGTACACGCTGAACAACTCCGGAGACTGCACGAGCATTTCGACGATCGGCGATGATTTGTCGCTCTATAACGTGACCTATTTGCCCGAAGCGACGGCAGGTGCGCTAAACAAAATGCAGTTCAATTCGTCATCCAATGAGTTGGTTGGCGCCAGCAACACCAGCAACAACAGAATTAAGCTGAACAGCAGCACCCAGGTGTTCATCGTTCCGCATAACAGAGCAGACACGGATGAATACGCCAGCAAAAAGTTTGATCCGGCAAATCCCACCCTGATACACGATGCATATTATCACGTCGAGGCCTATGATATGTCCGGTACCACGGCAAAAGCCGTCGTTCTCTATGAGACAGGCGCGCCGGCAGTTTCCGAACAGTCGTCGATCGGCATTGTTACCAGCATCTCCCAGGCGACCAACTCGACGTATGAAGATTATGACAGACGGGTCAGAGCGTATATTTATACGAGATCGGCTAATGCTTCGGCGGAATCGACCCTTTATCTGACCGAGAATGACGCACAGGGCTTGAATGCCGGCGACGTATTCATTTACAGCTTAGACCTCAAAGGTCGTGTCGGCAATGTACAGATTCTTCTCAATGTCGACGGCGCGATGGAAACGCCTGTTCCTAATCCTATACAGTTAGGCAACGTGAATTACTCAAACACCAAGCTTTTTGGCGGTTTGGTGAAGTCCGTCGCCAAAGAGTCCAGCAGCATAACCCGCATTACCTTCGCGCTCACCAATGATATTGACGAGGTCGAAAGCGCGGCGATTGAAGACGTCGATCCGGCAAGCAACAACGCCGTATTGGTATTCGACGGTTCAAAAACGACAAAGGTATCAATTAGTGAATTGTCTGAGCTTAACTCGCTGGACAGCTATGAAGGTACCTCAGGCTCATCGGCAGACGAAGTATTCGTCATTCAGTACGGCGCTAACAGAACGACTTCAAAGAATGTGTTCTATATCATCAAAAGATAATCTAAACGAATACTGCGTTAAAACTGCCGCATCATACGATGCGGCAGTTTTTGTTTGCCTTGCCTATGCACCAAAAGCGTCTTTCCCCGATAGAATATAACAGAGGAGATGGTTTTTAATGCGAACATTACGTTTGGGGATGTCAGGAACCGATGTGATGGAAATTCAGGCGATGCTGAAAAAGCTCGGCTATAATCCGGGTCCGATAGACGGCGTATTCGGACCTCAAATGCAGCAGGCCGTCATACAGTTCCAAAGAAATTACGGGTTGACGCCTGACGGCGTTATCGGTCCTGCTACATACAGTGCGATGGAACGGTATCTTTTGGGCTATGACGTATACACTATCCGCCGCGGCGATTCTTTTTACAGCATCGCCAGAAGATACTATACGAATCTGACGTTGCTACTTACGGCAAATCCTGGGCTTAACCCTAACAACCTGCAAATAGGACAGCAGATCATCGTACCCTACGGCTTTAATGTGGTGGATACGAACATCAGTTATACTTATGAGATCATGCAGCGGGACATCCGCGGTCTCAAAGCCAGGTATCCTTTTTTAGAAACGGGGACTGCCGGCAGGAGCGTAGTGGGCAGGGAGCTTAGCTATATCCGATTGGGCACCGGACCGAATCAGGTCTTTTATAACGGCTCGCACCATTCGCTCGAATGGATCACCACCCCGCTGCTCATGAAGTTCATAGAGGACTTTTCAAGGGCGTATGCGCTGGGCGTAAGACTCAGCCGCGGTTACGATCCCCGGAACATATGGAACAGGAGCAGTATCTACATCATACCCATGGTAAATCCGGATGGGGTGGACCTGGTTTTAAACGGTCTGAGCCCGGACAATCCGAACTATCAGGATTTGATCCGCTGGAACAACGGCAGCACCGATTTTTCCACCGTATGGCAAGCCAATAACCACGGGGTGGATTTAAACCATAACTATAACGCTGCGTGGCAGTTATCTAAGGATGCGGAGGCGGCATACGGCATAACCGGACCGGGTCCCACGAGATATTCGGGACCTGCACCTGAATCAGAACCGGAATCAAGGGCTGTGGCGAACTTTACAAGAGCCCATAATTTCAGGCTGGTCATTGCCTACCACAGTCAAGGGCAAGTCATTTACTGGAACTTCATGGATATGGCGCCGCCCGAGGGCAGAAGGATCGGCGAACAGTTTTCCAGAGCCAGCGGCTATGCGCTTGACCAGACGACGGGCATCGCGTCCTATGCCGGCTATAAAGACTGGTTTATACAGGATTACCGCAGACCAGGATACACCATAGAGGTCGGCTTGGGCAGAAACCCCCTTCCTATATCGCAGTTTAATCAAATTTACAATGATAACTTAGAGGTGCTGCTGCTTGCATCGATTATATAGGGGGCTTACTCTTTGGCATATGACCTTGATTACAAGAATATAGTTCGGGGCAAATAAAAACCGCTCTATCGGCAAGACAGAGCGGTTTGGACTGTGTAAGACTGACTAAAACACAATTTCTATAATACAGCTGCTAACCTTGAAGCTGTGTTTTTACCTGCTGAACTTCCGTATCATCCGCCATCGTCGCCGGCTTATAGAAGCCTTTTGACTGGGCAATACTGTAAAGCTCATATTGGGATGATTCGCAATTGTTTCTGATTTGCTGAATGGCTGACCTAAGACTGGTATTCGCACATTCAGAAATGACATTCGCATACGTCGTAAGACTGCTTTTTACCATGGAAAGCGTATCGTTTACCATTGTTTTTTCTTCCAGCAATGTTATCCCTCCTTAACTTAAAAATGACAGCAATTGTTGCTTGGTGTTTTGCGCATCCTTCATTGCGTTTTCAAAATACGCCTTGACCTGTGGGTCAGTGGCTTGCTGGCTATAAACCTGCATTTTTTGGTACGCTGTGTCATGTGCTCCGATGAGATGACGAAGATTCTGTAATTCGATCTGGTTTACCTGTGACATACCTTTCACTCCTTCCATCGTTATTTATAAATTATTATTTTCATATTTCTTACAATTATTCAAAATTATCAAAAAAGATAATATAAGTATCAACATTGTTGATCATGAACGCTTATTTTCCATAGACGATGAAATGCTCCAATGGGGCGGCGCAAGGAAAATGGGACGTCTGCGAACAGACGTCCCTCCTCCTATGCTGTAATTTATTCAAAGCAGCATTTTCATTTTGAAAATACCATAACTATAAGAATTCCTTTATAAGCTTCTTAGGAAATGCCAAGACCGGCACTGGCATAGCCTGCAATAGCGGCTGCCAAATCAAGACCAGCCGTGACTTCTGCTGAGAATACCAAAAGAAGCCTGGTTCCTGCGGTGACGGGAATATTCAGCCCGGTGGTGATGCCACTGCTGATATTACCGACAGAAATTAATCCCGTGAGAGGAGGCGCCAGTGTAACCACTGCACCTGGTACCTCAACGAAGGTGTTGTTAGGTGTAGTGGATTGGAACAACTGAGCGGTTACCGTCACAGTCGAGCCAATCAAACTGAGCCCAGCGCTGATACTCAAATAACCGGCTAAGGAAGTGATAATCCCATCCCTGGGCATAGAGAACGCATAGTTCGTCAGCCCCAGCAAATTAATTGTTCCGCTGGCAGCGGCGATGCCGGGAAGGTTTAACCCGAAGCCTACTGCACTGGAAGTGTTAAGCAATCCTCCAAGCACGGTGGTCAAAGCGACTGGTGTACCGGAAGCAAACGGAATTATCGCGCCTGCGCCTGCCGCACCTGTCGCACCGGTTGCACCTGTGGGACCAACTGCACCGGTTGCGCCTGTGGCACCAACTGCACCGTCTGCACCTGCGGGGCCTGTCGCGCCTGTTGCGCCTGTGGCACCATCTGCGCCGTCTGCACCGTCTGCGCCTGCCGGACCTGTTGCACCAGTTGCGCCTGTGGCACCATCTGCACCGTCTGCACCTGCGGGGCCTGTCGCGCCTGTTGCGCCTGTGGCACCATCTGCGCCGTCTGCACCGTCTGCGCCTGCCGGACCTGTTGCACCAGTT
>JAKJBX010000010.1 GCA_022706765.1 Bacillota bacterium
CCGCCGTTGTGGCGGGTATCAAAGCATTCGGCAGCAGCAGCCGCACCATCGCAATCAGCGTAACGGTCAGGTCGACGCTTCCTGCCGGCATTGCCGCAAACGGCGTGTCCTTGTGCGGGATGAACGGTCCGATGCCCACCATTTCGGGCTGCAAGTCCTTTAAGAACAGAAGGTCCTCGGCAATGCTTTCGGTAGTCTGGTACGGGGAGCCGACCATAAAGCCCGCGCCCACCTGAAAGCCGATGTCTTTTAACTGGTACAGGCACGCCTTACGTGACGACAGCCGCATGATTTTGGGATGCAGCTTTTGGTAATGCGCCCCGTCGGCGGTTTCGTGCCGCAAAAGGTAGCGGTCTGCGCCAGCGTCATAATAACGCTTGTAGGATTCATAAGGCTTTTCGCCGACGGACAGCGTCAGCGCACAGTCGGGATAAGCGCTCTTGACCGCCTTGATAATGCTGACCAGCCTATCGTCGGTATAATAATTATCCTCACCGCCCTGGAGCACAAAGGTGCGGTAATCAAGCGCATAGCCCGTGCGGCAGCATTCGAGGATCTCCTCCTCGGTGAGGCGGTAACGCTGGGCGTTTTTGTTGCTCCGCCTGATGCCGCAGTAGAGACAGTCGTTTGTACAATGGCTCGTAAATTCAATCAGCCCCCGGGTGAACACCTGCTTGCCGTAGACACGCTCACACACCCCTGCGGCAGACTTTATCAGCGCCTCACGCTTCTCGGGCGTCAGGTCATCAATGAAATCGGTCAATTCCTGTTTCGTCATATCTGCGATCTCTGTCATCTGCTTTCCTCCTCCCATACCGTGCTTGCCGAATGAAACGGCTCTAAGACCCTGCCCAAAATCCCTTGGACATAAGCGATTAGCACGCCGTAGTTCACAATGGGGACCCCGTATTCGAGCGCCTTGTCTATGCGTTCTTTCATCTCCCTGCCGCCAATCATACAGGCGCCGCAGTGAACGATGAGCGCATATTTCTTCAAATCCTCGCCGAAAGAACAGCCGGACGAGTGCTCAAAACGCAGCGCCTTGCCCGTCAGCCCCCGCAGCCACCTCGGGATTTTGACCGTGCCGATGTCGTCAGACTGCTTATGATGCGTACAGCCCTCCGCCACCAGCACCGTGTCGCCGTCCTTTAAGTCTTTGATTTTTGCCGCGCCCCGTACCAGCTCGGGCAGATCGCCCTTATACCTTGCAAATAAAATCGAAAAGGAGGTCAGCGGGATGTCCCCCGGCGTGTCGGCGGACACCTCGGCAAAGGCTTGGGAATCGGTAATGACGAGCCTTGGCTTGACGCCCAGTGAACCAAGCGTTTGGCGCAGCTCATGCTCCCTTGTTACCACGGCGATGGCGCCGCTGTCCAGCACGTCCCTGACGACCTGCTGCTGCGGCAGTATCAGCCTGCCCTTGGGCGCCGCACTGTCGATCGGTGTGACCAGCACGACCAAATCGCCCGGACTGATGATGTCGCCGACGATGCGAAAAGCATTTTCTTCCTGCGGAACAGTGGCGGCAATCAGTTCTTTGAGCGCATTGACGCCGTCATTTGTCACCGCCGACACCGCTATCGCAGGGAGGCCGTAGGCTTTGGCGACCGCCGCAGCATCAATGCTTGCGGCGTCGCTTTTGTTGACGGCGATAATAAGCGGGATATGCTTAGCCTTGATTTTGTCGATGATCAGCGTGTCGGTATCGTCAACCCCTGCCTGTGCGTCGGCGACATACACCGCCGCATCGGTCTTGCCCAGGACTTCAAGCGTCTTGGCAATGCGCAGCTGCCCAAGCTCCGTCACATCGTCAAGCCCTGCCGTGTCAATCAGCTCACAAGGACCGAGCGGCAGGATCTCCATGGATTTATACACAGGGTCGGTGGTCGTGCCCCTGACCGGCGATACGATAGCGAGCGCCTGACCCGTTATGGCGTTGATGATGCTGGATTTTCCCGCATTGCTCTTGCCGAAAAAAGCAATATGTGTCCGCACGGCACGGGGAGTATTATTGAGCGACATGGTGTTCATCCTTTCTTTGTTCCGGGTAGGCATAGTGATTTCGCCTGCTTTGAAATCTCTTGCACAATCAGAACGCTTTTTTTGAGATCGAGGTCTTGACGCTGACGTCGGAGATATTCCCCAGCTTGCCGGTAAGACTGTTGATTTCGTCAAGGCTTCCGATGACGACGATCGAAATAACTGCCATGCCCTGCTCATGCATGGGGATGCCCATCCTGCCCGAGATGATGCCCTTAAAAGACGACACCACGTTGTTGAATTGCGTCTGGGACTCGTCGGGACTCTCTAAAATCGCACTGATCACCGCTACTCTTGTCATATTTAATGCTCCTTTTTCTCAAATATAAAAGTGCCTTACGTCACTTTTTGGTGCGCTGACGCAAGCCTTTGCCAAGGAATGAATTAATTTTATTTATCTCATAGGAAATTCGAAAAATTTCCTATGAGATAAATAAAAAGCCTTTCCCTTTGGAAAGACTTTACAGGCTCTTTATGCGCAACAAAAATATGCCGCGTGCAAAAACACGTATAAATCCTTCCTTCCAAATCAGCCGGCGCTTTTTTGTCAGGTCATATGATTGCATATGCTCAGATGTTACAAGAATACTCTCATAAAAATCTGATACCGGTATTGTACCACATTGTGAAGTTTTTGTCAATATAAAGACCGTTACTTTTTCATCTTGATATATGCCGTCACAGAATTCGGGTTGTCTTTGTTGCCGTGAGGCACTTTTTTGATCTCAAACAAGCCGATGGATTCCAAAAACGGCACCATCTTTCTGTATCCGAAATTTCGTACGTCAAAGTCCGCATAACGCTTGGCAATGATATTGCCGACTTCGCTGACCGAAATATAACCGTCGTCGTCCGAGTTGTCATTGATCAGTGCGACAATGGTGCTGGTGATCGTTTTTTCGCTGGTCTGCGAGGTTTCCGCCGGTTCGGCTTTTTCGTTTGCCGGCGCTGCGGCTGTCTTTTGTGTGTTTTTGACCATTTCCTTATGCTCAGACTTAGCGGGCGGCGGTGTAGAGCCACCGTCGTCTGTCTTTAACAGTTTATCGACAAATTTAAACTCGTCGCAGGCGGCAACAAAAGCCCTCGGCGTTTGCTCCCGACCCATGCCGATGACGACCACTCCCGACTCCCTGAGCCTTGCGGCAAGCTTTGTGAAGTCGCTGTCGGACGACGCCAAACAAAAACCCTCGACGCTTTTAGAATACAAAATGTCCATCGCATCAATAATCATGGCGGAATCGGTGGCGTTTTTCCCTGAGGTATAGCTATATTGCTGCATCGGCGTGATGGAATATTCCAGCAGAATATCCTTCCATTTTTTCAAATGAGGCTTTGTCCAGTCGCCGTAAATACGCTTATAGGTCGCAACGCCCTTTTTAGATATTTCATCCAGTATGGTTTTCACATACTCTGATGAAAAATTGTCGCCGTCAATTAAAATGGCAAACCGCTTTTCCACATTCATATCCATTTCCCCTTCCGCAGCAGGAAAACGCCATGCCGCTATCTACATTATACGCCATAATTTTGCAAATTACAATATCTTTGACGGCATTGTTGTCAACATCTTTCCTCGCATGGCAGTGATAACGCCCATATGACCTTTTTGCCAAGCTGCGCGGCGGCGTTGAAGTCTACCCCACCGGGCTTGCTGGCAAGGTCAATGAGCAGGGCGTTGTCGCCCAAACAGCCGAGCAGCTTTTCGTCGAACACCAAATGCGGAACGGTGTTAAAAACAATCGCCTGGTCGGCAAGGACGCTTTTTAAATCGTCGGTCATCACGCCCTTATAGCCGTATGCGGTGATCCACGCAAGGTCGGAATGCCGCCTTGCGCTAACCGTCACGTCCGCACCAAGGCTTTGCAGCGCTTTTGCCAACAGCTTGCCGATGCGCCCGAAGCCGCAGACCAGGCATTTACTGGCGTGAATGGTGACCGGCAACTCCTCCATCGCAATCTGCAATGCGCCCTCAACCGTGGGAATAGCATTCAAAACGGTCAGCTCCTCACGCTCGAAATAATCGGATATGTATATGTTATACACATGCGTAAGGTTGGTGATTTTTTCGGACACCATGCCCGCAACGATGATTTGATTTTTGTTCATATGCTTCAAAAGCTCGGTGATCGTCAGCTCTGCTGCCGACATAGGCATATTAACGGTTGTGCCGTCAAGGCTACACGGCAGCGGCAGGATGACAATGTCCGTGCCCGAGAGTGCATCGGCAATGTCCGCACAGCACCTGACAGTGCTAGAGAACCCTTCGTTGCATCCAAAGCCGTATGCGGCAACATCGCAGCCGTACGATGATATGATATTTGCAACGGTGATCTGCCTCAAATCGCCGCCGCAAACCAAAAAGCGCTTATCCAATTCGGTGACCTCCAATAGTAATCTACTATATTCTATGAGGACGCGTTTTTATTGGTGCAACGAAGACGAAGGAATAACAAAACGCCTTCGGCGTTTTAGGTGCGCAACTGAAACCCTTTGCCAAGGAATGAATTAAATATTTTTGTATGAGCAGGAAATAAAAATTTCCTATCATATGAAAAAAGCATCCGCCCCGGCGGATGCTTGAAAGGTCTGTATGAGATGTTTTTTCTATAAACAGCTGCATTCCTCGTCGATGATTTCTTCAAGGGTGCGTTCAAGCTCGTCATGCAGGGCGACCTGCGCCAGCACAAGCTCGCTGATCAATATCTGCTTGGCGTTGCACAGCATTTTACGTTCGCTGGTCGAAAGCCCTTTGATTTTCTCGCGGATCATCAAAGACTTGACCACGTCCAAAACGTCCAAAATATCGCCGGTCTTGATCTTGGTCATGTTTTCACGGTAACGCTTGTTCCAGTTGTCATTCTCGTCTGACTTATGGCTTTTGAACCTGGTTAAGACCTCGCAGGCGGCGGTGCGGTCTATGATGTATCTGATGCCGATTTCTTCGGTACAGGTGATGGGGATCATCACCTTCATATCACCGATCGGCATCCGCATAATATAGTATGACTGTTTTTGTTTCAGAAATTTTTTTTCCTCAATGGCTTCGATTATCCCCGCACCGTGCATAGGATAAACGATCTTGTCACCTATACTGAACATCAAATATTACCTCCCGTAGAACTCATATGGTAATTATACCACTTTTTAAGAAAATTGTCAAAAAGATTTGTTAAAAAATCTTAAGGTATCCAGCAGATGCGACACCTTGTGGACAGTAACGCCCTGCGGCAGGTCCAGCTTTTTTTCGTTTGCGGACGGAATGATGATGGTATCAAAGCCCAGCTTTGCGCCCTCTGCGATACGCTTTTCAATCGAGCCTACCGCCCTGACCTCACCGGTCAGCCCGATTTCCCCGATGGCGAGGACGTTGTTCGGAATAACGGCGTTCTTAAAGCTTGACGCAATCGCCAGCGCAATGCCGAGGTCTGCGGCAGGCTCGTCGATCCGGATGCCGCCCGTCACGTTGACATAGGCGTCCTGGGTGGCAAGGTTTAGCCCGACACGCTTTTCGAGCACCGCAATCAGCAGCGACACACGGTTATAGTCCACACCCGTCGCCATACGCCTCGGCGCAGGGAAGTTTGAACGTGAGACCAGCGCCTGCACCTCGACGAGCATGGGGCGCGTGCCTTCAAGCGCGCAGATGACGCAGGAGCCGCTGGCGTTTTCGGGTCTCCCCGAAAGCAGCATCAGCGACGGGTTTGTCACCTCGGCAAGTCCGCTGTCTGACATTTCAAACACACCGATTTCGTTCGTGGAGCCGAAGCGGTTTTTGACCGCCCGCAGGATGCGGTGCATCTGGTGGCGCTCGCCCTCAAAGTACAGCACGCAGTCGACCATATGCTCGAGCACCTTGGGACCTGCAATGGCGCCCTCCTTGGTGACGTGACCGACGATAAAGACTGATATGGCGTTTTCCTTAGCGATGCGCATCAGCGTCTGCGTGACCTCCCTGACCTGGCTGACGCTGCCGGCGGCGGAGGTGATGCCGTCACTGCTGACCGTCTGGACAGAGTCGATGATCACCACCGACGGAGCGGTATCGCTGATTGCCTGACAGATGCCGCCAAGCTCAGTTTCGGCAAGCAGCAGGATTTTGGGGTTGGTGACGCCCAGCCTGTCCGCACGCATTTTGATTTGCTTTGCCGATTCCTCGGCGGATATGTATAGTATTCCCCCTTCCGCCGCAACTGTTTCACACATTTGCAAAAGGAGGGTGGATTTTCCGATGCCCGGGTCGCCTCCCACCAACACCATCGAGCCCCGCACAATGCCGCCGCCAAGGACTCTGTCAAGCTCGGCGATATGGGTTTTCCAGCGATGCTCGCCGCCGAGCGTGATGTCTTTTAACGGACGTGGCGCAGCGTTTTTTTTGCCAAGTCCTGCCGCCGCAAGGCTTTTGTTGCTCTCCGGTTTGACGGTTTCTTCGACCATGGTGTTCCACGAGCTGCATGCCGGACACTTGCCCAGCCACTTAGGGGACTCGTATCCGCACTCGCTGCAAAAGAACACAGTTTTTACCTTCATATACATCACCTTACATCTATATTACAACAAAATTACAAGTTTGTCCACTGTTTACTTTTGACAACGGGTGTGGTATACTTTTTATGGCAATGGGGGTATACCCCCATTGCCATAAAAAGTAATTCATTCATTAGCAAAGGCTTATGTCAGCGCACCCACAACAACTAAAACGCTTTGGCGTAAATTGAGGTGATTTTTATGGTTTGCTTCGGAAACGCATGGGACGAAATTTTGAAGGATGAATTCTGCAAGGAGTATTATCAAAGGCTCCGGCAGTTTTTGAAGACGGAATATCGCAGCAATACGGTTTATCCGGACATGCACAACATATTCAATGCGCTCAAAGCCACCTCGTACGGCGATGTCAAGGCGGTGATTTTAGGGCAGGACCCCTATCACAGCCCCAATCAGGCGCACGGCATGGCTTTTTCCGTCCAGGACGGCACGCCGCAGCCTCCGTCACTGGTGAACATCTTAAAGGAATTGCACGACGACCTCGGCACAGACATCCCGACGAGCGGCAACCTGTCGCCGTGGGCGGCGCAAGGCGTGCTACTGCTTAATGCGGTGCTGACTGTCCGGCGGGGACAGCCGCTGTCGCACAGCAAGCAGGGGTGGGAGGTCTTTACCGACTGCGTCATTTCGCACCTGAACGGGCGTGAAGCGCCGATGGTGTTTTTACTGTGGGGGCGGCCCGCACGGGAAAAGCAGTCGCTGATTACAAACCCCAATCACCTCGTGCTGACCGCACCGCACCCCAGCCCCCTTTCGGCGTACAGCGGCTTTTTCGGATGCAGGCATTTTTCCAAAACCAATGACTTCCTGATAAAAAACAACACAGCCCCCATTGATTGGAGGCTGGCATAGGCATGAAAGATTATGCCGAGGCAATCACTTTATGATTTAGATTATTGAATGCTTATTAGCGGCATTTTCGTTTTCTAAATATCAATATATAATACAAAACAATAAAAACAGCAGCACAAATAACAACACTACAAACTACATATATTTGATTATTTGATATATTTTGCGGAGCAGAAGTAGTTGCTGCCGCAGGAATTTGAGCGTTTATTTTTGACAACCTTTCGACTTCTGCCCGTTCAAAGGCCCCGTCGTTTAGGTAGGTTTGCATACGTTCCTCCTGCCCTCCGCCTGACTTATCTAAAATTTTGAGCGTTCTTGCGTCTATGCTTGTGGTGTGAAACGCAGTAAGAGGATTGTTTTCATCATAGTATCCGAAAAGATATGTTTCTCCCTTTTTTATAGAAAATTTGCCGAGTGTGATAACCTCATTATATGACAGCTCTTTGCCAATTTCCACATCACCTTTGACTTTTTGCGTTGGCATGACGGTAATACTTTTATCGGCGTTATACGATACCGCTTCACCAAAAAAGACTAAGGCTTTATCAGAGCCAAGCAAAGACTCGGGTATATCCCCTGCAAAAGCGGTCATTGCATATGAAAATATTACGCCAATTGTTATAATAGCGCAAATTAGTTTTTTCATTTTGTCACCTCGGCTTTCATATGTATTTTTACATTAGACTTCTTGCAAAACCTGACGCCTTGATAAACAGAAAAAATTCTCGCTTATCCATTTGCGACAGGTTTTGCAAGAAGTCTATTATCTTACCGATAAAGAAAACTCACTGTTATAATAGTAGGTCGGATATTCCTCACGTCTTTTCCCGAGGCATTTGCCTCTAACCCTTCCGCTGCCGCACGCTTACACCCGGGCAAACCGGCAGAGAAATCAAAAACACTTGGAGCGGAGGACTTCATTTCGCCGGGTTATATTTATTCATCGCTTCGTCAACGCCGCCCGTGATAAGCGTTTCGATGATTTCGGGCATTTGTTTGGCAATTTGTGTCAGTGTTATAATTTCGTCCTTTGAAAACTTGCCCAGCACATAGTCCACCAAACCGTCGGACGGCGCGCCGATGCCGATGCGTACCCTCGGGAAGTCCTCGGACTTTAACTGATAGATGATGCTTTTCATGCCGTTATGCCCGCCGGCGCTGCCCTTTGGTCTGATGCGGATGCGCCCGACGTCTAAGGACACGTCGTCATAGATAACGATGATTTTCTCAGGCGGGATCTTGTAATACGCCGCAATCTCACGGATGCTCTCGCCGCTTAAATTCATAAAGGTCTGCGGCTTTGCCAGCACGGCGCTTTGCCCTGCGACGCTGCCCTCTCCGATGAGCGCCTTGAACTTAATTTTAGACACTTTGATGTCGCTATGCGAAGCCACCACGTCCAGCATATCAAAACCCACGTTGTGCCTCGTGTCTATGTATTTTTTGCCCGGGTTGCCAAGCCCAGCAATCAGATACGGCTCGCCCTTCTTAAACGAAAAGCGTGGAAACGGATAAATCTTCATATACCCTCTCTATTGCCTCCGCAAAAACGGGGGCGACCGACATCACTTTAATTTTATCAATCTTCTTTTCGGGCGGCAGCGTAACCGTGTCAAGCACCAGCAGCTCGTCGATCTCGGACTGCGCAATGCGCTCGACTGCGGGTCCTGACAGCACCGCATGGGTCGCACAGGCATACACTTCCTTTGCGCCCCGCTCCTTTAAAGCCTTTGCGCCGTGGCACAGCGTGCCGGCGGTATCAATCATATCGTCCACCAAAATGATGCGCTTGTCCTTAATCTCACCGATGACATTCATGACCTCGGCAACATTTGCTTTCGGACGCCTTTTGTCGATGATCGCCAGCGGAACGTCCAGGCGGTCGGCAAAATTCCTTGCCCTTGTGACGCTGCCCAGGTCGGGCGACACGACCACCAAATCGCCCTTGTCCTCGCCAAACTTTTCGGCATAATAGGGCGCTAAAATCGGCGCGCCCAGCAGGTGGTCCACGGGGATATTAAAGAAGCCCTGGATCTGAGGAGCATGGAGGTCCATGGTCAGCACCCTGTCAGCGCCTGCGGTTGCGATCAAATCCGCCACCAGCTTTGCCGAAATGGGGTCACGCGCCTTTGCCTTCCTGTCCTGCCTTGCATAGCCGAAATACGGAATGACGGCGGTGATGCGCCCCGCCGACGCACGCTTGAAAGCGTCGATCATGATCAACAGTTCCATAATGTGCTCGTTGACGGGATATGAGGTCGACTGTACCACAAAGACATCCGAGCCTCGCACCGTTTCGTTAATCGCCATCCCGATCTCACCGTCGCTGAAAGTCTGCACCTTGGAGTTGCCGATCGGCACCCCGATGATGTTGGCAATGTCCTGTGCGAGCTTCGGGTTTGCATTCGCCGAAAAAACCTTGATGTTTTTTCCGTGGGCTATCATTTGATTACCTCCCGTAAAATGTGTTCCCTATTTACGTTTCCAGTCCGTCCTGTTTGTCTGGTAGGCGCGCGCGATCGCCAGCGCATCGTCCGGCACATCGCTTGTGATGGTCGAGCCTGCCGCAATGAACGCACGCTTGCCGACCTTGACGGGTGATACGAGATTGGTGTTGCAGCCGATAAATGCATCGTCGGCTATCTCGGAGCGGTGCTTTTTCACACCGTCATAGTTGACCAGCACGGTGCCGCAGCCGAAGTTGACACGCTCTCCGACGTCAGCGTCGCCGACATAGGTCAGGTGCGAAACCTTGGTTTTATTGCCGATGACGGAGTTTTTGACCTCGACAAAGTCACCGATCTTGACCCCGCTGCCGATGGTGCAATTCGGTCTGATATAGGCAAACGGTCCTACATGGGTGTCCTCACCGACAGCGCTGCGGACGACGACCGAGCTGTTCACCTCCGCACCGTCCGCAATCCGGCTGTTATCGATGCGTGAATTCGGACCGATGACGCAGCCCTCTCCAATGACGGTTTTGCCCTCGATGATGGTATTGGGCATAATAATAGTATCTCTGCCGATAGCCGCATCACCGCTGATGTAAGCGGTTTGAGGGGCGATGAAGGTGACGCCGTTTTGCATATGTGCGTCCACGATGCGCCGCCTCATGATCTCGCTTGCCGCCGCAAGCTGTGCACGGTCATTGATACCTAATAATTCGTTATGGTCGCCAAGCAGGAATGCTCCGACTTTTTTGCCCTCACCGATAGCGATTTCAAGCGTATCGGTCAGGTAATACTCCTCCTGTGCGTTGTTGCTGGTCAGCTTGTCGAGCGCCGGCAAAAGCGCATCGGTGTTAAAGAAATAAATCCCCGAATTGATTTCGGAAATCATCAGCTCCTCCGAGCTTGCGTCCTTGTGTTCGACGATTCTTTCCACATCGCCGCCGTAGCTCCGAACGACCCTGCCATAGCCGTACGGGTCCGGTACGTGCGCCGTCAGGACGGTGATGTCGTTGCCCCCGGACCGATGATAGGCAAACGCCATATCCAGTGTGTTTTTAGTGATAAGAGGGGTGTCGCCGCTGATTACCAGCACATATTTTGAGCCGGCGATCTGTTCACGTGCCTGCATCACAGCGTGTCCTGTGCCGAGCTGCTGCGCCTGCACGACGTACCTTACGCTGTCGCCGAGCGCCGCCTTGACCTGCTCGCCGCCGTGCCCGACGACGACGATCCTCTCATCCGCTGCCGACACAGCCTCCAAAACCCAGCCGATAAGACTTTTGAATTCGACCTGATGCAATACCTTGGGCAGAGCCGACTTCATGCGCTTGCCTTCGCCTGCTGCCAATATTAAAGCAGAATACATCCAATCATCATCCTTAATTATTTTTAGACTTCTTTCGGAATCTGCGGCGGCAAAAACAGTCTTTCCCCGTTTCTCCGCACGCATCGGACGCCGCAAAAAGCCCATGATATTTATCTTATATCATTTTATCATAAGCCTATTAAAAAATCCATAAAATCTTTAACAATTTTTTGTTAAAGTTTTGACGTTTTTTCGTATAAAATTTCGCGGCGCCTCTCATCCCCTCGCATAATGAAACAAATACTGCTGGGCAAAGCCGCCGTAAACCCCGAATTTTTCCCGCACGAAAGCGTCGATGCCCTTGTCACCGACACCGTAAAGCTCGCCGACGATCCGCTTGATCCACACATCCTTGGGGAATACCTCAAATTTCTGATAGGCAAAAAGCAGGATACAGTCCGCCACCTTGTCGCCGACGCCCGCTATCTGTTTTAATACGCTGCGCCCCTCGTCTGCGTCCATGCAGCGGATGCTTTGCAGGTCAATCTGCCCCGAGGCGACCTTTCTTGCCGCATCAATAATATACTTGTCCCGAAAGCCGCACCGCGCGGGATAAAGCGCAGACGGATCAAGGATTGCCAGCGCGCCTGGCTCGGGAAAGGTATAGTACACCCTGCCGTCCGAGACGATTTTCTTGCCGAACGCGCAGCACAGCGCCTCGATAATCTTTTTGATCCTCGGGATGTTGTTGTTTGCCGAGATAATAAACGACACCAAAGTTTCCCACGGGTCCTGCTTCAAAAGCCTGATGCCGCCCGCGCCAATTAGCGCCTTTTGGATGACGGCGTCCTTTTTGATGGCGTTTTTGATACGGCTGTAATTGCGCTTTAAATCAAAATAGGCGGTCACAAAGTCCTCGTCGGGGCAGTCGATTTCGATGCCGCCGTCTATGCCGCGTGCCTTGATGACACAATTGCCGACCACGCAGGCATAGCCGTCGCCCTCGGCGTTCCAGCGAAAGCACTGACCGCAACCGAAGGTCTGCTTTAAGTCAAAATCCTGCGAATGGGGAAGAAACATAAAATCACCTATTTCAATTATACCGCTTTAATGGTATAATGACAATATAATTTTAAGTGAAAGGCGGCAATCGGATTGAAAAATCAAATCTACACCATACCGATCAACGAAGCGTTTGACAGCGAATGCCTTTGCCCGATATGCGAAATCGCAAATAAGCTTGACCGTGAAGCCGTTGATTATACGCTGGGTGCGGCGATGATGGAGCCGGACTTTCGCACCGCCACCAACGACAAGGGCTTTTGCAAGGCGCACTATGCCGCCTTGCTTGCAAAGGGCAAGGCGCTGCCGCTTGCGCTGATCATGCAGTCACAGTACCAAGTGCAAAACGACAGGTTCAAGGCACCGCCCGCCGCCGCAAAAAAAGGGCTGCTGAAAAAAGCGTCCGTCCGGCAGACTGCGCTCATTCAATCCGATGCCATCCTGACGTTTGCGGAGTCCTGTGCGATTTGCGACAAAACGACCGGCACGATGAAGCAGTTTCTGACCAACATCATATTTCTATGGAAAACGGAAGAAAAATTCAAAGAAAATTTCGCCGCCAACACCTTTTGTATGCCGCATTTTGCCCTGCTGACCAGGTATGCGGCCGAGGGGCTTGGCGACGGGGACTTCGAAGCGTTCTACACAGCGCTGTGTAAAAAGCAGGTCTGCGAAAATGAAAAGCTTTCGGCAGACCTTGACAAATTCACACAGCTTTTTGACCACCGCAACGAAGGCACGCCGTCGCCGCAAGTGAGGTCCGCACTCAGGCGCTGCATTCACAATTATTCGGGCTTGGCGCAAAACGACTGACGATGTAGGCGTTTGCCGCAAGCTCGATTTTGTCGTCAAGCGGCGCAAGGTCTGTGTCGAAGCCCCTGCGTTCAAGCGCTTTCTGAATCACATAGTCGCAAAGGTGCGGGTTTTTGGGGAACAGCGGTCCATGCAGATAGGTGCCGATGACGTTCTTGTGCAGGATGCCCTCGCCGCCGTCCGCGCCGTTGTTTCCGCTGCCGAACAGCACGCTGCCCAGTGGCTTGTGATCGCCGATATGTGTTCTGCCGCCGTGGTTTTCAAAGCCAACCACCGGACGGTCTAAAAAATCGGTTTGCGCCACAACATTGCCGATGAGCCTGCCGTTGCCTCCCTCGGTAAAAGCGTCGATGATGGAAAGCCCCTCGATCAATTCGTCCTTGATTTTATAATAGTGCCCCAATAGCTGATAGCCGCCGCAGATGGCGACCACCACGCCGTTGTCGCCAACATAATCGCTGATTTCGCTTTTAATCTCGCCCAAACGCTTGCAGACCAAAAGCTGCTCCCTGTCCGATCCGCCGCCGACAAACACGATGTCAAGAGCGGAAAAGTCGATCTTATCGCTCAGCGTATATTCCGCTACCTCCGCCTCTATCCCCCGCCACTGCATACGCTTTTGCAGCGACAGGATATTGCCCCTGTCGCCGTACAAATTCAACAGCTCAGGGTACAAATGCCCGATTTTTAGTTTCATCCTTTACCCTCCAAATGCTTTAAAATGTCCTGCGTCGAAAACAGCGCCGTATAGTTGACCAGCACATACAGCACCTTATTGCCGGTTTTCAGCGCATGTTCAATGGCTTCTTTTACATTGCCGTTATCCGAAGTGTTTTCAAGCCCGGCATATTTGAACCGCACCATCACGTCGTTATGGCGGATGCCGCTTGCTGTAAAGCTATGTGCCTTTACATCTGACAAACGCTCAAAATCCACATCCCAAATCCACGAGATGTCACGCCCGTCCTGTGCGTTGTCGTTGATGACGACGATGATGTCCTTTTCGGCTGTGTCGCCAGCAATCGTAGAGATTGCCTGGTTAAAGCCTGCGGGGTTTTTGGACAGGTTGAATATCACGCTTTTGCCCGCGATGCGAAACGGCTCCATACGCCCGATCTGCGGCTTGTACTCCGCAAGGGTTTTGTCGATATTATCAAACGGAAGCCCGAGCAGCGACAACACCGAAATCGGCGCAAGGATGTTATAGATGTTGTAAAAGCCGCGGTAGTTGACGCTGATGCGCCTGCCTGCCGCATCAAAGGCGATGCCGCCCGTGAGATCGATGTTTTTCGCCTCGAAGTCCGCAGGCGGTCTTGCAAAGCCGCACTTGGCGCAATCGTAGTCGCCCAGCTGGCTGTAATGATAGAATTGATAGGTCAGTTCGCTGCCGCAAAAGCTGCAAAAGCGCCCTTCCTTGGTTTCGTGCAGGGCAATGCCGACGTCCTCCCCGACGCCGTAAAAGACGCACTTCTTGCCGCTTTTTATGCCAAATGCGGCGACCAGCGGGTCGTCGCCGTTCAGCACCAGCGTGACATCCCCCGCCATGGTGACCGCCCTCGACAGATAGTCGATGGTGATGTCGATCTCTCCGTAGCGGTCAAGCTGGTCACGGAACAGGTTGGTGATGACCATATAATCGGGGACGAGGTGCGCAAAGACTTTGACAGTCGAGATCTCGTCCACCTCGATGCAGGCATAGTCGGCGTCAAGCCTGCCGAAGATGCCGGCGGCGCTGACAAACGCCGTAACAACGCCCTCTAACATATTTGACCCCACATTGTTGCACACCACCCTTTTGCCCTGATCACGCAGCATGGAAAAAAGCAGGTTGTTGGTGGTGGTTTTACCGTTGGTGCCGCACACGACGATGATGCCCGACCTGACCTGCTTTGAAAGGATTTCTAAGATTTGCGGACAGATTTTAAGCGCAAAAACACCCGGGGTAGACGAGCCTTTCTTACCGCCCAGTTTCCCGAGAACTATCAGTATTTTGGTGATCCATACGGCAATGATTTTTCGCATTGTAATCCCTCGATATTTTTTTGAATTTATTTTGTATAATATTTGCAAAACCGGTTATAATTATTAATGACCTCACAAGATACATCTGTACTAATGAAAGTTAGTATGAGACCCCCTTTTATTTTTGCGGCGGACAAAAGTCTGCCGTCTTTTTTTGCATCAAAGATGCAAAAAAGCTGATAACATATTACCACAACATGCACGATTTTTCAAGAAGGGAAAACGGTATTAGCCGAGTTTTCTGATATAAGGCTTGATTTTGCGGCAAAAAAAATATATAATATCTTTTATAGTACTGAGAAGCTGTACATGGAAAGGAAGAGGACATTGAAAAAATATTTCACATCGGAATCCGTCACGGAGGGACATCCGGACAAAATCTGCGACCAGGTTTCTGACGCAGTGCTGGATGCGATTTTAGCTCAGGACAAGTTCGCAAGGGTTGCCTGCGAGGTTTCGTGTACCACGGGGCTGGTGCTTGTGATGGGCGAAATCTCGACAGACTGTTATATTGATATACAAAAAATCGTGCGCAGCACCATACGTGAAATCGGCTATGACCGGGCAAAGTTCGGCTTTGACTGTGACACCTGCGCCGTCATCACCGCCATCGACGAGCAGTCGAGCGACATTGCGCTCGGCGTGGACAAGGCGATGGAATGCAAGGTCGGCGAGTGCGACGGTCTGGACATCGGCGCAGGCGACCAGGGCATGATGTTCGGCTTTGCCTGCGACGAAACGGACGAGCTGATGCCGCTGCCCATCTCGCTGGCGCACAAGCTGTCACGGCGTCTTGCGCAAATCCGAAAGGACAAGGTGGTCGACTACCTGCGCCCCGACGGTAAAACACAGGTGACCGTCGAGTATGACGGATACACGCCCCTGCGTGTGGACACCGTGGTGGTATCCACCCAGCACAGCGAGGACGTCACCCAGGAGGTCATCCGCCGCGACATCATCGAGCATGTTATCAAAGCGGTCATTCCGCAAGGTCTGCTCGACGCTGACACCAAGTTCATCGTTAATCCCACAGGAAAATTTGTCATCGGCGGTCCCAACGGCGACTCGGGGCTGACAGGCAGAAAAATTATCGTGGATACATACGGCGGCTATTCACGCCACGGCGGCGGCGCTTTCTCGGGCAAGGATCCGACAAAGGTCGACCGCAGCGCCAGCTATGCCGCAAGATATATCGCCAAGAACGTGGTCGCGGCAGGGCTTGCCAAGCGCTGCGAAATTCAGCTTGCCTATGCCATCGGCGTGGCAAAGCCCGTGAGCGTGTTCGTCGAGACCTTCGGCACTGAAACCGTCCCCGTGGAGGAAATCCAAAAGCGTATTCTTGCAAACTTCGACCTTCGCCCCTCCGCCATCATCGAGATGCTCGACCTGCGCCGCCCGATTTACCGCCAAACCGCCGCATACGGGCACTTCGGCAGAACAGACATCGACCTGCCGTGGGAAAGATGCGACAAGGTCGAAGTATTAAAAAATCTTTTTAAAGGGATACTTAAATGACACACACCGAACAGCCAATCACGCAAACGCTTGAACAAAACTATATGCCCTATGCGATGAGCGTCATCATTTCCCGTGCGATCCCCGAAATCGACGGGTTGAAGCCGTCGCACCGCAAGCTGCTCTATACCATGTACAAGATGGGGCTGCTCTCCGGCAACCGTACCAAGTCGGCGAACGTGGTCGGTCAGACGATGAAGCTCAATCCGCACGGCGATATGGCGATCTATGAAACGCTCGTCAGGCTGACGCAGGGCAACGATGCGCTGCTGCACCCGTTTATCGACAGCAAGGGCAATTTCGGCAAGCAGTATTCGAGGGACATGGCGTATGCCGCCTCACGTTACACCGAGGTAAAGCTCTCCGCCATTTGCCAGGAGGTTTTTTCGGACATCGATAAAAACACCGTCGACTTCATCGACAATTATGATGGCACGATGAAGGAGCCGACCCTTTTACCCGCACGGTTCCCCAACATTTTGGTCAACCCCAATCAGGGCATCGCAGTCGGTATGGCGTCCAATCTTTGCAGCTTTAATTTGAAAGAGGTATGCGATACGACCATCGCTTACCTGAAAAACCCGAATTGTGACATCATCAAAACACTGACTGCCCCCGATTTTTCCACGGGCGGCGAACTGCTGTACGACGAGCACGCCATGCGGGAAATCTATAAGACCGGCAGGGGCGGCTTCAAGGTGCGTGCCAAATACGCCTTTGACAAAAAGAATAACTGCATCGACATCACCGAAATCCCCTATACCACCACCGTTGAAGCGATCATCGACAAAATTATCGAGCTGATCAAGCAGGGCAAGGTGCGCGAGATCAACGATGTGCGTGACGAAACCGATTTGAACGGTCTTAAAATCACCATCGACTTAAAGCGGGGGACAGACGCCGACAAGCTGATGCCGCGCCTTTTCAAGCTGACGCCGCTGATGGACTCCTTCGGCTGCAACTTTAACATTTTAGTCGGCAATGTGCCGAAGGTTTTGGGCGTCGCCGGCATTTTGGGCGAATGGACAAGGTTTCGCATGGATTGTCTGAAACGTCAGCTCTCCTTCGACATCGAGAAAAAGAGCGACCGTCTGCACCTGCTGATGGGTCTCGAAAAAATCCTGCTCGACATCGACAAGGCGATCAAAATCATCCGTGAAACCGAAAAGGAAAGCGACGTCATCCCCAACCTCATCGAAGGCTTTGACATCGACGACATTCAGGCGGAGTTCATTGCCGAAATCAAGCTGCGTAACATCAACAAGGAATATATCTTAAAGCGTACGCAGGACATCGAGGAACTGATCGACGAAATCGCCGCACTGCGTGCCACGCTCGGCGACGACGACAAAATCAAGCAGCTCATCATCGGTCAGCTCAAAGAGATCGCCAAAAAATACGGTAAGGACAGGAGAACCGCCGTTGTTTCGCCCGACGAAGTCGAGGAATACGTCGAGCAGGAGCAGATCGACGACTATAACCTGACGCTGTTTTTGACCCGTGACGGTTACCTTAAAAAGGTTTCCCACGTATCGCTGCGCGCCGCTTCCGAGCAAAAGCTCAAAGAGGGTGACGATATCGTACAGACGATCGAGACCACCAACAAGACCGAAATCCTTGTTTTTTCAGACAAGTGCAGCGTCTATAAGACCAAGGCGTATGAAATCAACGACTGCAAAGCAAGCCAGCTCGGCGAGTATCTGCCCGGCGTTTTGAATATGGACGACGGCGAAAAGGTCGCCGGCATCGCCGTGACGTGCGATTACACGGGCTTTATGCTTTTCTGCTTTGAAAACGGCAAAATTGCTAAGGTCGGCATCGCAAGCTATGCGACAAAGCTCAACCGCAAAAAATTAGCGAACGCATACAGCGGGGCTTCAAGGCTTGTAAAGGTTTTTCACTTTACAGAGGAAACCGACCTTGCGGCCTTTTCCAGCATCGACAAGTTATTGGTCTTTAACACCGCCGCCATTGCGATGAAGTCCACTAGGGATTCACAGGGCGTGAACGTGATGACCCTCAAAAAGTCCGCCGTGCTGCGAGACATCAAACGACTTGAAGACGTGCCGCTTGCCGACCCAAAATATTATAAGACCAAAAACATCCCTGCCGTCGGTTGTTTCTTGCGTGACGAGGACAGCAAAACTATTCAGACAAGTTTGTTTTGATAAAGTGTATTGCAGCGTATCGCCATGACCCTTTGTCAAGGAATGAATTAATATGTTTTATAAAGATAGGAAATGAATATTTCCTATCCTTATAAAACAATCACACAAAAAATACCTCCCGCATAGTATGTAACAAATACTATAATAGGAGGTTATTTTTATGGGATGCAATAACGGCGGGCTCTTCGGGGGCAATAACGACTGGATTTGGATCATCATCGCTATCTTCATCATTATGTGCCTGTGCGACAACGGAGGCATTTTCGGGAACAACGACTGTTGCTGCTGACACACATATCATCCGAGCATTAACCTGACAACATAGACACTCGCGATCATACCGCAAAGGTCTGCCAAAAGCGCGGCCTTTACGGTATAGCGGGTGTCCTTCATATTGACGCAGCCGAAGTAGACGGCAAGGGTGTAAAAGGTGGTTTCGGTCGACCCCATCATCACCGAGGCGCACCTGCCCAAAAAAGAGTCGGCGCCGTGCTGGGTCAGCAAATCCCGGACAAGCGCCAGCGAGGCGCTGCCTGATATCGGACGCATCAGCGCCAGCGGCGCAAGCTCCTTCGGAAAGCTGATGACCGACAAAAGCGGTGAGATCAGCGACGTCAGCATTTCGAGGGCGCCGGATGCCCTGAACATCGTGATCGCCACGAGCAGCGCAATGAGCGACGGCAGTATGCGTACGCTGGTTTCCAGTCCGTCCTTTGCGCCGTCGATAAAACATTCAAAGGTCTTGATCCCTCTTGACATGCCGAATGCAACGATGCCAAAGATCATGAGCGGTATTGCGGCGGCGGATATGTATTGCATGGGTCTACTCCTTCAACGCGAAAAGTTTGGCTGCCGTCACGGCAACGGCCAGCGTGATCACGCTGACGATCCAGACAGGGATGATGATTTCGTAAGGGTTTGAAGCGCCCTGGCGCAGTGCGATGACCGTTGAGGGAATCAGCTGCAACGACGCGGTATTGATGACGGCAAACATACACATCTCATGGCTTGCCACCTGACTTTTGCTGATGCGGGAAAGCTCCTTCATCGCCTTTAATCCGAGCGGTGTTGCAGCGTTTGCCATACCGAAAATATTGGCGACCATGTTCATCACGATGGCATCAAGCGCTTCGCTGTCCCTGGGCAGACGTGGAAACAAAAACCGGGTCAGCGGCCGCAAAAGCTTGGAAAACAGCGCAATGACGCCCGCGTGCTGGGCGATTTTCATAATCCCCGTCCACAGGCACATCACCCCAAGCAGCGACAGCGACAGCGTGACCGCCTCCGTTGCGCCCTGCATCGCCGCATTTGCGACCTCCTCTACCCTGCCGAACAAAAATGCCGCCGCAATCGAAACCGTCATCAATCCGCCCCAGATGTAGTTAATCATATGCGCTACCCCACAATATATTGAAATTTCTGCATAAATTTGGTGATTATTTTTGCGCAAACGTTTGTGATTGACGAGCGCTTATAAAAATATATGCAATATGTTAAAATTAAATTACAATTTAAAAAAGTGCACAAAAATGGTTGACTTATTTTGGTAATTGTGGTAGAATGGTGTCGAAGCCAAAAGATAAAGGAGGGGTCATTATGAAATCAACGGGTATCGTAAGGAAAGTTGACGAACTGGGACGAATCGTTCTTCCAATTGAACTGCGTCGCACACTGGGCATCAACATCAAAGATTCATTGGAAATTTCCGTTAACGGAAATCAAGTCATTCTGTCCAAGTACGAACCGGCCTGTATTTTTTGCGGCAATGCTAAGGATGTTATTACATTTAAGGAAAAGAAAATTTGCCCAAAATGTGCAGCAGAGATAAGCAAGTAAGTAAACGCATCGGGCGTCTTGACAACGCAGTTTAAATAATGTTATAATTGGTTAGCCGGCTAAATATTAGCGCGCTAACCTTTCTTTTTTTTCATAAGGAGAAATAAAATTTCTCCTTATGAACGTTAATCCATTCCTTGGCAAAGGCTTCCGGCGAGGAACTTATTACAACACACAAAGCAAAAAGCATCAATAAAAGTAATGATTTCCTTGGTAATAGGCGGCATAAACAGGCGCTTTGTTATCAAGGGCTATATTTAAAGAGGTGATCATTATGCAGGACCAGGACATGAGCAGTCAAATCGTCAAGTCGCTGATGCACATTCCGAGGCTTTACAAAATCGAAATGAGCAAACATTTCTCGGACATCGACATCTTCGGCTGTCAGGTGCCGATGCTGCACTATCTGTCAAAGAACGGCGGCGCCACGCAGCGTGCGCTCGCCGAAGAGTTTCGTGTCGCCGCACCGACGATGACCGCCATGCTCAAACGCCTTGAAAATGCCGGCTTTATCAAAAGGCTGCCGGATCAAAGTGATGCGCGGATCATGCGTGTGTCGCTGACCGACAAAGGGATTGTGACCGAGCAAAAGACCAAGGAAGCTTTTAAAGCCATTCAGCAGGAGCTGCTGTCGGGATTTGACGATGCCGAAAAAGTTCAGTTTCTTGCTTACCTGCAACGCATCACGTCAAGTCTCAGGGGGTTGTCTGATTGAAAAAACTGTTAAGATTTTTAAAGCCATATATGTGGTACGTCATTGCGGCGCCACTGTTTATGGTCATGGAGGTGGCATTCGAGCTGCAACAGCCTCGCCTGATGAGCCAAATCGTCGACATCGGCATCAAAAATTCCGACATGTCGTATGTTTGGATAACGGGCACAAAGATGATCGCAGTTGCGCTGTTAATTTCGCTGGGCGGTATTGGCTGCGGCTATTTCTCGTCCAAGGCGGGGCAGTGGTTTGCCACCGACCTGCGAAACGAGATGTTTACGAAAATCCAGTCTTTCAGCTTTGCCGACATTGACAAGTTCAAATCCGCCTCGCTGATCACCCGCCTCACCAACGACGTGACCGCCGTGCAGATGATGGTGATGATGGGGCTGCGGATCATGGTGCGGGCGCCGCTGGTCAGCGTCGGCGGGTTTATCATGGCGGCAAGCATCAATCCGAAGCTCTCGGTCGTGCTTGCCCTCTCCCTTCCTCTGCTCTTTGTTGTGATTGTGCTGGTCATCCGCAGCAGCTTTCCTCTCTTTAAAGTCGTTCAGGAAAAGCTCGACAGGGTCAACGCCGTCATGCGTGAGAACCTCAGCGGCGTACGTGTCATCAAAGCGTTTGTGCGTGCCGATTATGAGAAAAAGCGTTTTGACGACGCCAATGACGACCTGACACAAATGGGCGTAACGGCGGGCAGGATCACTGCCGTCGGTATGCCGGTCATGCGTATGATCATGAACGTCACCATCATCGGCATCCTTTGGTACGGCGGATTTTTAGCAAAGGCGGGCGATATTGAGGTCGGCAAAATCATCGCGTACATCAACTATGCCACGCAAATTATGTTTTCGTTCATGATGCTGGCGTTCCTGTTCGTTTTTGTGTCGAGGGCGTACGCTTCCGCAGCCCGTATCAATGAGGTGCTCGATACCGTGCCGTCGATGAAAGACGCCGAAAATCCTGCCACCAAACCAATAGAGAATGGCGTTATCCAGTTCAAAAACGTGTCCTTTTCGTACAACGGCAGCAATGAGGAGCTGAAAAACATCGACCTGACGATCCATCAGGGCGAAACCGTCGCCATATTGGGCGAAACGGGTTCGGGGAAAACGACGCTGGTCAGCCTGATACCCAGGCTTTATGACGTGTCGGAGGGTCAGGTTTTGATCGACAGCACCGACGTTCGGGATTATGACATCAGGGTGCTGCGGCGTGACATCGGGGTGGTCTTGCAGGACACCGTTCTGTTCACCGGCTCCGTCGCCGACAATATTCGCTGGGGTAACCAGTCGGCGGACGACATGCAGATCCGTGAGGCAGCCATGTTGTCACAGGCAAGCGAATTTTTGGAGCAGATCCCCGACGGCTATGACACCATGGTGGGACAGCGGGGAGTCGGGCTTTCCGGCGGTCAAAAGCAGAGGGTCGCCATCGCACGCGCCGTCATCAAGCAGCCTAAGATACTAATCATGGACGACAGCACAAGTGCGGTGGATGTGATGACCGAGGTCAAAATCCAGCAGGCGTTCCGTGAAAAGCTCGCCGGCTGTACCAACGTCATCATTGCACAGCGCATCAGCACGGCGCTTGACGCCGACAGGATCATCGTCTTAAAGGACGGTCAGATCGCACAGCAGGGAACACATGAAGAGCTGATCAGGCAAGAGGGCATCTACCTCGAAATCTACCGGTCGCAGCTCGGAACGGAGGGAATATAATGCCGCCGCCAATTATGGGGAACCGTGGAGGCAATCATCACGGTATGCCCGTTTCAAAGGCACGCAATGTCTCGGGAACACTCAGACGCATCTGGTCTTATGTGGCAAAGTCACCCCGTTTGCTGACGCTGATCTGTCTTTTGGTCGTCGTCAGCACCTATACGACGGTTTTAGGCACCTCGCTCATCGGTCAGGCGATCGACAAATATATCATAACCTTTGACTTTGCTGGACTGGCGCAGTTTTCAGTCTGGGTTATCGCCATTTTTGCCGTGTCCGCTGCGGCGACATGGCTGCAAATGCGGCTCGTGGTCAGCGTTGCGCAAAATACCATCCGCGACATCCGGCAGGATTTGTTCTATAAGCTGCACACCCTGCCGATCGTCTATTTTGACAGGCATACCCACGGTGAGCTGATGAGCAGGCTGGCAAACGACGTCGACAACGTGGGTCAGACGCTGAACCAATCGCTGATCCAATTCGTGTCGAGCATCCTGACCGTTCTGATGACCGTAACGGCAATGCTGCTCATCAGCCCTGTGCTGACCATCATCGCCCTGCTTATCCTGCCGGCAAGCATTTTCGTCACCAAAAGCATCGCCCAATTTTCGAGGCGGTACTTTTCATTGCAGCAGCGGGGGCTCGGAGATCTGAACGGCTTGATCGAAGAAACCATCAGCGGACAGCGGGTCGTTAAGGTGTTCGGACGTGAGCGCATCGTCATTGACGAGTTCGTCAAAAAAAATAACGCACTGAAAGACGCCGGCTTTAAGGCACAGTTTTTCTCGGGCATCATCTACCCGCTGATGAACTCGCTCAACAACCTCGGCTTTGCGCTGATCGCCGTCACCGGCGGCTGGCTCGCCGTCACGGGCTATGCCGGACTGACCATCGGCAAAATTTCCAACATGCTCATCTTTTCACGCCAGCTTTCGCAGCCGATCGTGGAAATATCCAACCTTTACGGCACTCTGCAATCGGCAATCGCCGGTGCGGAGCGTGTCTTTGAGGTCATCGACGAGCCCGCCGAGCTGTCGGACGGCAAGCTCGTGGACAAAAGCACACTGCGGGGGAATGTGGAATTCCAAAACGTCACCTTCGCCTATAAAAAAGGCGAGAATGTTTTGGAAAACGTGTCCATCTCCGCCAAGCAGGGCAGCACCGTTGCGCTGGTCGGTCCGACCGGGGCGGGCAAAACCACCATCGTCAACCTGCTCACACGCTTTTACGACGTTGACGAAGGGGCTATCACGCTCGACGGCGAGGACATCAGGACGCTTGACCGCAGGACACTCCGGCAAAATCTTGGCATGGTCTTGCAGGACACCTACCTCTTCTCCGCCTCCATCCGTGAAAACATCCGCTACGGACGGCTGAACGCCACCGACGAGGAAGTCGAGCAGGCGGCGATGCTGGCAAACGTGCACCGTTTCATCTCGCACCTGCCAAACGGTTACGACACGGTTTTAGCCGACGGCGGCGAGGGAATCAGCCAGGGGCAGCGGCAGCTGATCGCCATCGCCCGCGTGATGCTTGCCGACCCGTCGGTGCTCATCCTAGACGAAGCGACCAGCAGCATCGACACCCGCACAGAAAAGCACATCCAGCAGGCGCTGCTGACCCTGATGAACGGCAGGACCAGCTTTGTCATCGCCCACCGCCTCAGCACCATACGGGACGCGGACGAAATTTTGGTCATCAACCACGGGCGGATCATCGAGCGGGGCAACCACGACACGCTTTATGCACAAAAGGGTTTTTATTATAATTTATACACCAGCCAGTTCAAACGAGTAGCGGGGTAACATTTTCCCGGGACAAAATGTCCCGGGAAAATTTTCTTCAAAACAGTCTTGACAACAGAAACGTATTATTGTATTATAACATCAGTACAATAAGGAGGTGTGCATTATGTCATGGGCTTTTGACAACAGCGTTCCCATCTATATTCAGATCATCGACAGGATCAAGCTTCTGATTATATCCGGGAAGCTGGCGCCGGGCGAAAAAATTGCGTCGGTACGTGACCTTGCCGAGGAATCCGGCGTGAATCCCAACACGATGCAGCGTGCGCTGACCGAGCTTGAGCGCGAGGGGCTGATCCATTCCGTTCGGACAAGCGGCAAATTTGTGACCGAGGACGGCGATTCGGTGAGGCAACTGCGGGAAAAAATGGCGCAGGAAAAAATCGAAGCGCTGTTCTCGTCACTGACCGGGCTGCGTTATTCCCGTGAGGAAATCGCAAAATTAGTAAGCGAAAGGGTGAATCAAAATGGCTGAGCTATTGAAATTTTCGGGCACAAGCAAGCTCTACGGCAGCAATATGGCGCTCAGTAACGTCAATCTGACGATAGAAAGCGGTAAGATCATCGGCCTGCTCGGTCCGAACGGCAGCGGCAAGACGACGATGCTCAAACTGGCAAACGGTCTTTTGCAGCCCACCTCAGGCGAGGTGCTGGTCGCGGGCATCAAGCCTAATCCCGCAACGAAAAGCATCGTGTCGTATCTGCCGGAGCGCACCTACTTGAACGATTGGATGAAGGTCGGGCAGCTACTCAATTTCTTTGCAGACTTTTACAAGGACTTTTCCATGGGAAAAGCGAAAAAGATGCTGGCGTCGCTGGATATCGACGAAAACGCCAAGCTGAAAACCCTGTCGAAGGGTACCAAGGAAAAGGTGCAGCTCATTTTGGTGATGAGCCGAAACGCCAGGCTGTATCTGCTCGATGAGCCGATCGGCGGCGTAGACCCCGCCGCAAGGGATTATATCCTGAGCACCATCCTCACCAACTACAACGAGGATGCGTCGGTGGTCATCTCGACCCACCTCATTTCCGACGTTGAAAAGGTGCTCGACGAAGTCATCTTTATTTCCAAAGGCGAAATCGCCCTCCACGACAGCGTGGACAATATCCGTGAGCAGCACGGTAAGTCGGTCGACGAGTTATTCAGGGAGGTGTTCAAATGTTAGGGAAGCTCTTAAAATATGAATTAAACGCCACGGGGCGCAAATTCCTTCCCCTCTACGGCGCAATTCTGATCGTTTCGCTGTTTGTGAGAACAAGCTTTTTCAGCGGACAAAACGCTGCGCCGAAAACCCTGATTACCCTGCTGATCATTGGTCTGTTCGTTGCACTGGGCATCATCACGCTGATGACCATTGTACAGCGGTTCCGCACCAACCTGCTGTCCGACGAGGGGTATCTGATGTTTACGCTGCCCGTTTCGACGGAAGTCTTGATTTGCTCCAAGATGATTGCGGCGCTGATTTGGGCGGTTTTCAGTGCGGTAGTGTCTGGTCTGTCGCTTTTCATCATCGGGCTAATAAATGATGTATTCAGCATTGCGGACATTCGCTATGCTCTGGCGATCCTAAGTCAGGAGCACATCCTGCTCGCCGTCACGGCTGTCGTCTGCGTCGCCACGCAGTTCATCTATTTTGTGCTGTTGGTGTATACGTCGCTGTCAGTTTCGCAAATTCCGGCTTTCAACAAGCACAGGGGGATCGTCTCGTTCGTGACGTTTATGGTCATCACGGTCGTTGTTAACGTGTTTATCGAAATGTCGGTCAGCCAAATCTTCGGTCAGCGAAACCTTGCGGACATCGGCGAAATGACGGCATTGCTCGGGAACGCCGCGCTGGTCAACCTGTCGCTGGCAATCCTCCTGTTCTTTGCGACGGACTTCATCCTCAAAAAGCGCCTGAACCTTGAATAGACTAACCTTCATCAAAAAAAGCCGCCCCTTTGGGCGGCTATTGACAGAGAAATTTCATGAAAATCATTAAAATAGCCGATTGAGAGAAAAAGAGATGTAACTATCTATCGAAACAGTTACATCTCTTTTTTGGATAACTGAAACTTGATCAGCAATATAGTCCAATCCCCTAAATTCTTGTTCATACTTTTATAAGCATAATCGGGGCAACGTTGGATCCCTACGTTACGCTTGCCGCAGCTTATGTCTTAATACTTATTATGCATCATCAATATGGGAACCTCACCAATTTTTACGCTTACTTCTTCAAAGATTCTTCCACCGCGACAGCGACCGCAACTGTCGCTCCTACCATGGGGTTATTACCCATTCCTAAGAATCCCATCATTTCAACATGTGCCGGAACAGAGGAGGATCCTGCAAATTGTGCGCTTGAGTGCATTCTTCCCATGGTATCTGTCATCCCATATGAAGCAGGACCTGCCGCCATATTATCGGGGTGAAGGGTTCTGCCCGTACCGCCGCCCGAAGCAACGGAAAAGTATTTTTTTCCTTGCTCGACGCACTCTTTTTTATATGTGCCTGCGACAGGATGCTGAAATCTTGTGGGATTGGTGGAATTTCCGGTAATCGAAACATCAACACCCTCCAAGTGCATAATAGCCACACCTTCGCGCACATCATCAGCGCCGTAACAGTTTACTTGGGCGCGTTCGCCCTTAGAATAAGGCATCTTCCTTACCACCTTAACTTCACCGGTTGCGTAATTAAACTCCGTCTGGCAATAGGTGAAGCCGTTAATTCTGGAAATAATCATGGCGGCGTCCTTGCCTAAACCGTTTAATATAACACGCAAAGGCTTGTTGCGCACCTTGTTGGCACTTTTGGCAATCCCAATAGCACCTTCGGCAGCGGCAAAGGATTCATGCCCTGCCAGAAAAGCGAAACAGTTTGTTTCCTCCCTTAGCAGCATTGCTCCAAGGTTTCCATGACCTAAGCCTACTTTTCTGTCCTCCGCGACAGATCCGGGAATACAAAATGCCTGCAAGCCGATTCCAATTGCTTCCGCAGCCTCTGGTGCGGATTTTCTGTTCTTTTTTATGGCGATTGCAGCGCCTGCCACATAAGCCCAGCAGGTGTTTTCAAACGCGATCGGCTGTATTTCCTTCACAATACGATATGGATCAATCCCATTTTCAACGCAGATTTGTTTCGCTTCTTCCAGCGAATTAATATCGTATTGTTTTAAAACTGCATTGATTTTTTCAACTCTTCTTTCGTATCCTTCAAATGATATCATGTGCGTCTCCTCCTCTCAATTATTCGTATCTTGGGTTAATGTATTTTACCGCCTCGTCAAAACGGCCGTATTTTCCTTTCGCCTTCTCCAGCGCTTCCTTCGGATCGACGCCTTTTTGAATGGCATCCATCATTTTTCCAAGGTGCATGAACTCATAACCGATAACAAGGTCATCCTTATCCAATGCCATCTTTGTGACATAACCCTCGGCCATTTCCAGATAACGGCAGCCCTTTGCCTTGCTGCCGAACATGGTGCCAACCTGGCTGCGCAAGCCTTTTCCTAAATCTTCCAAGCTTGCGCCAATCGGAAGCCCGCCTTCCGAAAAAGCGGTCTGCGATCTTCCATATACCATTTGCAAAAACAATTCTCTCATTGCCACATTAATGGCATCACAAACAAGGTCGGTATTCAACGCTTCCAGTATTGTTTTTCCCGGCAGTATTTCAGATGCCATCGCCGCCGAATGTGTCATGCCGCTGCATCCTAAGGTTTCCACTAACGCTTCTTCAACGATACCATCCTTTATATTCAGCGTAAGCTTACAGGCGCCCTGCTGCGGCGCACACCAACCAACGCCATGCGTCAACCCTGAAATATCGCTGACCTCTTTGGCTTTGATCCATTGACCTTCCTCCGGTATCGGCGCGGGACCGTGATTCGCGCCTTTGGCAACGCGGCACATGTTACTGACCTCTGTTGAATAAATCATACAAACACTCCTTATATATTATTTTCTAATACCTGTTTTGTCATTGGTAATGAAAACAGCTTTTTTCCAAGAAATTTTCAGCTCCTCTGTCCAAGGCTCCTGCGAAAATCTGTAATCGTTTCGTTGTTGTATCTCTTCCAAGTCTTTCAGCATGGATTCGTATTTCTGTTTGGTTGGCTTTTTTATGCCTTCCAATACATTCGCCCGGATTCCTTTTAAGCTTGACAGTAATACGAGATGGGGATAACAAAGCATTCCGGCATCTTCATATCTTTTTCGGAATGCAGCATCCAAAAAGGTATCGGCAAACGATTGTAAATACTGCTTTTCAGATAGGATTGCCTGCTCACAAAAAATACAGCGGGAATGGGTTAGCGCTTCTTCATTGTATTTGCCCAAGTTCATATGATATATCGCCTGATGTATCAAATCATGATAAATCAGGGCGTGGGCAAGCGGATCACCGGAATTCATCAGCATTGACGCATGGTAATTGCACAAGCCATATGACGATTTTATTTTCTCACGAACCGAAGAATCATTCACGCCTTCGTATAAAATGCTCCCCATAAAGCTTTTGGTGCGTTGTAAAATCAACTCGCATACCGGGCACCTATTTCCCTCCATTCGGTCATAAAGCTCATGCCACACCATATCTTTTGCCATCATCTGTTTCCTCCTGTTTAAACAAAAAAAGCCAATGATTCTACGAAAATTCGCAGAAGTCATCAGCTTTCAAAGCAGTTTTGGCAATCACCACGGGAGAACTTCATTCCCTAAAATTTATTTTAATTAATTATATCACATGATTAAAATAAAATCAATCACAAATAAAATCATTTTTTATTACATTTCCGCAAAATTATAGACGATTAAATAATTTTGTCGCATTTGGCTATAGACTTCCACCGTCGGGATCAAGCTTTCAAAAGGTGATGCAGACGGTATCGAATAATGAAGAAAAGCTGCTGCTTTTGTTGACGAGAAAAGAAAAGGATTGATTTGTCGACTTGGCTAACGCACAAAGCAAAGGAAAAGCAGACAGCCTGAAAACTGTCTGCTTCCCATCACAGGAAAACTTCCCTAATGATCACCGCCCATTGGGGCGGCTTTTTTTGATGCTTTATTCCGTTTCTTCCGGGACGGTCTTTTCATCCTTCGGAATACTGATGCCGTCTACAAATATGTTGACCTCCAAAACGTCAAGCCCTGTCATGCTTTCCACCGCACGCTTGACCCGCTCCTGAACCTCCCAGGCAACGTCGGGAATCCTTGCGCCATAGTTCACGATCAGTGAAACGCCGATCGACGCCGTGGTTTCACTAAGCTCCACCTTCACGCCCTTTGACATGCTCTTTTTCCCCAAAAGCTCTGCGATGCCGCCTGCGAACGAATTGCTCATGCCTGCAACGCCGTCCACCTCGCTTGCCGCAATGCCGGATACCACCGCAACAACTTCTTCCGCTATTTTAATGCTTCCCTGCGCTTCCGGTACACTGTTTTGTTCACTCATGGACTTCTCACTCCTTTCTCATTGGCAATATTGTACCACAATGTGATGAAAAAATAAAGGGTTTTATTTAATCTCAATGATCTTAGTCTTTTCGGCGGATATGTTTGCATTCTCCTTGACCAGGTCCTTGATCTGCGCCGCCTGTGCGGGCGTGAGCCCGATGGTTTTGACGACGACGCTGGCGCTGTCCGCATTGATATACACCAGCGCTTCCTCAAAGCCCTTCGCCCTGATTAGCCCTTCGATGACGGTTTCCGCCTCCATCGCTGCGGCGGCGGCGGTGAGGCTCGCCTGTGCGGCGTCCTTGGCTTCCTTACCGCTGTCTTTGTTGCTGACTACCTCCCGGTATACCGCCATCGCAGCGCTCCTGCTCTTGTCACGCTCATAGCGTGACAGCGAGAAATAATCGTCCGGCTGCGCCGTCTGCTGCGGCGTGTCGGTGATCACCGCACCGCCCGACGCCGGGACGACTTCTTCGTCCTTTTGCGTCAGGTTGATATAACCCGCCACAGCAATCAAAACCACCAGTGACAAAAGCGTCACCTGCCGTCTGCCAAAGCCCGCCAAATTTAACTTTTTCATTTTTCTTCCCCTCTCTTTTTTGAAAATACTTCAATTTTATGCTGCGGTATGCCAAGCGCCGCAGCCGCGGCATTGCTGATGTTATTCTTCGTTCCGGTATTCTCCGCCCCCTTTGCCACAATAATCACGCCCTGCGCCCTGTTGTTTTCGCTGTCTATCATCACGGTGACGTCGCTGACGCCGTCAATCTGCTCCAAAACCGCGGCGAGCTTTTTTTCCGTCGCCGCTTGGCTCATTCGGTTGCCGCCGCTTTGCATCAGGGACGACGACGCAATCAGTATCATCACCCCGATGCAAATCATTATCAGGTATTTTGTATTTTTACCCCTCAACATTTTTTCGACCGTCTCGTTCACGCTAATCACCCACTTTGTTTATCGGTATGCCTAAGTATTCTGCTATCTCCGCTTTTTTCTGCGCAGCTTTGACGTATAAGATTTCGCCCGGGTCGTCGGCGCTGACGGTGATCTTGACGCCCGTGACGCCGAGCGCCTGCTCCACATTTGCCGCCAGACGTTTTTCAAAGGCTTCGGCAACGCTCACGCCGGAATAGCTTACCGACGCAGCAGTATCAAATGACGGAAGGTCTATCCTGTCTATATGCAAAAGCGGCTGGACTGTCATTACCACAATGATGACGCCCGAAGCGAAGCTGACAAACTTTTTGATGCCGCCCTTGGGGACTAAAAGCTCCAAAAACGCCGAGATGACAACAATTGATATAAGCCCCCTGGCATAGCCGGAAAACGCTTCCATCCGTATGACCTCCCAAGGCAAGGCAATTCAAATACGAACACGCCTCGCACCGATTAATTTGCCTCGCCTATCTGCCGAGCAGTGCGGCGCTGTTTCCTGCGCCGATGACGATAGCAAGCTCGATAACGACCATCACCGCCGTGACAGTGACCGCTACAAAAGTCAGCATCACCGCCTCGCCGAGCTTTGAAAGCATTTCCGATATGCGCTTGTCGGCAATCGGCTCGGTCAGGGCGGCGGCGACCGCAAACATCGTCGCCTGCGCAATCAGGCGGATGAGCGGCACGCTGCAAATACCAAGCAGCACCAGCAGTCCCGTTATACCGACGGCGTTTTTGAGGATCAGCGAACACCCGAATACCAGGTCGACCGTTTCGGAAAGCACGCTGCCGACCACGGGAACGAGGCTCCCCACCGCAAACTTCGCCGTCTTGACCGAGATGCCGTCAATTGCGGGAGCGGCAAGGCTTTGTATCGTAACCACCCCGACGAACACGGTGAGCATGACGCCCATCGTCCACTTGGCAACGCTTTTAAACAGCCCTGCCAGGCGGGAAACCGTGCTTTTTCCGCTGACGCAGTCGGCGATAGACAGGGCGGCGGATAGCAGTATCAGCGGCATGATGACCGTTTTAACGATGACCGGGACAGCCGTAACGGACAGCATCAGCACAGGATGGAATATGCCGGCGCTGACTACGCCGCCGCTTGCCGCCAGCAGCGTCAGCGTCATCGGAACGAGGGCGCTTATGAACACGACCATATCGTCTATGACGCCCGCCGCCGCGGATATACAGGCGATGAACGCCTTGACCGCCACCGCCGCCGTCAGAAAAAAACCGAAGAAAAACGCCGCCTCGCCCAGCCCGCCCTCACAAAAGCTCTTTTGAAGATTGTCCGCAAGGCTGCACGCAAGCGCAAGCGCAATCAGGGTGATAAGGATTTTAAGGCTGAGATACAGCTCCTTGCAGTAAAAGGCAAAGGCACGCTTTATGAGTACCGAAATGTCCCAGCTCCAACCGCCCTTGGTCAGCGATTTGGTCATCCTTGTTAAGTCAAAGTCGGGTATCATTTCGTCAAAATCATGGTTTTTTACCTTGTCAAGCTGCTCCGACAGCGTTCCGATGCCGCTCTTCTCAATCTGGGCGTTGATCATGTCGTCAACGTCGTCGGCGCAGACCGTCAGCGGGATACAAAGCAAGAGCAGGATGAGCAGCTTTTTCATGGCAGTATCTCCGTTATCAGTTTGATGAGCGCAAGCAGGACAGGCGCCGACAGCAGGACAATCACCAGCCTGCCCGCAAGCTCGACCTTCATGGCGATCGCCTTTTCTCCTGCATCCTCACAGACGGACGCCCCGAACTGGGTGAGATAGGCGACGCCGACAATTTTGATTAGCGTGTTGATATAAACCGTGTCGATACCCAAAACGTCTGCCGAGGTGCGCAGCGCCGCAAGAACCGCAGCAATGTCATCCTTTAACATCGTCAGAAGCACAATGCCGCACGCCACCGCAACGCCTATGGCGTATTCCGGCTTGTACTGTCTGAGGATAACCGAAAGCACTGCGCCAACGATGGCAATGGCGATGATTTTGATGATCATAGCCCGAACAGCGTCTGGATGGTGCCGAACAGGTCGCTGATCTCATGCACAATGATAAAGAGGATCACAATGATGCCGCCGATGGAAGTCATGATCGCCATCTCTTCTTTTTGCGAGCTTCTCAGCAGTTGATGCAGCACCGCCGTCACAATCCCGATGGCGGCAATCTTAAAAATCAGTTCCACGCCTGTACCCATTTTCTGTTCCCGCCTTTATATAAAAATAACTGCCAGCACAATGCCGCCGATGATGCCGAGGGTTCTGTACAGGCGGGCATGCTTACGCTCGTCCTCTATCGCCTCGCCCTCGCTGACCGACAGTCTTGCCATCGCAAGGTCGATATTTTCAAGCTGCCCCGCCACGTCGCCGCCTCCCAGCAATTCCCCGAACGAGCGGATGATATAGATGTCGTCCTCCTTTAGTGCAAGGTCTTTCTTTGATGCGTCAATGCCGGTTTCCCACGCCGTGCCTGCCGTGATGTCACAGGTTCTCAGCGCCTCGCCCGACGCCGAGAAGATACCGGCGACGGCGGTTTTCAGTCTTTGCCCCGTTTTGATGAGCGCTTCCGGCATCGGCGTCCTTGCAAAGCCGATCTCACCCTTCAAGGCGGCAAGCGCCGTTTGCAGCTCACGGATCTCGCCGACCCTGCGGGTGAACCTGCCCGCCTTGTCAAACCCGATTTTTGCTGTACAGAGCATGATAATGCCGCAGCCTAACAGTTTGATAAGCATCCCGTTCCCTCCTCTTTGGTTATAGCATCGGTCGAACCCGCACGGGCTTTCGGCTGCCGGAGGCTATGTGTGTTTGGTTCTTTAATGCTATAAAATATCTTATTAAGCTTTGTCCGCTTTTAGAACGCTTTCTATGGTTCCCGCACCGTTTTTTCTGCTAAGCAGGACGATACATTCAAACTCGCCCGCAACATCGCCGAGCTTCAGCCTTTGCCTGACCTGCTCGAAATTGTCTCCGTGCGCCGTGGCGATAACCTTGACGCCGCAGGACAGCGCCTGTGTGATGGCTGCGATATCGCCGCTTGAAATCTCATCGGTGACGACGACCTCGGGCGACATGCTCCGCAGCATCAGACCGATGCCGACAGACTTCGGGCAGAGGTCTAGGACATCCGTCATCTCGCCGACGTCGAGCTGCGGGACGCCCGCATGCATTGCGGCGATCTCGCCCCGCTCGTCGATGACGCTCACCCTTCGGCTGCCGCCGAGCGTTCTTGCAAGGTCACGCAGGATTGTCGTTTTTCCGCACTGCGGGGGCGAGATGATCAGCGTGTTTTTCAGCCTGCCGCCGATGACGTGCCTGACAACGCCGTCCGCACAGCCGACGACCTGACGTGCCAGGCGCAGGTTGATGCCGCTGATTTGAATAAGGTTGATGATTTCGCCGCCGCTGATGACCGCCCTGCCGCACAGCCCCGCCCTGTGTCCGCCCTCGACGGTAACAAAGCAGTTTTTGATTTCCTCGATATACGCATACACCGACGCCCTGCTGATGATCTGCATGGTTTGTTCAAGCTCCGCCTGCGAGGCAGTGCAGTCAAGCAGGATGTTATTACCGTCAATGCCGAGCGCACAACGCTTTCCCGCACGCAGGCGGATTTCCTCTAATTTGGACAAGTCGGTTGCTTCAAGTATCCTTTGCAGCTTTTCTGGAAAGTACCTGATGATTTTTTCTTTGTTCACGGACAACGCCTCCTGTTACATTTGTATACGGGTTTGTCCTTTTTTAGAACATCAGATTGGCAAATTCATGCCATATAAAAAGCGGCTTGGGGGGAACCCCCAAGCCGCCGGTTTTAAATGATAGGAAATTTCTATTTCCTATCATCAATTATTCCACAAACGCATATTTGCCAACAAACAGTATCTCGCCGCTGACGTCATCACGGATAAAGTACGTAAACGGCTTGTCAAACTTGACGGGAACCGGCTGGTCGGTCGGCATGCTTGTTGTGCTGACCATCACCGCCGTGACCGCTGCCGCTTCCGTACCGTTTTCATCAACCTCGATGAAGGTCTTATGGATGACCTTTGAGATATACGCATTTTCCGGCAGCGCCGTGAACATCGGCTTTAAGTCCGCCGCATCGGGGCTGAACGCCGCCTTGACGCCCAATGCGCCCAGCGCATCAATCAACTCCATCGAATATTCGGTCTTGAACTTCGGCAGGCTCAGCGCAAGTCGTGCCGGCTGCATTTTCCCGACATACTGCTCAAAATCCTCTGCGCCCTTTTCAGACATCGCAAGGTACATGCTTGTCTTGCCGTCCTTGTACGGCAGTTTCACCATCGTGACGGTCTCATCTCCATAATATGCATAGCTTTGCGTCGCATTCATAAAGTCAATTTGATGCTCAGCGCCGTTTTTGTCAATAAACGCATCCTTTGCGGTGGCTTTTTCATCAAACTGGGTCTGCCATTCCCCTTTGAAGTAAATGGTATTCACCAGCGCCGCCAAAAAATCGGGGTCGTCAATGACCTTCCTAATGCGCTCCTGCGTCTTTTCACTGACCCACTTGTTGATTTCACTCACCGCATCGGCGTTGGTGACCGTTTTGCTGTCGGCATTATAAAAGCCGGTGATCTTATCCTTAAAACTCTGCGAAAAATCCACACTCAAGCCTTTAAAATAATCGGTATTCAGCCAGATGGAATTAGAAATGTTCAAGTTTACCTTATCGTTTTGGCTGTATTCTGCGATCAAGTCCTTCGTAAAAAGGTTGAACGCATCCAAATCGGTCACGCCGATAGCTTTTAAAATCTCCGCCCGGGTCACACCGTCGGCGCCGTTTGCCGCCATGGCGAACGCCAGCTTTATGCTGAGCGGCGAGAACATATAATTCTTATCCGCCGGCATCACGGCGTTCATCTGCCAGCTAAATGCGGTTTCTTCATATTTATAACCCTTTTGGATAAGGTCAAAGATACGCACCGTGGTCGCCGTCGCCTGCTCGCGGGTGATAAAGCTTTTGGGCGCAAAGAAACCCTCCGTATCCCCCCGCATAATACGGGCGCAATACATGTGATACACCGCGCCCCTTGCCCACTCGGCGATCTCTCCCTCATCCTGATAGCCGTATGCGTCGTCCACATAGGCTTTCATGATGCCAAGCTTGTTGAGTATCCTGTTCAGGATCGTTGCGGCTTCCTCACGGGTGATGGGGTCTTCGGGGGCAAACAGCTCATCGCCCTTGCCGTATATGATGCCATTGGCATACAGCGACAGGATGTGTTCGCCGCCTGCGTCATTGAACGGGTTTCTGATAAACTGTACGGTTCCCAGCTTAAATGCGGTTTTATTCAGCATTTTATAGACCAGATCGCAAAATTCGCTGCGGGTGATGTCCTGTATGTAGCTGCCGCCAAAGCTGTCCGGGAGGATGCCCAGCGTATTTGCACGGTCGAGTTCGGCTGCCGCCCAGTCGGAGGCGGTGACCTGCGGTGAGCCTGCGGTTTCGGCAAGCACGCCGGCTTGACCGGTCAGCATCATCAACACCAAAACCCAAGCATATATTTTTTTCATGAACATCCCATCCTTTACAGTTTGATATTCTTTTGACGCAGCATAGCGTGATATAGTTCCATTATACAATGCAAAAAGCCACTTGGTCAAGCCTTAGTGACCGTGCATTTTATGTATACGCTTGACACGAAACGTATAAACATATAGAATATTTGTACCTACAAAATAAGAACCTGAAAACTTTGGTCGTCCAGATGTTCAGCTTTCAGGGTGAATTTTTCAACGATTGGAGCGCCATATTCGCCGCCATCCTGCTGATTATCCTGCCTGCAACGCTGGTATATATCAAGGCGCAGGAATTCATCATCAGCGGTATGACAACGGGCGCAGTCAAGGGCTGACAGCAAAGCGCAGGGCGGATAAATTGGCGTGATAGAAGAAAGCATCTATAAACAGTATGTGCTGGGCATCGTCCCACTCGAGGATGGAAAACAGGAAACGCTGTGGTTTGTGTTAGTGTTGGTCAATATACTTGGCAGGGTGACGGCAGAAAAGATATGCATACCCACAGCGGCGGATCTTGAACAATGGGAGTTGACCGTAATTGACGAACTGCATCTCGGCTTGCCGGATAAAAAGCCCTGCTATGCGATAACAATGTGGTTTGTAAATTATCCGGCACTTTAATCAGGACAGCGGGGGATCTTTTCCGCTGTCCTCGTCTAATCTGTTTGAGGGCGTGACCCATACTGCGTTATTGTACGATGAAAAACAGGGGGAAATATATGCGGCTTACATTTTTAAAGTATTTTTGAAGGCTTGACAACCCCGTATTTTTTAGATAAAATATACAAATACTCTATGCATTGTACTCTAAGTTGCACAAAAGAAAGGAATGCCTAAAATGCACGAAACCAATTCCAATTTTATTCACGATATCATTGACAGGGACTTAGAGAGCGGTTATGTGCAAGAGATTCACACACGCTTTCCGCCCGAGCCAAACGGATACCTGCATATCGGCAGCGCCAAGGCGATTTGGATCAACTACATGGCGGCAAAGAAATATGGCGGCAAGTTTAATCTGCGGTATGACGATACCAATCCCGTCAAAGAGGACGACGAATATGTGCGCGCGATCGAGGAGGACCTGCGCTGGCTGGGCGCAGACCCGGGCGGCGGTATTTTCTATGGCTCCGACTATTTCGACAAGTGCTATGAATACGCCGAAAAGCTGATCATGGACGGCAAGGCATATGTTTGTGACCTGTCGCAGGAGCAGATGAGCGAGTACCGGGGCACCTTGACCGAGCCGGGCAAGCCGAGCCCTTACCGTGACCGAAGCATAGAGAAAAGCCTCGACCTTTTCAGAAGGATGAAGGCGGGCGAGTTTGCCGAGGGCGCCAAGACCCTGCGTGCGCGGATCGATATGTCGTCGCCGAATATGAATATGCGTGACCCTGTCATCTACCGCATTTTGTTTGCCCACCACCACCGGCAGGGCGACAAATGGTGCATCTACCCCATGTACGACTTTGCGCACCCGATCCAGGACGCCTTGGAGGGCATCACACATTCGCTGTGCAGCATAGAGTTTGAAAACCACCGTCCGCTTTATGACTGGGTGACAGACAATATCGGCTTTGAGAAAAAGCCGCACCAGTATGAATTCGCAAGGCTGAACATGACCTATACCGTCATGAGCAAGCGCTATCTCAGAAAGCTCGTGGAAACCAACACAGTCGACGGCTGGGACGACCCGAGGATGCCCACCCTGTGCGGATTGCGCAGAAAGGGCTACACCCCGTCGGCGATCTTTGACTTTATAGCCCGCAACGGCGTTTCAAAGGCGCTCAGTATGGCGGATGTGAGGCTGTTGGAATACTGCATCTGCGAGGAGCTCAACGATACCGCAATCAGGCGTGTCGCCATCGTCGAGCCTTTGAAGGTGACGGTGACGAACTATCCCGCCGGTCAAACCGAGTATTTTACGTTTTCAAACCACCCCAAAAAGCCGGAGCTCGGCAGCCGTGAGCTGCCCTTTACCGGGGAGTTGTATATTGAAAAATCCGACTTTATGGCGGAGCCTGTCGACGGATTTTTAAGGCTCAGACCAAACGGCGAGGTGCGCCTGATGAGCGCCTATATCTTAAAATGCAACGAAGTGGTCTTTGACGACAAGGGTCAGCCGTGCGAGCTTTTGTGTACAGTCGACCTCGAAACCCGAAACAACAAGCCTGCCGACGGCAGAAAGGTCAAGGGGACGATCCATTGGCTGTCCGCGGCGCATACCGAAACCGCCGAGGTGCGCTATTACAATCAGCTTTTCAACAAGGAAAACGTGGCGACCCTGTTGGAGGACGACAATTTTGACGAATTTATCGGTGACGACTCGCTGGTGATCTACGGCGGCTGCAAGCTCGAACCGTCGCTTGGCAGCGCAACGACCGACGAGCGCTTCCAGTTCGTCCGCATGGGTTATTTCATCAAGGATTCCAAGACCGACGGCGTCTTTAACCGCATTTCTCCGCTCAAAAGCAGCTTCAAGCCGGAATAGTATCACAAAAATTTCCAAGTTGAGGTGATAAGCTTTGGGATTATATGCTGTGAAATTGTTATATAAAGATATCGTTACCGGCATGCCTGTTGAAAGCAAAATTGATGAATTCTACAACGAGATCACTGAATTTTTTGAAGAACAGATATTATTGGTAAAGGCAAATTCTTTCGATGAGGCTTACGAAAAAGCAGAGAATGAAAGTAAAGCCTATGAAGATTTTTATACGAATAAGTATGGTCAAATGGTAGAACATAAATTTTTTGACTTTGTCGACTGCTTTCATTTATTTGATGAAATAACGGATGTGACCGAAGTTTACTCATGCTGTTTCAAAGGCGACACGGATATTGCAAAAAGATATGAGCAAGCCGGTGCGGACGACATGCATAAGCTCAGAAATATCGCATTCAACTGACAGGGATATATTGTATTCATGTTTAGGCAAGAGAAAACGATGACAGGGGTGAATGACGCCATAAGCAAAAGACTCTGTTGTATCCTTGTTCTGATGTTGATATAAGCAAGACCCCGGTACAGCCGGAAGCTTTGAATAAATAATGACAAACAAGCGTGTTTTCAGGTTACTGAAAACACGCTTGTTAAATTATTGCATAAAGAGGTCATTGCCGGTGCGCCGGTCAGCAATAAAACGGTACGGGCTTAGGGCATATTCTGTTGATATATGATTTGGACGGCTTTTCGTATCTCCCGGTAACTGGTACAGCGGCAAAGGTTTGATTGAAGCCATTCTTCAACCACACATTCCTCCGGCATACTCGGGTGCTGCGTTTTGAGCGCATGGCACACCATGAGAAAGCCTGATGTACAGTAGCCGCATTGAAAAGCATTTGCCTCTACGAATGCTTTTTGGACAGCCGCCGTCCCGCCAAGACCCTCTACCGTCAAAATGCTGCGCCCTTCCGCCTCTACCGCAAGCATTAGGCAGGATTTTGCCGGCCAGCCGTCAACCATGACCGTGCAGGCGCCGCAGTCACCGTTTAGGCACCCGGGCTTTGCGGCGGTCAGTCCGAGCTGCTCCCTTAACACATCGAGCAACAGGTCCGCAGGTCGTACCGCAAGCGTTTGCGTTTCTCCGTTGATGTCAAGTGAAATGACCACTTTGTTTTCATATCTTACCATTTTCCCACTCCTCCAACAGTGCTTGCAGCGTGTTTTTCAGCACAAAAGCCCTGTATTCCCCGGAATCCTTCGCATCACTGTATGCCGGCTCTGGCAGCAAGTCTACCGCTTGTCCGGCTCGCTCCTTGCACGGCTTGGTACGGTCGTTTAAAACCGATTCGATCTCCCCGCTTCTGAACGGATAGGAACAAATGCCCGAGAACGCTATACGCAGGTTGCCGTCTTTCCAAATTGCCGCAAGGCTGACCAGCGGATAGTCTATTTTTTCATGCGCCGTTTTTTTGATATGCGCATAGCGTGCGGACAAAGCCCAGGTCGGGATATGTACCTGAACAATGAATTCGCCCTGTTTCAATTGTATTCTCCCTTGAAAAACGCTTTGAAAACTGACGGTGCGCTTGCCCTCGGGACCAAATAGCGTGACCTGTGCATCTGAAATCAGCAACGGAAGGCTTGCTTCCCGATAGATGATGCTTCCGCACAGATTGCCGCCCAGCGTTATCCTGCATTGGTTCGTATGGTCGGCAATCCTGCCGCATGCAAGACGCAGCAGCGGAAACAAGTTGGACTCTTTAATCTGGTTCAGCGTGCATACCGACCCGATATTCAGATGCTGTCCGTCAACGGACAACGGCATACATTCCGGAATATGCTTTATGTCGATAACGGCATCCGGTCGGATATTGCCTGCACGGCACATCGTAATGACCTCACTGCCGCCGCTGTAATAAACGGCGGATTTCCCTTTGACATAAAGCGATTGGCAAACCTCCGCCGCTTCATTGAGCGAATCGGGACGGTAATAGATAAAATCAAACGGTATCATAACGGCTCCTTCATAGGTGTGCGCCAAATATTTTCGGGCGTCAGCGGCAAGGAACAGAGCTGCTTCCCGAACGCAGAGGCAAGGGCATTCCCGAGTGCGCCCGGTATACCAATGATACCATGCTCCGTATAGCTCCGTACGCCGTAGGGAGACCCGCTTTCCGGCGTTTCTACCAAGCCTACCCGATAATCCGGCTCCTGCCCGATGTGCATGAGCTTGTAGGTTCGCAGGTTAGGCGCCTTTGGAATACCGTCGGCATCATAAACAAAAGCCTCCCGACTCGCCATGCTGATACCCATCGCCATGCCGCCTGCCACCATCGCACGCACGGATTCCGGATTGATGGCCTTGCCGACATCCATGACAGTCGAGGCGTTGATCATACGATACGTATAGGTTTGCAAATCCGCCTCCACTTCGACTACCTGTGCACCCAATGTCCATGCAGGTCCTGTCTTTCCCTGTCCTGTTTGGGCATCCAGCTGGCTGAGCCCTTTGAGCATAAACCCCGCACAGCTTAAAACCGGCTCGCCTATTGATTCGCCGTCCGCTGATTGATACCCTTGAACAATGTCTTTGAAGGCAATAAAGTGTTCGGGATTCTTTTTTGAAAAAACCCTGTCATGGGCGATCTCTATATCTTCGGCAGGGCAGCTTAAAACCTGCGCCCCATTACTGCGCAGTTGACGGAGCAGCGCGTCCGCAGCACGCATCACGGCATGACCTGCCATATATTCGGTCATGCTGGCGACTGTTTTCCAGTGCTCCGGAACGATGCGGGTATCCACCGGCATCACGACATGGACCTGATCGGTATCTATTTTCAATTTCTCCGCAAGCATCTGCGCCAAATGGGTTTGCCCGCTCGACCCCATTTCCACAACCCCTGTGTTCAGGTTCACACTGCCGTCAGGGTTGCATGTGATCATCGCTCCGGATATGTTATTGCGCAGCATCAGATCAAATATAACATCGATTACCGCGCGGAATCCCAAACGAATCCCGTTATGGCGCTGACCGACCGAACAACGGACAACACGGAGCTTGCACGCACCGCTAAAATTTTAGTGCCATCCTAAACTTAAAACGCCGCCCTAAACAATCCGGGCGGCGTTTTATCATCTTCCTGCTTATGATCATTTTCTTTCCGAGGATTGAAATATATTGGCGAATGTGTTAAAATAACCTAAGAAACAGGCATATAACCTGCCGGTTGAAAGAAGGTGCTTGATGCTCTTGCAGCTCAAAAACAGTCCGTTGTTTTCCGGCATCCCGGAAGCGGATATTGAACATTGCATCAGATGCAGCAAAGCGGAAATAAAATTTTATGATAAGGATGAATTTATTTTTCATCAGCAGGATGCGCCGCAAAAGCTTTTTGTGCTTTTGGAGGGGTCTGTCGCCGTAGGGAATGATTCCATTGACGGCAGGCGCAGCATTGTTGCGACCTTCGGTCGGTCGGGTGAGCTGTTTGGCGAGGTTTTCCTGTTTATCGACCAAAAGGTGTATGATCATTACGCCCAAGCGGTGACGTCATCTAAGGTCTTAGCCATACCAAAGGATTTCCTCTGCCATACCTGCGGCGAAAACTGCGGATGCCACACAAAACTGATTTCCAATATGCTGTCCATCCTCGCAAATAAAGCGTATTATTTAAACCAAAAGGTCCAGCTGCTCTCCTGCGCAACCCTTCGGCAAAAAATTGCAAAGACGCTGCTTAAACATGCTTTGCCGGACGGAAGCGTAGCGCTTTCGATGAACCGGGAGGAACTGGCTGATTTTCTGAATACGGCGCGCCCGTCCTTGTCCCGCACGCTGATGGAGATGCAGGCTGACGGGCTGATCAAGATCAAGAAAAAGACCATTTATATTGCTGATCTTCCGGGCATACAGAAGATTTAAAAATTTCACATACCGTAACATATGTTACGCTTTTTCACCTGCCGGTCTGATATAATATCTACATCAAAAGCCGGAGGTTTGGAAAAAGGCGGAGGTCACAGAAAGGACGGTATAAAAATGGGTGTAAAACGTATTGATTTGGGTCAAACTGTCTATGCGCTCTGCAAGGAATACCCTGATATTATCACGATCCTGTCGGAAATCGGCTTTGAAGACATCCAAAAGCCGGGTATGCTGAATACTGTCGGCAGGTTTATGACCATTCCCAAGGGAGCGGCAATGAAAAAGATAGATTTAGCATTTGTAAAGCAGGCTTTTGCAAGCCACGGCTATGAAGTACAAGAATAACGGAGGTGTAAAAATGAGCGAACAAATCAATAACCGTGCCTATCGAAAGGAAGTGATCAAACAGATCATTTCCCAATTGCATGAGGGGAAAAATGTAGACGAGGTCAAAAAGCTGTTTGAAGCCGCTTTTGACGGGGTTTCGGCAACGGAGATCTCCGAAGCCGAGCAAGCGCTGGTTGCGGAGGGGCTTCCAATCTCCGAGGTGCAGCGGCTTTGCGATGTTCATGCAGCCGCTTTCAAAGACATTATTACAGAGACCCCGCCACCGGCGGATACATCGCAGATCCCCGGACATCCCGCAAATACCTTGAAGTGGGAAAACAGACACATAGAAAACCTGATCGAACAAAAAATACAGCCTTACATCTCGGCATTGCCGCAAGCGGAGGCGCTGGAAGCGCTAAAAGCAGGCTTTGCGGATTTGGTTAAAATAGACCTGCATTATCTGAAAAAAGAAAACCTGCTCTTCCCCTATATGGAGCGCCACGGCATTACCGCGCCGCCAAAGGTCATGTGGGGGGTGGATGATGAAATACGGGGTATGATCAAAGACTGCCTTTCGGCGCTGTCCTCAAATACTTTGCCTGCCGGCGAATTAAAAACACGCATAGAAAACGCAACGGAAAAGGTCATTGAAATGATCTTTAAAGAAGAAAATATTATGCTGCCCATGCTACTCGATACACTGACCCGTGACGAGTGGAAGCGCATTGCTGATGAGAGTATGGAAATCGGGTTTCTTGTTGACAATGTACCGGTTTGGGCGCCGGCGCCCGAAGAAAAACCCGTTGTCGAAGCGCAAAAGGCGCTTCCCGGCGTCATTACCATGCCAAGCGGCGTCTTAACGACGGACGAACTCATTCATATGCTGAACACCATGCCTTTTGACATCACCTTTGTGGATAAAAACGACGTGGTCAAGTATTTCTCCGAAAGCAGCGAACGTATTTTCCCGCGGACAAAAGCGGTTATCGGACGTAATGTTTCCAATTGCCACCCGCCTGCAAGCGTGCACATTGTGGAGAAAATCGTTGACAATTTCAAAACAGGCAAAAAAGACCACGAGGATTTTTGGATCAACATGGGGGAACGGTATATTTTAATCCGGTATTTTGCGGTGCGCAATGCGCAAAAGGAATATTTGGGCGTTCTTGAAGTCACACAAAATATTAAACCCATTCAGGAGATCACCGGGGAAAACCGGTTAATGTCGCAATAGAAGCATAAAAAGGAGGCGTTTGTAAATGCGTACAAAGTATCTGAAAAATATCGAGTCGGATCAAGCGTTAGAGCTGACAAAGCTGGTGGAATACCAGCCGGGGCAGGTCATCAGCCGGACCCTGGTCCAAAACGGAGCGGTGGGTATCACACTTTTTTCCTTTGACCAAGGGGAAGAAATCAGCACCCACGCATCCGACGGGGACGCTATTTTATCCGTTTTAGAAGGGGACGCCCGCATTACAATAGGCGGAAAAATACACATGCTGTCACAGGGACAGACGATCGTCATGCCCGCCGGCATCCCCCACGCGGTTGCGGCGGAGAGCCAATTCAAAATGCTGCTGACGGTTGTGTTTCCTTTGCCCGAAGCAAAAAAGGCATGAGGAAAGCGAATATCCGCGGATATTCGGCTGGCGAGTAACGCAATGTATTCAAAGATAACGCAAAAAGAAGATCCGGCAAGCTGATAACTGGCTTGCCGGATTTCATTTTTCTTAAAGTGTGTTTGTTATGCCAAAAAGATGCAGTATGGTTGCGGGCATAAAAGTCGCCCATAGCAATTGCTATGGGCGAAATAAACGGACCATGTCCGTGGAGGTGTTGAACGGCTTCGGACTGCCTCCCTCTTTCTTACCAAGAAAAGCGGTGGTATCACCGATACGGAATTGAAGGAGATTTTTAAGAAATTTTAAAAATATATTGACAAAATGTTTTATATAGTGTAATATTACACTATTGCGAGATGGGTTAGATTACGTAAGGGAGTGTGATCGCTATGGACAGGGAAGCGTTTATTTCTAAATGCAATGACAAATTAAAGTTAACGCGCACGGAGTTTGATCTCAGTCAGGAAAAGATGGCGTGGAAGCTCGGCTTGTCTAAGAAAACGCTGATTGAAATCGAAAAAGGGCGTGCGACATTAGGGTGGACCGGCGCCGTCGCATTGACTGCCATTTTTGCGGACAGTGAAATTTTAGCGGCTACCTTCGGAGGTAACCCTGCCGAGCTTGTAAATCTGCTTGCGTTCGACGGATATGCATCAAATTTTCCGCAGACAATGGGCGGAAAGGTTTGGTGGAGAAATATTCACGAAACAGACGGGTACAAAATACAGCAAAACATAATTTCGTTCCATTACAGGCTTTTAGATGATAAAGACAGGAGAATATGTTCATCCTTTAACTTGGAGGATATGAAACTAAAATTAAAAGCATTTGGAAGTGAGAAAAGTTGATGCAATTTGTCAAAGCGTATGTAAAAAGCATGAGATTATATTATGCCTTTATAACCGGAATTGCGGGTTGGCTCGGCGTATCCTTTTATGAATTCATAACAAAAACACTTTTTTATGATGTTCAGATCGTGCCGCCGACAGAAAAGAAAGTCATGATACTGGTATTCTTATTTTTGGGTTGGGGAATCAATCAAATTTTCAATGATTTCTTAGGGCTGAAAGAAGACAGGATCAACGCTCCGCACCGTCCTATGGTTACGGGAGAGCTCAACGCCAAAGCCGCTATGTGGGTATCCTTCGGTTTGTTGTGCATCGTAGGCGCCGTGACATGGTTTTACCTTGAACCGATTGCGCTTATCCCAATGCTGCTCGGCATTGTTTTGAACATTGTTTATGAATACGCCAAGGGTTATGGGATATGGGGGAACATTGTTTTCGGACTTATGATAAGCACTTGTTCCGCATATGGCTTCTTAGCCGCAGGACCGGCGGCGCATCCGATTCTTACGCCGGACAGGGTTGCGGTCATATGTATGGTCTGGCTTATGAACGCGCTTATGACTTACTATACATATTTTAAAGATTACCAGGGTGACAAAGCCGCAGGAAAGAAAACAATGGTGGTGAAATACGGCTTGAACCGCTCAAAATGGATCGGGATCGTTTCAGCCTTTTTGCCCGCAATTGTGTTTGCGATCATTTACGCCTGCGGAATTATTCCGGTAAGGCTCAGCCCTACGTTTTGGATACTTGCGACTTTAACGGTCTTTTTAGAAATTTGGACAGGATACCTGTACTTCAAAAACCCGGTTGGAGAAAGAACCTACTATTCCCTTGTGACCAACTTCCGCGCTTGCGCCTGCGGACAGGCGGCATTCATTGCAATATATGACGATCAACTGGCGCTAATCCTGTTTTTAGTTACATATATTTTTGTGGGATTTTTGTTCGATTTGCACCCCAATAAGGAGGCGTAGCATATGGAGATTATTCGCAGCGCAACCTTTGAAGGGATGGCAGACAAAGACGGATTCCCAACTGCGCAGTACCAAAAACTTTATGAAACGCTTGCTAAAAACGGCGTAAAAAATATGATTACAGGCTTTATGTTCGTATCAAACGAAGGCCGGGCAATGCAGACAGGGCAAGCGGGGCTTGACAGCGAAGAAAAGGCCGCGGCATTTAAAACGGTTATAGACGCAGTACATTTGAACGGTTCAAAAATAATAGCGCAAATTGCGCATGCAGGGCGGCAAACCACAAAAACGGGATATAGAATCGTTGGCGTTTCTTCAAAAAAATCAATCTATTTCGGTGAAACCCCGCATGTGCTTACTACCAATGAGATTTATGAGGTAATAGAGCAATTTGCGAATTCGGCTTACTATGCAAAATCAGCCGGTTTTGACGGTGTTCAGCTTCATGCGGCGCATGGCTATCTGATTCATCAGTTTTTGATCGCATCAATAAATAACAGGACCGATGAATTTAAAGACGGCACGTTGCTTTTGCGAAAAATTATAGAAAGCATCCGTGATAAATGCGGCGATTTCCCGATATGGGTCAAGGTCAGCGGTGATGTTGACATCGAAAAAAACCATAAAGCTCAGTTTATCAAGGTGATCAAACTGCTTAACGGCTTAAAAGTAGACTTAATTGAAGTCAGTTATGGCACAATGGATCACGCGCTGAATATTTTCCGCGGAAAGGTACCGATAAAAACCGTGTTTAAGTTTAATCCTATTTACAAAAACAAGGGGTTGCTTTGGAAGGTATTCAACATGCCGCCGCTCCTTGCCAAGATAAAACCATATACGGCGCAGTACAACCTTGAATACGCAAAGTTAGCCGGGAGCTATACCAATATTCCTGTCTCGGCTGTTGGCGGGTTTCGGTCGCTTGCGGAAGCGCAGGACTGCGGATTGCCATATGTGAGCTTTTGCCGCCCTTTTATTTGCGAATCTGATTTTTTGATAAAGAGCAAAAATAATGAAAGCTATATATCTAAATGCACAAACTGCAATGTGTGCGCTATGTATTGGAAGCATGCAGGGTAAACGGTATTAAGCAAATCATCCTCACCTCCTCATGCGCTGTTTTCGGTGAAGAAAACAACTTTGCCGTAAAAGATGAATCAGAACCGTATAGGTCACATTATCCTTACTTTTTAGACAAAGTGTTTCCCTGCGCTATGAACTTTTACCGCGACACAAAACAAATCGCTTTTGACTCCGCGGTATCCTTCGCAAAAAAAGAAAATCAAAACCTAACGATTTTGGCGCCTGTCTGGGTGTACGGTGAAAGGGAGTTTAACACCGGATTTTATGAATACATAAAAACCGCAAGAAGCGTTCCGTTTATCATGGGCAGCCGTAAAAACAAGTTCCATGTGATATACGCAAAGGATTTGGCAAAAGCTTATTATTTGGTGTACAAAGCAAAGCCGCAAGGCGTTAATATCTATATTGTCGGCGATGATACGGCACAGCCTATGGAGAAAATCTACTCCCTGTTTTGCGAAAACGCAGGATTTCAAAAACCGAAAAACCTGCCCAAATGGCTCGTTTATCCGATTGCCTTTATGATGGAGCTTTTATGGACGGTGTTTAAATCGAAAACACCGCCAATGCTCACCCGCGGAAGGGTTAATATGTTTTATGACAACATTGAATATAATACGCAAAAAATCAGAAATGAATTAGGGTTTGCCTGTGATTTTACTATGGATAACGCAATTAAAAGAACGGTGAATTGGTATAAGGAAGGCGGGTATTTATGAAACAATGGATACTTTTGAAAGTTAAGATGGCGGTGTTTTTTCATTATCTGCCGCTTGTTTTCCGCAAAGAATTATCAATACAGCGTTTTGCTGCGCTGATAAGAAGGCTGCTTTTATTCCTATCAAAAATATCCCACAATAAATTTACAAAAATCGGAAATCAGGTGCGGCTGGATTTGTATGTACCCAATTTTTCGTCCAAAGCTTTTTTTGTAGCTTGTGATAAATTCAAAACATTTGGCGAAAAACTGCCATGTACGGGGGTGTTGGTATCCATAACGAATGCCTGTGCTTTTCGTTGCAAACACTGCTATCAGCGGTTTGATAAAGGCGCAGACGTGAGCCTTGATTTGGTTGTAGATGCGGTCAAGTATTTACAAAAGGCGGGCGTTTGTTTTTTCAACATCGAAGGCGGAGACCCGTTTTTAAAATTTGACAGGCTTAAAGCGGTGTGCGACGCTATCTCTGACAGCGCTGAAATTTGGGTCAACTCGACAGGATACGGCATGACCCGTGAGCGGCTTTCGGACATTCGGATTTCAGGGGTCATGTTTTCGCTGCATAGCTTTAATGCAGAAGATTTAAACGATTTTATGGGGCGGGATGACGCTTGGGCGCAGATGGAGAACGGCGTTGAGCTTTGCCATGAGATGAATATTCCGGTTGCGTTCAACACCTGCCTTATGAAAGAAGCCTTTTATAACGGTACATTTGAAAAAATAATGGACACCGCAAAGGAAAAGCAAGCAACCCTTGTTCAAATGATTAAGCCAAAGCCCGCCGGCGCATGGCTTAAAAAAGGTGACGGGTTCTTCTCGGAAGCCGACATAAAGCAAGCAATACATAAAATTAACATGTATAACACAGCAAAAAAATATCGGAATTATCCTTCTGTTTCAGCACAAATTATTGAAGAATCTCCTGAAATTTTCGGATGCACAGCAGGTGGCACTGACCGTTTTTATATAAACGCAAAAGGTGATGTTCAGCCGTGTGAGTTTTTGAATCTGTCCTTTGGAAACATTGCGGAGGAGCCATTTGAGAATATTTATGACAGGATGAGAAAAGTGTTTAACACGCCGGGAGAATGTATGTTATGTGAACAGACGGCAGGAAAAATTCACAGATTGTTTGAAGAAAACAACTGTGAAGCATTGCCGCTGCCTCCGGACCTATCAAAGCAAGTTTATGATAATTGGGATGCGGGGGCAGCTACCGGGCTTTATCAGAAAGTAAAAGATATACAATAAATTGTTAGGTGTGATCATATGACAACCGGAGTATTGTTGCTGCACGGCTTTGCGGGAATGCGCAAAGAAATTATGCCTTTGTGCGAACACCTTGAAAAATGTGGGTTTATCGTTTCGATTCCCGTATTATCCGGACATGAGTCGACCCAAAAGGAATTCGCCAATTCGAAATATACAGACTGGATAAAATCTGCGGATGAAGCGGCAAAAGAACTCAAAAAATGTTGTGACAGAATAATGATAATCGGTTTTTCAATGGGCGGAATGATTGCGGTAAATCTATGTCAGGATATAGAAGTTGAAAAATTAGTCTTTATAAATACGCCTGTTTATTATTGGCATATGATTCGTATGATAAAAAACTTGACCAACGACTTTCGGTTATATTTCAAGAAATATTTCATAGCCGGTACAAATAAACCATTGAAGGCGTTGTTGGAATTTCAAAAGCTCTTAATTAAAACAAAACCGTTGTTTTCTGACATTAAATGTCCTGCTTTAATTATACAAACCCTTGACGATGATACCGTACATCCCAAAAGCGCTGATTTTATCTATAAGAAATTGAACTGTAAAAAGTCAATGAAAAAAATCGAAACGGGCGGTCATATGGTCTTTGGTAATGAAGCAGGCGTTGAGCTTTGCAAATGGGTACTTGACTTTGTTGAAGCTGAGTAACAAAAAAGCATGACCTCTGTTTTTCAAATGACTCTATATATGAACAAACCGCATAGTTGCGGGCATAAAAGTCGCCCATAGCAATTGCTATGGGCGAAATAAACGGACAATGTCCGTGGAGCTGTTGAGCAGATTCGAACTGCCGACCTCTTCCTTACCAAGGAAGTGCTCTGCCGACTGAGCTACAACAGCAAAAACAGACAACGAACATATTATAAGATAAATCGGACGTTTTGTCAATACATTTTTTGCGCCCTGTCACACTCTTTTGTCAATTTCGGCTGCAATATTAAGGACATATTTCAGATAATCAAATGTTATTGAAAAAAACGTGGTTTTATGTTAGCATATAAGGGGAGTTTGTATCATACAGGATTGGGGGGCGGACTCGGTGGACGACAAACAGTTGTTTGCAAAAGCACGAAACGGAGATATGACTGCTTTTGAACAGCTTGTGATGCTATATCAGTCGAAGGTATATAACCTTGCGCACAAGCTGACCGGCAATTATGACGACGCTTCCGACGCCGCTCAGGAGGCTTTTATCAAGCTGTATAAAAGCCTTGGCTCCTTCAAGGAACAAAGCAGTATCTCCACATGGATATACAGGATTACATACAATGTCTGTATCGACAGGCTAAGACAAAATAAGCGGCACATGGTAGCGGAGGCGGACGAAACGGTGGCGGACAGGTCCCCGACGCCGGACGATGTGGTGATTGCCAACGACGACCGGCGTAGAATTCACGAGGCGATCAGGCGTCTGCCCGAAGAATACAGGGCGGCTGTGGTGCTGCGTGACGTCAACGGACATTCCTATGACGAGGTCGCCGCCATCCTTGGCTGCTCGCTCGGCACCGTCAAATCGCGCATCAGCCGCGGCAGAGGACTGCTCAAAGAATACCTTTCGCATTATCTGGAACAAACAGAAACCATTTAACGTCTATATAATAAAAGAGGGGGTGAGATTGATATGCCAAACGAATGCGCAAAAATTCAGGACAAAATAAATGATTATGCGGATGGTTTGTTAGATGACGCCCAAAAGGCTGCCGTTGAGGCGCATATCAATGCCTGCCCTGAGTGCATGAACGAGTACCGCGCTCTCCAAAAGCTTCTCGGCACGCTTGGTGCGCTGCAAGATGCGCCTGTGCCCGACGACTTTGCCGACAACCTGCGGATGCGCCTTGCCCAAAGCAAAAGACCGTCGGCGTATGTATACCGTCATCTCAGGTCCTTTTCCGCCCTTGCCGCAGGACTTTTGCTGGTTTTGTTGGTGCGTGCGGGTTATTATGCCGATTTCGGAAAGTATAAAACGGCATATGTCAATGACATTGAGCTCAAAACGGTTGACGGAACACCTTCCCCCCAACCGCCCGACGGCTATAAAGAGCAAGCAGCTACAGAAGCGCCCAGCCCGGAGCCAGCGGCTACCGCACGAGCTGCAATCAGAAAGCAGCATGCGGAGGATAGAACCGACATTCAGATGCGCCGCATAGCCGATACCGTGCCGGTTGTTGAAGACACCCCTGCACCGGAAGCCGCACAGGAGTACAAAGCTTTCTCCGTTTTGGGCGACACACCGCCTGCACCGGATAATGCAGACACCGGAAATGTGAAGATGGATTCTAATGATAACGCAGCGCCCACACAGGAGTCCGGGGAGCCCCTCCTCCCTGACGCTGCCGTAAAGAGGGCAGCCGGCACCGGCGCAACAATGCCTTCGCCGTCAGCGGAACCGTTGCAGAAATACTCCGTCAGCACACACGACGTTGACGAGCCGAGCTTTGTCAGCGTGAGCGTACAGGTGGACGACTATCAGGCGGTTTTGACAGCGTTGAAAGCGTATAACGCTGTTGATAACGATGGCTGCATCGTTTTAGAGCTCGATGGCGAGGACTTTCAAAACGTGATGACCCTGCTTGTGAATTATGGCGCAAGGGTCGTGCAGGACGAAACGGCGACAGGGCTGACAGCCAACAAAATCGTTATCACATCAAAATAAAATGCTTGCATTTTAACACCGACATTTGTCGGTGTTTTTTATGTAATAGGAAATTTTCATTTCCTATTACATAAAAAACAATTAATTCATTCCTTGGCAAAGGCTTGCGTCAGCGCACCAAAAAGCGTTCGAGCGCGTATGCGCTTTCTCGAACGCATCCGCTCGCCGTGCGAGCGTGGAAATTATGCGGTTTTGCGTAATTTCCTATGAAATGAAGTGTTGATGCTGCATTCAGCTATTCACCCATTGCCGCGTTCATTCCCCGCACCACTTTTTGATATGCGCAAGACTGATCGCAAGACTTTCAAACGGGTCCCTCCGGCAGACGTCCTGCTCCACCGCGTACCATTGGACACGGATATCCCCGCAGGCTTTTATGATGGATTGCCAATCCATATTTCCCTCGCCGACCTCCGCCATGACGGCCTCGTCTTTAATGACCTGCATATCCTTTAAGTGGACCACTTCAATCCGGTCAGCATACTGCTCGATGAACGCCGTCGGAGAAGCGCCTCCCGCTTGCAGCCAGAAGGTGTCGATCAAAAAACCCAGCTCTTTGGGATCGGTATGGTCTTCAAACACCTCAAAAAGATTCTTTCCGTTGTGTTTTTCAAATTCAAACTTATGATTGTGGTACACCAGTTTTAGTCCACTTTTTGCCACCTCTTTGGCGATAGGGTTTATGATCTCCGTAAATGCGACCGCGTTTTCATAGCTCCCGCGGAACTCGGGCGGCAGAGAGCCCAGACCGATATAATCACAGCCCCACATTTGATGCTCCCTGATCAGATTTGCCAGGTCCTCCCGCATCCTTTGAAAAGGAGAATGCGTCGCACATATTTTTATATCAAGGCTGTCGGCGATTTGCTTTACCTCCCTGTAATCGATCGGTCCTATTGCCGAAATCTGAACGGCGTCGTACCCGATATCTTTCAGCTTTTTCATCGTTTGCGCAAAGTCCTCCGCGGTTTTCGTAAAATTCCGCACCGTAAAAAGCTGCGCCGCTATTTGTGACGTATTCATCATCGTTCCTCCTGTCTTTAATAGGTTCCGCGCACATCGAGAATCGCCGATGACGCGGATTTTTTTGGAGCAGATTTTTTTGCTTTTTCCTGTAACTTTTCGCAGAACAACTCTTCATCCACCGGAAACGTAACCCAGTCGTCAAGCCATGAGGATAAATGGATGGCGTTGGATATTTCAAGCCCTCTGATCCCCTCGATCCCCGGCGCCAAAAGAGGCGTTCCCTTTAATACCGCGTTTGAAAAGTTTTCGATAATACCGATATGCTCGGTTGCCGTGCCTTGAACGGGTATTTCACATTTCCAGCATTCGGGATGACCGAAGCCGCCCTTAAATTCCGCGTTGAACCTGCGCTCCGACATCGTGTTGCGCCAAAAGGTGATCTTGCCGTCTTCGACAAGAAGCTTGCCCATGTCCCCGGATATTTCCAGCCTGTTGGTGCCGGGGGATTCATAGGTCGATGTGATAAATACCGCTGTCGCCCCGTTTGCATATTCGGCATATGCCGTTACGTCGTCCTCTACCTCTATGTCGTGCATTTTGCCGTATGTGCAAAAAGCTTTTACGCGCACAGGCAGGACGTCTCCCATGATCCACTGCCACAAGTCAAGCTGATGCGGGCACTGATTCAACAGGACACCGCCGCCCTCTCCCGCCCAGGTGGCGCGCCATGTTCCAGAATCGTAATAGCTCTGAGACCGGTACCATGCCGTGACGATCCAGTTCAGGCGCCGTATGTCGCCAAGCTCGCCGTCTTTGATCAGCTCGCGCACCTTTTGATAGACCGGATTGGTCCTTTGATTATACATGATTCCGAAAACCCTGTCGGTTGTAAGCGCCGCGGCGTTCATCTCCCTGACCTGCTTCGTATATACCCCCGCCGGCTTTTCGCACAGCACGTGCAGGTTGTGCGCGAACGCCTCGACAGCAAGGTTGGGATGGCTGTAATGTGACGTTGCGATTAACACCGCGTCAATCTCATTGGATTGATACAGCTCGGCATGGCGCTCAAAATATTTTATTTTGTCGCCGTACACTTCCTTTGCGCGCGATAATTTTATGGGGTCGTTGTCACACACCGCCGTTACGGCTGCATTGGGGGCAAGTCCCTTAAACAATTTTTCCGTGTGCGCTCTGCCCATATTGCCGTAGCCTATGATGCCAAACCTTACCTGATCCATTTATGATACCTCCTTTATTTGGGCAACAAGTTTTTCAGCGCCGCCGCCGCAATGCTGAAAGCCCGAACGCTGTCGGTTTCGTCGCTTTGGATGCTGCCGCCGTTTTCCAGCTCGGCAAAGCCTTTAAAATCCGCCAAATGCGGCTCAAGGGTCAAAAACCCTGTGTAACCGCTGCTTTTCAGGCTGCCGATAATTTCTTTAAGCCCGCCGTCCCCGGTTCCCGCGGGAACGACCCGACCGCTCTTCGCTTCCGCATCCTTTATATGCAGATATTTTATGTATGGTCTCAGCAGCTCAAAGGCGTAAGGGAACGCCTCGACGCCGCATTGAACAAAGTTCGCGGGATCGAAGGTCGCAAAAAGATACGGGCTGCTCAGGGTTTTAAAAAGGTCGAGGCAGCGTTCGGGAATATCGCCGTAAATATCCTTTTCGTTCTCGTGCAAAAGGGTAAGCCCGCTGCCCTTTGCCGTATCAAGATAGCCTGCATACCGGCTCAGCACCTCATCCCGGTAGTTACCGGCGTCCTCGCCCGGCGGGATAAAAAAGCTGAACACTCTGATATACGCTGTTTCCAGAATATGCGCGATTTCCAAAATGCGCTTGAACTTTTCCATTTCGGGCGCCATGTCATCGGTAATTTTAATTTTGCCTATGGGCGACCCCACAGCCGAAACCTTGAATCCCCGGTCGTCGAGCTGTTTTTTGATTGCTTTTGCTTCGGCAGGCGTGTAGGACGCAATGTTCCTCCCGTACACCCCTCTGATTTCAATGTGTTTGATGCCGTGCTCCGCAAGCGTGTCCATCTGCATGGATAAATCCTCGTTGATTTCATCCCCGAATGCAGACAGGATAAATTGGCTCATAGCTTTTTCCTCCGCTGAATTTTTTGATGTTTCCATTATCGCATATCCCGCCTGAAAATAACATCATCATTCTTGCTTGAAATATTGCAAATCTTGTGGTATGATTAGGCACAGGGGTGAACAGGGGATGAACAATCAAAATTTTACGTACCGGTCTGCCTGCAACGGATTTTATTACAGCTATCAGGACTATGCCGCCTTGCCCAACGTTGTGCCGCATATGCACGATTCTTATGAGATCTATCTGTTTTTGCAAGGCGACGCCGTCTACTCGGTGGAAGGCAATTTGTACGACCTCACGCACAACGACATTTTGTTCACAAATTCAAGGGAGCTGCATGCGCCCATCTTCAAATCCAACGCAAAATATACAAGGGCGTTGGTGTTTTTGAAGCTGAATTTTCTGTCAGAATTCATAACAAAAGACTACAATCCGTTTCACGGTATTGAGCAGAGAAAGCTGGGGCAGCAGAACAAAATTGACGCAAAAACCGTAGAGGCGTATGCTTTGGATGAAAAGTTCAGAAATATAGATTACTACACGCGGAACGCTCTGCCGCAAAGCAACCTGATGATTAAAACAAATATGGTTCAGATCATCGCTGCCATCAGCGCAGCCTTGTCGGGCGGCGGCAAAAAATTTTACAGGTCGAGCAAGGCGCAAAGCATCATCGAATATATCAACGAAAACCTGTCCGGTCCGATCACCCTGGATGAGCTGGAAAGTGAATTCCATTTAAATAAGTTTCATCTTTCCCATCTGTTCAAGGATCAGACGGGTTACTCCGTCGGGCAGTTCATTGCGCAAAAACGGGTGCAAAGGGCGAAGGATCTTTTGATTAAAAATGTGCCTATTTCAGAGATAGCCGCTATGGTAGGGTTTAATGATTACTCCAACTTTTATAAAACCTTCAAAAACATCACGGGCGTTTCGCCCAAAAGCTTTACCAAAATATTATAGGGGTAGCATGCTTAGTTGTTTGCCGTCCATTGCCGTCCTGTGTGGTCGATGGTATAGTTTTCGGTAAAAATCAGCTGTGATACGGGCAGGAATGTGTAGCCCTGCTCGGTGAGCTTGGGCAGGATTTGCGTCAGCGCCTTTGCGGTATTGGGTGTGCCGTTATGCAGCAAAATGATCGAGCCGCTCTTGGTTTTGCTCACCACACGCTCCGTGATTTGCCCGGTCGTCAGCTTTTGCCAATCGAGGCTGTCGACATCCCACTGGATACAAAACCTGGCGGTTTCGGCGCAGGCACGCACGACGTCGTTGTTGTATTCGCCGTAGGGCGCACGGAACAGGCGGCTTTTGTTGCCTGTAAGGCTTTCAATCACACTGTCCGCCTTATCCATATCCGTCTTCATAGCGTCCTTCGAAAGCCTTGAATAATGCGCATGGTCATAGGAATGGTTGGCGACCTCATGTCCCGCAGCCGCAAGCTTTTTGACCGCATCGGGATATTTTTCCGCCCAGTCGCCGACCACAAAAAAGGTGCCGGGACATTTGTACTTGTCCAGCACCGCAATGATTTCGTCAATGTCGTCGGCGTTCCACGCACAGTCAAAGGTCACGGAGATCGCCTTGTCGTCCCTTTGGACGCTGTAAACCGGCAGCTCACGGGGAGCGGTCGCAGCCGGCACGGCAAGCTGTGCCGCTAAAACCGAAGCAATCGCCGCAGCCAGCGCAAATAGCATAATCATCCGCTTGGTTATCACAAATATCCTCATACCATATCAACCCTTTCTCAGGCAGTGTTTATAGTATAAGATATTAGGTTCACTGCATAATTATTTCAATATTATGATAATTTCCGTCGTCTGTGAGCGCGACCTCGGCGGCTTTTTCACTTCTGCTGATGCCGTTTGGGTTTTTAACGGTGAAGCGGTATGGCGTATCTTTATAGGTGTATTCAAACGAGAATTCCTTCCACCCTTCGGGTATGCACGGGTTGATAAAAAGCTTGTCACCCTGTTTTTTGATGCCCAAAATCCATTCGGTCGCCACACGATACATCCACCCCGAGGCTCCCGTGTACCACGTCCAGCCGCCCCTGCCCGCACTGGTATGAGCAGAGTAGACGTCCGCCGCGATGACATACGGCTCCGCCTTGTATTTGAGCGCCTCGATCGGCGTTCTTGAATGGTTGACGGGGTTGATCATGGCATAGAGGTCCGCCGCCACGCCGCCCATACCGAGCTTGGCAAACGCCATGATGACCCATGCGGCGGCGTGGGTGTACTGTCCGCCGTTTTCACGCACGCCCGGGACATAGCTTTTGATATAGCCGACCTCATGCTCAGCGCTGTCAAAGGGCGGGGTCAGCAGCTTGATGATGCCGTCCTCACGACTGACAAGGTGCTTGATGACCGAGTCCATTGCCTGAACCTGATAGTCCTCCTGACCTGCACCCGAAATAACCGACCATGCCTGTGCGATGGCGTCGATCTTGCACTCCGTGCTTTGGGCGGAGCCGATGACGCTGCCGTCGTCGGTATACGCCCTGTGGTACCACGAGCCGTCCCACGCCTTGTTTAGGCTCTCCCCAAGCGCGTCGGTGTTATAGCCGAACTTGCGCATGATGTCGAACAGGAACCACCCGAGCCACACGCTCTCTCCCGCACCGCCCGCACCGACCTTGTTCATGCCGTCGTTCCAGTCGCCGCTGCCCATCAGCGGCAGACCGTGACTTCCGAACTTCATCGCGCGTTCAAGCGCCTTGGCGCAGTGCTCCCGTATCGTCCCCGTATGGGGCGTCGGAAGAGCGGGGCAGTATTTTTCGTGCTCACTGTCGCAAAGCTGCTCGCCGTCGATATAGGGCACGTCAACATCAAGGATGGACGTGTCCCCCGTGGCGTGCATATACTCCCACACCGCATAAGGCAGCCACAAAAGGTCGTCGGAGAACTTCGTCCTGATGCCCTTAAAGCCGCTCGCCACCTCATGCCACCAATGCTGGACGTCGCCCTCGACGAACTGGCGCGCAGCACACCGGATGATGTGCGCCCTTGCAAGCTCCGGATCGGCGTGCAGCAGCGCCAAAACGTCCTGAAGCTGGTCGCGGAAGCCATATGCGCCGCCGCACTGGTAGAATGCCGCCCTCGCATAGATACGGCAGGAGATGGTTTGATACAAAAGCCACGAATTCACCATCAGGTTCATCGACATATCAGGGGTGTTGATTTTGATCGCACCTGTGCGCTTTTGCCACGCCGCTTTGCTCTCGTCGAGCAGCCGGCAGGCGTCGTTTGCGCCAATGACCCTGCCGGTCATGCCGAGGGAAAAGACGACGGTCTTTCGCTCGTTCGGCAGCAGCGTGACCTTGCACTGCATCGCAACGCAGGCGTCATACCCCACGCCGCTCGCACCCGAGAACCGCTCCCTTAGCAGTCCGTTCGGCGTCTGTGAGAGACGGCTATCACCGAAAAACTCCCGCTTGTCACAGGTATAGGAGCCAATTTTTTCCGAGCAGGCGGCATAGACCGTCTGACCCGGATAATCGGTGTTATAGTTGTTTCGCACGGTCATTACATGCTCGCCGCCGCTGACCGACAAAAACGGCTTTTCCTCGCTCTCCGAGGCGCCGAGCACTGGGTTTAGATAGTAAAACAGCGTGATGCTGCGCTCGGTGTCGGTGGTGTTGCGCAGCTCGGTAATGCTGACCTTGGCGTCTTCGTTTTCGGGCACAAACACCGAAAAGGTGCTGTGTATGCCGTAGTTGACCGTGTCAAAGACGCTGTAACCGATGCCGTGGCGCACGATATACTGCGCCGAGCAGGCGTGCCACACCCCGCCGCATTCATCGTCGCGCATATAAATGATTTCGTGCGGGGGGTCGGTGACGGGGTCGTTCGTCCACGGGGTCAGCTTGTTTTCACGGCTGTTGTGGTACCAGGCATAGCCGCCGCCGCTTTCGGAAACCACAAAACCGAAGGACGGACTTGCGACCACGTTGCACCACGGCAGCGGCGTTTTGTTCCCCCCGTCCTGCATGATGCGGTATTCACCGCCCGCAAAGCCGCCGTAGCCGTTATAGAACATCACGTCGCCAAGCTCGAGCCTTACCGGGTCATATTCATGCTTTGAAAAGCTGACATAGGGGATAGCGTTCTCAAAGGGCGGCGCTTCGAGCTGATCGGAAATGTTGCCCATATTGGAGTGCAACACCACCCTTGACGCCGCAAGCACAAGGTTTTTCACCTCGGGCGACAGAATGCTCCCCCCGAGGATATAGATGCCGCCGCGCACGCCGACCAGCTCCCTGATGTGGCTGATCGAGATGATTTCATGGATGGCGGTGAGCAGCGGCTGGATATAGCTGCCCTCGTCCTCGCTGATGATGACAAGGTCTATGCTCTTGCCCTTGATACGCCACAGCTCATGGATCTGCAGCAGGCTTCTTAAAATGTCCAGCTCGTCCGCACTGTAAACACGCAGGGTGACGATCGGGTTGTCGCCCGATATGCCCAGCGACCACAGGCTTTGCTGCCCCAGTGTATTTTGCGAGATATATTCGGCAAGCCGCTGCCTGTAAGGCAGGATATACAGCACGTTCGCCAAAATGTCATAGGCGGCCTTTTCATCACGGATACTGATGCCGAGGTATTTATTTTCGACCTGACTGCGAGAGAACGCCATATCAAACGCCCGGGAAATATTCATCGCCGTCTTGTACTTCTGCGCAATTTCCAGCGCCTCCTCACGGCGCTCGCAACACGCCGTAACGATGGTGAAGGACGCCACTGAGCCCTTTTCAATTTTCAGCCGGAACCGCTGGGAAAACACCGGATCCAAAACCGCTCCCGCCGTGCCCGTCATCTCTGCGCCGTCCGCAATAATCTGCGGGGTCCGGACAGTGTGCTTCCTGCCCAAAAACTTTGCCCTGTCGGTTTCAAATTCCGTCTTGCTGACCTTTTCGCTCCCGACGCAGACAGTCTGCATCGCATACAGCGGCGTTTCCTTTTCATCACGGGTGCGGCGGGTAGCGATCAGCGCGTCGCTCGTCTCGTCATACTCAGTCTTGACAAACAGGCTGGAAAACGCCGGATGTGCGGTGTCCGCCTGAGTGGTGGTTAGGATGACCTCCTGATAGTTGGTGATTTCGAGCAGGGCGTCCTCCTCGGTGTGGTTAGCAATAGTGACCCTGCGCAGCTCAGCATTTTCCTCGGGCGACACGATGATCTCAGTGGTCGTGTCGATGCCGCAGACGCTGCGGTAAAACTCCGCCTTGTGGGGTGAGAACACCGCACGGCTGCCCTCACAGTCGGTAAAGGACGGCGCAACGGTGTTCGTCCAGACGGTCTTGCTGCCAAGGTCCTGGATATATACAAAATTGCCGTAGACGCCGCTTTGCAAATCACCTGTAAAGCGGGTAACGGCGGTTGCCCCGACCGTACTGTATCCGCAGCCGCTGTCGGTGAGCAGCACCGTCATCTTGCCGTTTGACAGCATATGCGCTTTCGGGTTGTTGACGTCTATATGCTCGACGACCCGGACGCACATGCCCTCCTCCCGCTCTATGGGCTTGAGCGGCTCGACCTTTTCACGGTTTTCCTTGGAAATAATCACGTTGACCGGCACACGCTCGCCAAGCAGTTCCTCGGTCGCCTTGATGTAGGGGTTGGCGTGAAAGCGCTTTTGCAGGATGTTGTCATTTAAAACATTGCTCACCGACAGCAGGCTCATCCCTAAGTGGTGCACCATATAGCTTTTGATGACGCTGCATGTGCTGCCCGGCAGGGTACGCTCCGGCGTGTAGTCGATCGCCTCATACAGCCCGTATTTGCCCAAGATGCCGCTGTCACGCAGCTGGCGAATGTTCGCCATCGCCGCCTCATAGTCTACCATCAACGCCATGACCGAGGCATAGGGCGCAACGACCATGTCGCTGACAAGCCCTCTTTTCAGCCCTAAATCCGGCACGCCGAATGCCTTGTACTGATAGTTGAGGTCGATGTCAAAAGCATTAAAGCCACTCTCCGACGTGCCCCACGGCACGCCCCGAAGCGCACCGTACTTCCTTTGCGCCCTGATGACGAAGTAATAGGTTTCGTCCAGCAGGGTGTTTTTGATATTCTTCATCAAAATGAGCGGCATCAGGTACTCAAACATCGTGCCCGTCCACGACACCAAACCGCGATAGCCGTCCCTTGTGACCAGCGTCCTGCCGAGAGTGAACCAGTGCTTTTTGGGGATGTCGCCCTTGGCGATGGCGATAAAGCTCGCCATCCTCGCCTCGGAGGACAACAAATCGTAATACGATTTGGTCAGATGCTCCTCCTCCGCATTGTAACCGATGGTGAACAGGTCACGCTGCCTGTCATAGAGCGGTCTGAAATTCATCCGGTCGTACATTTCCTGAAAGCCATCCGCAAGCGCCTTGGCGCGCCCGGCAAGCTCCTCATGCTCGTTAGCGATGGACAAAAACGCCGAGATGACGATGATCAGATAGCCGCAGAGGTTGCCGCTGTCCACCGTCGAGATATAGCGCGGGCGCAGCACCTCTAAGGTCTTGGTGTTGTACCAGTTATAAAAATGTCCGTTCCACTTTTCCAGCCTTTGCAGCGTGCCGTAAATCTTTTCGGTCATGTCCACCGCCTTGTGTGCGGTGATAAACCCAAAGTCCTTGGCGCACACGATCGCCGCAAGCTCCAAGCCGATGTTGGTCGGCGAGGTCCTGTGCGCAAGCCCGTTGGGCGGGTCCTCCTGATAGTTATCGGGGGTCAGGTAGTTGTCCGAGGCAGCGGTGAAGTCGTCAAAATACTGCCATGTCCGCCTTGCGATGTCGATCAGGAAATCCCTGTCCTCCTTCTTCATCAGATGCGGTCTGTCCTTGCGGCTGCGGCTGGCGTAATACATGATCAGCGGCGAGGCAAACCACAACGCGGATATGGCATAGGCTAAAACATGGTATTTTGTCGAAAAAACGCACATCGCCGCCGCAAAGACGCAGGACGGTAGCATCAGGCGGTAGTAACCGAAAACGCCCGAATCCTTTTTGCGGTCGGCGTCGGCAGCCGTCACCCATTCGAGTATCTTTCTTTTCGACACCATCATGCGCCAAAGCGCACGGCAGATGGCGTCCGCCGCCACATAGGCATAGTGGGGCAGCAGGATGAACAGCAAAAACGCCTCGAACAGGACGCCCCGCAGACCATAGACAATTTTGGCGTTGCAACGCTGACCTATATAGCGGTAGCCCTCGCTCGCCATCCAGTCGATGGTCGACAGCGCAAGCGAGATCAACACCGACGCCAGCGCGAAGCCAAACCACACATGGCTCGAGTCGGGCAGAAGGTTAAACGACAAAAAGATGATGACCGACAAGAAAAGCGGGATCACCGAACGCCGCAGATTATCTAATATTTTCCATTTTGAAATAGCGTTCAGCGGATTTTTGACTGTGCCGATAAGCCACGGGAGTATCTGCCAGTCGCCCCTGAGCCAGCGGTGCATACGGGCGGAGTATGACGAATATTTCCAGGGAAATCCATCCACAAGCACGATGTCCGTGGCAAGCCCGCAGCGCAGGTAGCTGCCCTCTAAGAGGTCGTGGCTGAGCACAGTGTTTTCGGGAATGGCGATTGGCAGGAGCTCGCAGAACACGTCCACATCAAAGATGCCCTTGCCCGTAAAGATGCCCTCGTCAAACAAATCCTGATACACGTCCGACACCGCGCCCGAATAGACGTCAATGCCGCCCTGACCTGCGAACACGCTTGAAAAGAACGAGGTGTTGGCGCTCTCGATGTCGATGTTGATTTTGGGCTGCAAGATGCCGTACCCTTTTACGACGCGCCCGTTTTTCACCTCGGGCTTATTGAGCGGGTGCGCCATGGCGCCGATAAGCTCCTTTGCCGTGTCACGCCCGAGCCTTGTGTCGGCGTCAAGGGTGATGACGTACTTGACGCTTTGCAACAGGGCAAGGTCGCCGATGACGGTGGTAAAGGAGGTATCCTTGTGACCCCGCAGCAGCCTGCACAGCTCCACGATGGCGCCGCGCTTGCGCTCCCAACCCATGTAGCTGTTGTTGCGTTTGTCGTATGTTCGCCGTCGGTGCAGCAAGCAGAACCTGTCACCGTACTTTGCGTTCAGGTCGTCAATGACCTGCCGCACCGCGGTGATAATGCCATTGTCCTCGGGGGTAACCTCGTCCTTGCCGTCGGCGAAGTCACCGAGCACACCGAACAGGATATTGTCCTGACGGTTGGCAAGGTAGTAGATTTCAAGCTGCTTTGAAAGCTTCTTTGCCGCGTCGGCGTTCGGGAGCAGTGCGGAGATCACCACCAGTGTGCGGTACTCATCGGGGATGCCATCGGTCAGCTCAAGACGCGGGATGGTCGACACCCTGGACATGTGCGACGCCATATAATTGCACAACGTGACGGCGATGTCGGATGCCGGCAGCAGCGTAAGGAGGCATACAAATACCGACAGCACAAAACTGCCGCCCGAGCGGCAGGCATAACCGGTCAGCAGCGACGTGATAAATAGGGTAATCAGACCGATGGACGACCAGTATAGCACCTGCCGTTGCCTTTTGGGCCGGCTGTTGTCGTCGCCCAAATCGGTTTCGACAAGGTAATGCCCGATGTGGCGGTTTTCCGCTTTGGAAAGCTCCACAGCGCCCAGCGCCACCTCGATCTCGGAAATATCCCGCTTTTTCGCGATCCGCTCGACGTGCTTCCTGTAATAATTCTTGGTTTTTTTGTCCATTTTGGGGTATATCCCTGAAACATCGCCGCCAAGGATGTTTTCGACCTGGCTGAGATGCTCGAATATCTCGATGTAGCCCAGCGCCAGCACAAATTTCAGACTGGTGATGGCGTTGCCCATCGACACCTGCCTCGTGGTCTGCTTTTGATGCTCGATGGCAATGATCTTTTCGGTGCCGGTGTTTAGCCTCCCGAGCCGCGCGTCAATGTAGCGCAGCCCGCCGCTGCCGGCAGCGCCGTTCTTTTTAAAGCTGACGACCAGGTGCTCAATCAGCGAGGAGTTCTCCGTCGGGTTGCTTTTGAAATACTGCCCCAACACCTCGTCGAGCCTTTGGTCTTTGTTAAAAATATGGTCGATCGCCGTCTGCGCCAGCTTATACTGGCTGTGCGTCTTGTTGATACGGTCGCACAGGTGGCTGATGTTTTCGATCAGGGCGATTTTAAGCATGGAGGACAGCGACCAAAGCTCCGTATCCGTCAGGAACGCGGTCTTTTGGTATTCGCTGATAAAGTCGGTCAGCGACTGCTCGGTGATGCTGCTGTCAGTATAGTTGACCAGCTCAATGGCAATGGCAAAAATCCTCGGGAAGCCCGTGTACTGCCCCTCGATGATAACGGGAAGCTTGCCGATGCTCTCGCTTTGTATGGTCTGTAGCAGGTCCTTTGCCTGCTCCTCAATGATGTAGAAATTGTCGAGCAGCCACTCATCCGCACCCGTAATGCGCTTGCCCTCCGCCGCCGCTTCGGACAGCTTTTTATAGGTGTCCAAGATGTGGCGGTAATTGTCGGTCACCCTGCCGACAAGCCCCTTGATGCTCGATCTGCCAAGCGCAAGCTCCTGATTCCTCGCAAGCTGACCCGCATGCCAAATCAGCGCCTCATAGTCCAGCTTGGCGCCGCGCACGTCAAACTTGCCCCGCTTGCGTGCCTTCGTGTGCAGCAGCATATATCCCGAAAGCATTAAAACCGCACAAAAAAAGATACCAATTGAGTATAGCATTGCGTTCCTCTTTTCGCAAAAATGATTGTATGCTCAATTGATATCTTATCCAAATTTTTATAAATTAAACAGCGACGTCGCATTTAGCGACAGGATTTGAAGACGCTCCTCCTCCGTCAGCGGGATCTGCATGAATGCGGTATATTCCTCGTCATGCAGCCTTGCGGGATAGTCCGTTCCGAACAGTACTCTGTCGGCGCCATGCTTTTTGATCAGCTCGCCCGCCCGCTGCGGCGAAATGCGGCACAGCGTGCTGGACGTGTCGAGGTACAGGTCTCGTCCGATGAGGTGCTCTTCCGCCTCGCCCCAGCGCATATATCCGCCTAAATGTGCGGCGATCACCGTCAAATCCGGAACGGCATCCAGCACCCTCGCGAGCCTTTTGGGCGAGGAATGGTCGGAACGCTCGTCCCCTAAGTGGATCAGCACCGGCAGCTTTTTTTGCGCGAGCGACCGGTAAACCGGCAGCATCTTGGGGTCGTCAATGTCAAAGCCCTGAAAATCGGGGTGCAGCTTGACGCCCTTCAAGCCGAGGGAAACCATGCGTGACAACTCGGTTTCACAGCTCTCAAAATCGGGATGCATGGTGCCGAAGCCGATCAAACGCGCGTCCGTCAGACCCGCAATATAGGTGTTGATGCTCTCGACCTGTTCTTTTTTGGTCGCCGTCGAAAACACAACGATTTTATAAACGCCGCTCTTGTCCGCACTGCTCAAAAGCTGTGCCAGCGTACCGTTGCCCGACCACGGCATCCCATAGTAGTCTACCAGGTTGGCAACCGCCTTTTCGGCAAGCTTCTCGGGAAAGACGTGGGCATGGCAGTCAATGATCTTATGCAATGTGTCCGCCCTCTTACTCTATGATTTCCTTGATGTATTTTTTGAGGGTGTTTGCTGAGTGCAAAAGCCCTTCCTGCTCCTGATCATTGAGCTTCAAGGTCAGTACCTTTTCCACGCCGCCGCCTCCCAAAACCGCCGGCACGCTGATGTAGACGTCGTCAATGCCGTACTGGCCCGTCAGAAGGCTCGACACCGTAAGGATGGAATGCTCGTTGCGCATGACGCACTCGACGATGCGCTTGACCGCCAGCGCGACCGCATAGTAGGTCGCACCCTTTTTGCTGATGATTTCATAGGCGGAATTTTTCACCCGCTCATAAACCGAATACTTGTTGATGCCGTCGCAGCTGCTGCAACTCTTGCAATAGTCGTCCATCGGCATCTGACCGACCGTCGTGCTGCTCCACACCGCAAGCGAGGTGTCGCCGTGCTCACCAATGATGTACGCATGGACGTTTCGTGCGTCCACGCCGACATGCTCGGCAAGGGAGTACCGGAATCGTGCGGTGTCCAAAACCGTACCGCTGCCGATGACCTTATTGGCGGGGAAGTCCGACAGC
>JAKJBX010000011.1 GCA_022706765.1 Bacillota bacterium
GGGCACGCCCGCCGGCGTCGCACCGCTTGGTAACACAGAGGAACAAGGCAACCTCTTCATTCCCATACTGGTGATCGCCCTTTTCATGGCGGATCTGATATTTTTCAGGGCAAGAATTACCCGTTTTTTAATCAAGCTTTTCATACTCAGCCGCTTTTTCGGCGGCGGTAACTCCGGCGGCGGCGGTGGCTTTGGTGGTGGAGGCTTCCGGGGAGGGGGCGGCAGTTCCGGCGGCGGTGGCAGCAGCCGGGGATGGTGAAAAATGGGTTTTTTAAGTGGCATGAACAGGTCATCTATTGATGCATGGCCTAAAACAACAAACAAATCCACCCCAAAACAGGGCGGATTTGTTTGATTTAATAGGAAATTACGTAAAATCGGCGTAATTTCCGCACTCCGGCGAAATGAATTCGCCTGCGCTCACCCTCGTGGGGAGAGAAGATGCGTTTCGGAAAGCGCTGCGCGCCGAAACGCTTTGTTCTGTCACAAGCCTTGGACAAGCGCCTTAGCCTTTTCTATTTGTATATCCACCGTTACCTCGGTTTCGGCGGCGACGTCCATGATTTTGATTTGCGTGGTCAGATCCGCAACGCCGTAGGGGAACAGCCCGTTTTTGTCCTGAAACATCCTGACGGCGTTCTGTGTCTGATAGTCGTATGTTTCGTCAACATATTCAATCGGATAGCCCATCGCTTCCAGTCTTTGCTCGACGGCGAGCACGTCCTTGCCCGAGTCGCCGGCACTCAGCACCCGCTGTCCCGAAATTGATTCAAAAGCCGAGGTGTCCATCAACGCCTTTTTGTTGGCGATGCGGTAGTCCGGTTCGATGCCGACGCCGTGTATGTAAGCGCCGCTCGGCGTCAGGTATCTTGCGATGGTCAGCCAAATCGCTCCGCCGTTTTTCATGTGCAGCGGCATCTGAACGGTGCCCTTGCCGAAGGTGGTCGTGCCCACCAAAACGCCCGCCTTGTGGTCCTTGACCGCGCCCGAAACGATTTCCGACGCGGATGCGCTGTATTCGTTGACCAGAACGGCGACCTTAAAGCGCATGCCCGTGTTCACCGACTTGTATTCAACGTTGTGTGCAGGGTTTTTATAGTCCTCGGTAACAATCAGCGTATTTTCGGGCAGGAAATAGCTTGCGGTCTTGACCGCTTCGGATACCAGCCCGCCGAGGTTGTTGCGCAGGTCGAGGATGATTTTGTCCACGCCTTCTTTTTTCAGGTTAAACAGCGCCTCGTCCAAATAGGAGGAGGTATTGGCATTAAAGGATGAAATGCTGACATAGCCGGCGTTGCCCCCATCGAGCTTGTAATAGGTCACGGGATTGACTCTGATGGTGTCCCGCACGATGGTGAAGGTGAGCTGCTGCTCACCCCGCTTGATGCCGAGGACGACGGTCGTCCCTTTTTCACCCCTGATGAGGTTGGTGGTCTTGTCCAGGACATAGCCGGACACATCCTCGCCGTCAACGCTTTCGATGACGTCGCCCGCCATGATGCCTGCCAGATAGGCAGGCGTACCCTTGATGGGCGTACCGACATAGGTGACGCCGTCAAACGAGGACACATTTATGCCAATGCCCGAAAACTCGCCCAAAACCTCCGCATAGGTGTTTTCATATTCCTTCGCTGTCAGGTACCGGGAGTTTTCATCCAAAGCGTCATAGGTTCCTTTTGCGATCTCGTCAAAAAGCTCGGGGTGATTGGTCAGCACCGCTTTTAGCGCGGACTCCAACAGCGCCTCCCGGGTTACGTCAAACCTGTATTGGCTCAGCGTATAACGCAAGAGCGCCTCATAAAACTCATACATCGCCTCGCCGTCGGTCAGGTCGATCTGCGTCGTTGTTTCCGCCGCTGCGCCCACCGACAACAGTATGATGCATAGGATGATGGCAATCAGCTTTTTCAAATTCAGGACCTCGTTTCTTCTGTTATTTGATTTCCATGTATGACGCTTTGATGACCCCGTCACGGTATTCGCCGAGGACATAGACGTCGGCGTCCAAATACTGATAATTGATGTCTTGTATGTTGACGGCGCTGCCCTTGCGCACTGGCAGCACGCCTTGTATAGTCTTAACGGTGGCGTATCTGTCCTGTGTCAAAGCCTGCCATGCGCCAAAGCTGTATTTTTCCGCATGGTTGATGATATACTCCCCGTTGTTTTCCAAAAACAGCTTGCCCTTGTAGCACCAAACGACCCTTTCCTTGGTCGCCAGCCAGACGATGTACGCACGCCTGTCCTTGTTGACCAGCGCGTAGTAGTATTTTGACGGGTCGGGCGTGTAGTTCGTCAGCACCTCGTTGTCAATGATATAGAGCGTTTCGGATGTAAAGGTGATGTCCGTATCGCCCTGAAAGCCCGCAGTGTTGAAGGTGGGGCTGGAAATGCCGAACCGGATCAGCCCGTTGATCAGCGGACTGAGGTCGCGGCTTTTCGGGCGCAGCAGACGACCGTCGGGGCAGAGCAGCCCCGCATGGAGCGCACCCGCAACGGTGCCGCGGTATTTGGGGTCGACAAAGTGCCAGTCGCCGTAAAGGTACAGCACGTTTTTGTCGACGAGGGTCTCGACAAACACACGCCTTGCGGCGCTGTCGACCGCCTCTTCGAGAGTCACCGCCGAAACGGCGGACGCCATCAAACAGATTGCAACCGCAATCAAAACAACTCTTTTAATCAAAAACCACACATCCTAAATCAAGGTTAGCGGACAGGTTTGTTACATCTTTTCGGGCGCACTGACGCCGAGGATGCCCAGCACGTTTGCCAGCACCTGCCTTGCCGAGTCGATGAGCTTTAACCTCGTCGCCTTTAAGGGCTCGTCCTCAACATTGACACGGCAGGCGTTGTAGAACGAATGGAATTCGTTTGCCAGTTCGATGGCATACCGCGTCATGCGTGCAGGTTCAAGCGTCTGTGCGGCGGCGGTGATCTCGTCAGGCAGCTCGCCGATCTTGCGCAGCAGCGAAAGCTCGGCGTCCTCCAACAAAAGCGTCGGGTCAATCTCGGAAACAAACTTTACACGGACATTATCCTCAGCCAAAAGGCGGATGATGCTGCAAATGCGCGCGTGCGCATACTGCACATAAAACACGGGGTTGTTGCTGGTCTGTTCGACCGCAAGGTCGAGGTCGAAGTCAAAATGGCTGCCCGCGTTTCGCATATTAAAGAAAAACCTTGCGGCGTCCACGCCGATTTCGTCCAGCAAATCGCCGAGAGAAATCGCCTTGCCGCTGCGCTTTGACATGCGTGCGACCTCACCGCCGCGCATCAGGCGCACAAGCTGCATCAGCACGACCTCTAACCTGTCAGGGCTGATCCCGACGGCGTCCATGGCGGTTTTCATCCTCGCCACATGCCCGTGGTGGTCGGCGCCCCAAATGTCAATGACCTTATCAAAGCCCCGTTTTAAGAATTTGTTGCGATGATAAGCGATGTCTGCGGCAAAGTAGGTCGGTACGCCGTTGGCACGGACGAGCACCTCGTCCTTTTCGCCGTCGTCGGACGCCCTGAACCAAACGGCGCCCTCCTTTTCATAGGTGTGCCCGCTGTCTTTGAGCAGCGCCAAGACCTCGTCGACCTCGCCGCTTTTGTATAAGTCGCTCTCCCGAAACCACACGTCATAGCGAATGCCGTAGGCTTCGAGGGTTTTTTTCATCAAATTCACATTCTTTTCAAGCCCGAACGCGATCAGTGCCTGCCTGCGCTCGTCACTGCCTTTACTGACATAGGAATCGCCAACCTCGGCGATAAACTCCTTGGCACGTTCGGTGATGTCCTCACCCTGATACCATTCGTCCGAAAACGGCACGTCCTCTCCGCATTGCTGCAAATACCGGGCTTCGAGCGAACAGCCGAACTTTTCGATCTGGTTGCCGGCGTCGTTTAGATAAAATTCGCGCGTCACGTTAAAGCCCGCGAAGTCCAGAACGCTCGCCATCGAATCGCCGAGCGCACCGCCTCTGGCGTTGCCCATGTGCATGGGACCGGTGGGGTTTGCGCTGATGAATTCGACCATCACCTTTTTACCGCCGCCTGCGCTGACCTCGCCGTAGCGTGCGCCTTTTTGCTCGACCAGCGGCAAAACCTCATACAGCCAGCCGATGCCAAGGCGGAAGTTGATAAACCCCGCACCCGCAACCTCAACCTTTTCGACATAGGTGCCCTCTGTTTTCATGCCCGACAGCAAACGCTCCGCAACCGTGCGGGGCGGCATCTTCGCCGACTTTGCGATCAGCATGGCGGCGTTGGTCGAGAAATCGCCGTGCGACAGCTCACGGGGGGTCTCCACGGAAAAAGCCACCGCTTCAAAGCCCTCCCTTGCGACGGCGTCCGTAATCATGTGAGCGATCTGCTCCCGAATCTTTTGTTTGATATTCGACATTAAAACGATCCTTTCCTTATCTTATGGGAAATTACGCAAAACCGACGTAATTTCCACGCTCCGGCGGAAGTCGATCCCACCTGCGCTTACCCTCACGGGGTGAGCGTATACACACCCGAACATCTTATTCTTATCTCAGCACTCCCTGAATTGCAGATGAAAGTCGTTGATACCCGAGTAATTGTTGTCAATTTCGATTTGGTACTGGGCGGAGATCTCGCCGCCGCCCTCGTTCATATCGACGTTGACGATTTTGGAGTTGACGCCGATGGTGAAAGCGCCGAACGGCGTTTCATAGCAGCACAGGTGCCGCTGACCCTTTTCAAAAATCAGCTGGCTGTTGTTTTGTCCGAAGCGCAAAAGCGTCACGACGCCGTTTTCGACTTTTAGCGTGGTTGTGGTGCCCTCTAACCCCGTGACCTCGGTTTCTTTGTATGTAACGAAGTGGCTGTCACCCTCTTTGTAGTAGGTGCCTTCGGTGACCAGCTCGATTTCTTCGATATCCTCGCCGTCATTTTGACGCCCTTTGAGCGAGATGATAACGTCCTTCATTGGTAAACCCTCCTCAGGGCGTGTTGACACTAAGCCAAACGCACCCATTTTTGGCGCATTTTGCGCCATACTGCGTTAAATTTTCTTACCATAAACAAATTATGCCTTCAAAAATTTGCCTTGTCTGACACAAAATGCGCTCAAAAATCCGCACATTTACTTAGTGTCAACACGCCCTAGTACCGCTCAATGTCGATGCGTGACACGCTGTCCGACAGCTCCCGTTGCATGAACAAACTGCCATAACGGGAAAAATTATCGACCGTATCGCTGACGAAATAGCTGTATTGCGCCGTACCTTCGGCGAGCATATCATGGTCTGCGAGCAGCTTTCCGACCTGCCGCGCCATGGGTGCGCCCGAGTCAATCAGAGCGGTGTCTTTCCCCATTATATCAGAAATCACGCCTTTTAGCAAAGGATAATGTGTGCAGCCGAGGATGATCGTGTCAACGCCGCTGTCTTTGAGCGGCGACAAATAGTCCTGTGCCACAAGCCGTGCCACGGCATTGTCGGTGTAGCCGTTTTCGACCAGCGGAACAAACAGCGGACACGCCCTGGCATGCGTCGTGATTTGGTCGTCGAGCTGCTTTAAAGCCCGCTCGTACGAGCCGCTCGAAATGGTGCCGCTTGTGCCTATTATGCCCACTTTTTTGTTGACCGTTGCGCTTGCGGCGGCGGCGGCGGTAGACGCCACCACGCCCACGATGGGGATGTCGTAGTGTTGCAGCGCATAGCCCAGCGCCACGGAGCTTGCCGTGCCGCAGGCGATGACGATTGCCTTGACGTCTTGCGTCAGCAAAAAATTGATGTCCGAAGCGGCGTATTTGATGATGGTTTCACGGCTTCTCGTGCCGTAAGGCACCCTGCCTGTGTCGCCGAAATAGATGATGCTCTCGTGGGGCAGATGGTTCATCAGCTCTTTTGCGACGGTCAGCCCGCCGAGCCCGCTGTCGAACACCCCGATCGGTCTGTTATCCATATTGTTATCCCTCCAAGTTATCCCTCCAAGGCGTAAGCGATGATCTTATCGATCAATTGTGTAAAGGTCACGCCGCTTTTTTGCCAAAGCACGGGGAACATGCTGCTGTCCGTGCAGCCGGGCAGAGTGTTGAGCTCGTTTAAGATGACCCGCTCTGTCGACCGCTCCACAAAAAAGTCGATTCTCGTAAAGCCCCGGCAGCCCATGGCAAGGTACGCTTTTTTTGCGATGTCGTTGATTTCCGCAGTCTTTTCGGCACTCAGCGGTGCGGGGATGATCACGTCCGCCTGTCCGACGGTATATTTTGCCTTATAATCATAAAACTCATGGTCGGTGATAACCTCGCCCAACAGGGCGATTTCGGGGCTGTCGTTGCCGATGATACCGCACTCGATTTCCCTGGCGTCGATGTTTTCCTCCACCAGCACCTTGCTGTCAAACTGGAAAGCGCTTTTGACGGCGGGCAGCAGCTCGTCAGGCGAGCTCACCCTGCCCGCGCCGATGGACGACCCTGCGCCCGACGGTTTGACAAACACGGGATAGGTGAATTTGCTCTCCACCTGGCGAAGGATGTCGGCTGGGTTTTTAAGGTCGGGCTCAGTCAGCACCAGCCAGCTTGCCTGGGGGATTCCATGCGCCGCTAAAATCAGCTTTGCGGACGCTTTATCCATGCACAGCGCCGACGCCAGCACGCCCGGACCCGTGTAGGGGATCCCCGCAAGCTGCAACAATCCCTGCACCGTGCCGTCCTCGCCGTTTTGCCCGTGTAAAATCAAAAAAGCAACGTCGATGACGATCTTCTCGGCGCTGTTTCCTTTGAAAACCACAATACACTTGTCGCCTGCGTCCGGCGAAATGATGGCGTTATGTACGTTGCTTTTTTCCCAGTCGCCGTTGTCCAGCCTGCCGACGTCGCCGCTGTACAAAAACCACTGTCCGCCCTTGGTGATACCGAGCGGAAAGACCTCGTACTTTTCCTTGTCTAGATTATTGATAATATTTCTTGCCGAAACCCTTGAAACCTCGTGTTCCGACGAATTTCCTCCGAAGATCACAGCCACCTTCTGCTTAGCCATCCGAATGCCCCCTTTGATATTAAATTATTATACCACAAAACATTATATGAAACAATTTTTGAAATATAATTGTAATGTTGTCCGATTTTTGATAAACTACTTCATACTTGGTTATGTTTTTTTGAAAGGATAAGCCTATGAAAATCATCCTCATCGCACTTAATTCAAGATACACCCATTCCGGTCTTGCGCTGCGCTGCCTGCAAAAATACTGCAAGGACTTTGACATCAGCGTCGCCGAGTTCACCATCAACGACAACCCCCACAGTGTCTATGCAAGGCTGCTCGAAACAGGGGCGGACGTGTATGCTTTTTCCTGCTACATATGGAACATCACCCGGACGGCGCAGGTCGCCGAGATGCTTAAAACCGCTGTCCCCGGCTGCACGATCGTGTTCGGAGGACCTCAGTGCGGGGACGGCTATGACTTTGTGGATCACTACATAGACGGTGAGGGGGAGCAGCCCCTGCACTCCCTGCTGACGGGGCTTGACAAGCAAGAAGTAATGTCCCGCCGTCTTTGTGCCGGTGCGCCGCTTGACCTGACGGGCGCCGCACAGCCCTATACCGAAGCGGACATTTTGGCGCTCAGGGGCAAGATTATCTACTTTGAAACCTCACGGGGCTGCCCGTTTTCATGCAGCTATTGCCTGTCGTCGGTTCAGGGCAGCGTCCGATACTTCCCGATAGCGTATGTAAAGGAAGGACTGTCGCTGCTGATGCGGCATCATGTGCCGATCGTCAAGCTGGTCGACCGCACATTCAACTGTGACAATACTCGTGCCGCCGAGATCATCCGGTTCATCACCGAAAACAGCCAGGACACCTGCGTGCACCTTGAAATCGCTCCGCATCTTTTGACCGATGAGCTGATTGCGCTGATGGGTATGTCGCCGCAGTTTTTCAAGCTGGAAATGGGTATCCAGTCCGCCAACCCCGATACTGCGGCGTCAATCAACCGCAAATTCGACTTAAATACAGCGGCGGAAAACATTAGAAAAGCTAGGGCGGCAGGGCTTGAAATCCACCTTGATCTCATTGCGGGGCTGCCCTTTGAGGATTATGCGTCCTTTGCGCGCTCCTTTGACTTTGCCTATGCGCTGCGCCCGCATATGTTGCAGCTTGGGTTTTTGAAAGTGCTCCACGGTACGCCGATTGAGGCGGACGACCGCATACGGCATATGCACTCACCGCCCTTTGAGGTGTTGTCGACCGATTGGCTGACGGCGCAGGAGCTGTGCAGGTTAAAGGAGGTGGAGGACGCTGTTGACAGGCTGTATAACAGCGGTGCATTTGCCCGCAGCATAGAAATACTGACCTGCCAAAGCCCGTTTGCTGTTTTTGAGCGGCTTGCGGACAGCATCAAAGCCGCCGAACAAAACGGCAGTCTGCCTCGGCATCAGCTGTATGAGGTGCTGCATGACTTTGGCGGTCAGACAATCGCCGAGGCGTTGGTGCTGGACTTTTTGCAATATAACAAGGACCGTCCGCTGCCGGATTTTGCAAAGCGCACGCCGTCAAAGGACTTCAAGCGTTTTTGTCAGGACTATATGCGCGCCCACGGGCTTAGCCACAAGGACGTGCGGTTTGAATGCGTCTTTGGCAAGGTCATTTTAGCGAATTATAGCACCGACAAGATGATGTATTTATAAGGAGCATGCAGACATTTGTATGTTTTCTATACGTGCAATACTTGTCGGCGTTTTTGTTGCGATGCACACATCCTTTTTGATATTGAAATCCTACCGACGCTATGTTATAATTGTTAAAAAAAGGGGTCATCTTATGAAACTGAATGTCAAAGAAATCCTATCTGGTGGTGTCGAGGTCATTCGCAACCACTATAACAAACTATTACCATTTATATTGTTTGTATTTATTTGTAATCTTTTCACCAGTATCTATGGGCTGACGCCATCATTTATGCAATCCAAACCATTAATCAATTCATTGGCGGTGCTTCTATCTTCAATCATTGTGATTGCAGCCACTATATTTGTGATTAAACTCACCCTTGCAATTCAAGTTTCTATAAATGCGGTATTATCTGAGCAAGAAATGTCTTGGACCACTGCATACATGAAGGTTAAAGGGAAGTTTTGGCTATACATTAGGTATGCTATATTAGTTGGTTTGTTCTTCATACCAATAATAGTGCTTATTATCCTCAAAGTACCATATACAACAGTCATAAACACTCTATACGGCAACTTTATTCTTGCTCTGTTTTGTATGATGGCACCGCTCGTTGCACTTGAAGAAAAAGCGAACAAATATCTTAGAAGGTCAATCAATATGATTAAGGGCAATTATTGGCGTGTTTGGGTAATTTTGTTTTTTTCTTCAACCATCTTTATGTTACCGTCAGTAATTTCGATATCTCTTTTTCCGGGGCAGTCTTATGAGATTGCTATAATCAGCATTGTGAACGCTTTTATAGGAATATTTACGCTGCCATTTTTAAATGCAGTGATCGTGCTAACATATAGAAAACTTAAAGCAGAGGTCGTAAGAATAGATGAATTCGACACAATTAATTGATTTGTGACAATATTAAAGGGGCTGACATTGTCAGCCCCTTTTGTGATTTATGCTCTTTTTGCCAATACGGTCTTTTCGTAGTCCTTGACCTCGGCGAGCCACTTTTCCTTGACCGGCACGCCGCTCTTTTCACAGTAGTAATCCCAAACGGCGGCATATGGGTAGGTTTTGAGCTCTTCGAGCAAAGCGAGGCGCGTGGTGTAGTCGCCTTCCGCTTCAGCCTTCCTGAGCATATCTGTCGGCTCTAAGAGTGCGGCAAGCAGCGCCTTTTGGGTGTTGCGCACGCCAATGGTCCATGCGGCGATGCGGTTGATGCTGGCGTCAAAGAAGTCAAGCCCGATATCGGTTCTGCCGAGGAAGTTGCCCCTGACAAGCTCCTGGGTGATGGCTTGCAGTTCGTCGTCAAAGATGACCACATGGTCGCTGTCCCAGCGTACGGGACGGCTGACATGCAGCAGCAGGCGGGGCGCAAACATCAAGACGGAAGAGATTTTGTTTGAAATCACTTCGGTCGGATGGAAGTGACCGGCGTCGAGTGTAATGCCGACGCCGTTTTTGACGCTGTAGCCCAAATAGAACTCGTGGCTGCCCACGACATAGCTTTCCGAACCGATGCCAAACAGCTTGCTTTCGACCGAATCACGGTGGTATTTCGGGTCGATTTTTTCGGCGAATACCTTGTCAAGACTGTCCGCAAGGCGCATCCTCGGCGCAAGCCTGTCAACGGGGATGTCCTTGTAGCCGTCGGGGATCCAGGTGTTCATCACCGATGTTTCGCCAAGCGCACGTCCGAAGTATTCACTGATTTTGCGGCAGGCGATACCGTGCTCGATCCAAAAGTTTCGGATGCCGTCGTCGATATGGCTCAGCGTGAAGCCGTCATCGCTCTTCGGATGGGCAAAATAGGTGGGGTTAAAGTCGAAAGCGACGCCCCTTTCCTTGCCCCAGGCGACCCACTTCTCAAAATGCTCGGGCAGCAGCGCATTCCTGTCGACCTTTTTGCCGTTGGTCTCGGCATAGATGGCATGCAGGCTGAGCTTGTGCCTGCCGGGTACCAGTGTTAGCATCTTGTCGATGTCCGCACGCAGTTCATCGCCGTTTCTTGCCTTGCCAGGATAATTGCCGGTCGCCTGAATGCCGCCGGACGCCTCGCCGCTGCTGTCAAAGCCGGCGATGTCGTCGCCCTGCCAGCAGTGAATGGAAATACTGATTTTTTCAAGTGCGGCAACCGCCTTGTCGGTATCCACACCGAGTGATGCGTATTGTTCCTTTGCCAATGCATAATTTTTTGATACCATTTTTTTGCCCCCTTTAGTTTGCAGAAAATATCATATATCTAACATTTTTATAAAATTCTGCATAATCCTCATTGCATAATATTATATATTATCACGGCAATTATTTCAAGTCTTTACTCGCACATTTTTTTGTGTTGCAGGAAATTGTTAAAGTTTTTGTAAAACAAAACAGTTCATGCGTTGGCAAAAGCGTTTGGACCAGTACATAACGGGGTGGTAAAAATGCGCATTACTGAATATAACAGACAAAAGGCGGTGGCGTATGCGCACCGGTGGGCTTTTGAGCGTAATCCGAAGTTCTATGATTTTACGGCAATCGGCGGCGATTGCACCAATTTTGCCTCGCAGGTGGTGTATGCCGGCAGCGGCGTGATGAACTTTACGCCTGTGATGGGCTGGTATTACAGAAACCTAAACGACCGAAGCCCGTCCTGGACGGGGGTGCCGTTCTTCTATAATTTTATGGTCGGCAATTCAGGTGTCGGTCCCTTTGCGGAAGAAACGGGCATTGACCGGATCATGCCCGGTGATGCCGTACAGCTAAGCTTCAACGGCGAGACCTTTGCCCATACGCCCATGGTCGTCAGTGTCGGGCAGGTGCCGGCGTATGACAACATCTTAGTCGCCGCCCACACCTTCAATGCGGATAACAGACCGCTGTCGACCTATACCTTTCAAAAAATCCGCTTTATCCACATCCTTGGTGTGAGAAAAGTATAAAAATACCCGGCGCCGTTTGGCGTCGGGTATTTTCAAATATTTCAGGTATTGCCTTTGTTCTCATACTGCGCGATCATGCGCTTGACCATTTCTCCGCCGATAGGACCTCCCTGGCTGCCGTTTTCCTTAGCCGTGAGGTCGCCCTTGTAGTGGTCGTTGTTTTCCTTCACATACTGTGTCAGTCCCAAATCCTTGGCGCACTCAAATTTCAGCTGCTGCATCGCATCGTATGCGCCCGGATTAAGTAGCCGTGATTTCCTGTAATTTTTGGACATTTTTCTCACCTCAGTAGTATTTTGTGCAAAGGTGAAAAAATTATTCAAAAAAATCCTGCTTAGGTAAAAGCAATGAATTATTCCTTGGCAAAGGGTTTCGGCTTCGCACCTAAAAAAGCGCCGAAACGCTTTTTTATTTTCCGATTTCGGTGTTCGCCACGGTTGCGCAGTAGACTACCGCCGCACCCGCCTTTTTCAGCATCCTGGCACATTCGTGGAGCGTCGAGCCTGTCGTGCAGATGTCGTCGATGAGCAGCAGCGTTTTGTCTGTGATTTTCTCGGCGTCTCGTACGGCGAAGGCGCCCTTGACGTTTTCGAGCCTCTGCTCATACTTCAAGCTGCTTTGCTTCGGTGTGTCGCGCAGCTTGTCGAGCACGCAGAGCTTAGGCAGCCCGAGCCTTTGGCAAACCGCTTCGGCGATAATTTCCGACTGGTTAAAGCCACGCTCTCTCATACGCTTCTTGCTGACGGGGACGAACACTGCGCCGCCAAAGCCGATGCCGTCGTATGCCGTTGCGACGGAGTTCGCCAAAAGCCGCCCGAAGGTGTCGGCGATCCAAATCTGCCCCGCACCGAACTTCATACACCTCAGCGCCTCCGCTGCCGAATCTTTATAAATGTACATCGAAACATTGCGTGCAAACGCCCTCCGGTAGCTTTTGCACATGCCGCAATACAAATCTCCGTACGCAATATCCAGCGGCACGCCGCAGATTTGACAGCATTTGCCGTCGTTGAGCGGCGCGTCTATCTCACAGCCGCCGCACAGATTGACTTCGGCGTTGATTTCCAGCGGCGCCGAGCACAGCACGCATTGGGGCGGCGATAAAAAGTTTGCCATCGTTCTTTTAAATGACATCGGCATCCCTCAGCTTTCCTTCGAGCCCCGAATACCGCCGCCGCTCGCTGACGCTGTCGACCATAGTCCTGACGACGCCCTCCCTGCCGCACAGCACGACAAGCTTTTTTGCCCGTGTCACGGCGGTATACAGAAGGTTTCGGTTTTGCAGCATCGGCGCGGTGGGGTACATCGGCATCACGACCGCCTCAAACTCGCTGCCCTGGCTTTTGTGCACCGTTACCGCGTAGGCGAGGTCAAGCTCATCGAGCTGCGAGAAGTCATAGTCCGCACGGCGGTCGTCAAACAGGACGGTCATGATTTCCTCCGTAAGGTCGATTTTTTCAATAAAGCCGACGTCACCGTTAAAGACGCCCGTTCCGTCAGCGCCGTCTGCTGTTTTCGTCCAAAGCATCTCATAGTTATTTTTAATTTGCATCACCTTGTCGCCCTCGCGGAAGGTGATCGCCCTGTGCTGTTTTTCCTTTTTTTTGCTATCTTTCGGGTTAAGCGCCGTTTGCAGCTGTTCGTTCAGAGCCGCTACGCCCGTAACGCCCTTGCGTGTCGGGGTCAGCACCTGTATCTGCGTGATGGGGTTAAAGCCGTAGGTCGCCGGCAGACGTGATTTGCACACGTCTACGATGGTGGACAAGATCTCCTGCCCGCTATCCCGATGCACCATAAAGAAGTCGCTGCCCTTTTGGTTTACTGTCGGATACTCGCCGTGATTGATTTTATGTGCGTTGACGACGATCATGCTCTCCTTTGCCTGGCGGAAGATCTCAGTCAGCGCAATGACGCAAAGCTGCCCCGACGCAATAATGTCGTGGAGCACGTCGCCTGCGCCGACGGAGGGAAGCTGGTCGCTGTCGCCCACCATGATCAGCCTTGTGCCGCTTTTGACCGCTTTTAAGAGCGAGTGAAGCAGCAAAATATCCACCATACTCATTTCGTCGACGATGACTACGTCGGCGTCCAGCGGCGTTTTGTCGTCACGGGAAAAGCGCATACCGTCCCCGTCCTCGGAGTAGCCAACCTCCAACAGGCGGTGCAACGTCTTTGCCTCCATGCCGCACATCTCGCTCATCCGCTTTGCCGCCCTGCCCGTCGGCGCCGCAAGGGCGACGGACTTTCCGAGCCGCTCCATCACACGGATGATGGCGTTGATGATGGTGGTCTTGCCCGTGCCGGGACCGCCGGTGATGACCATAGCGCCCCTGCCGAGCGAGGCATAGACCGCCTCCCGCTGCTGACCCGCAAGGCTGATGCCCTGCTGCGCCTCAATGGCGGCGATGATGCCCTCGACGTCGACGTCGGTCTGGGTAAAGACGGTGCCGGCAATCGTGCGCAGCTGCAATGCCGACCGGGTCTCGGCATGGTGCATGGCGGGCTGGTAGACGACCTGCATTGCCGCATGGGTCTCGCTGACCAGCCTGCCGGCAAATAGCATATTGGTGATGGCGGTCTCACATTCGACAGCATCTGCGCCGATGAGCGTGCAGGTGGTGTTCACCAGCGTTTTAAGCGGCAGAAAGGTGTGTCCCGCCATAGCGGCGTCCCAAAGCGTATAGCTGACCGCCGCCTCGATGCGCATGGCGGCGTTTGCCTCAAAGCCCATGCTCATGGCGATTTTGTCGGCGGTCTTAAAGCCGATGCCGTAGACCTCCTGTGACAAAAGGTAAGGATTTTCCTTGACAACGTCCACCGCACCGCTGCCGTAATGCTTGTACACCTTTGCGGCGAGGTTTGGGGTAATCCCGAAGCGTTGCAGGAATATGACGATATCCCGTACACCTAAGCAGCTTGCGTACGCTTTGCCGATTTCAAGCGCTTTCCTTTGGGAAATGCCGCTGATTTCGGCAAGCCGGTGCGGCGCTTCGGCGATAATGTCGAGCGATTTTTCGCCGAAACGACCGACGATTTTTTCGGCGGTGGCGCGGCGCACGCCCTTGACGACGCCGGACGAGAGATATTTTAAAATATCCTCCCTGCCCTTAGGCAGGTTCTTTTCAAAATAGAGCGCTTTAAACTGCTGCCCGTACTCTGCGTGATGCGTCCAGCTGCCCGTGACGGTGATGCTTTCACCCTCGGCGACATAGGGCATATACCCCACGACGGCGGTATACTTGTCCTCCGTCTGGACATAGCAAACAGCATAGCAGTTTTCGCTGTTGTAATACACAACGTCCTCAACTATGCCGGTCAGCGTTTGTTTTTCGGTAAAATTGTCGCTTGTCATATTACTTGTTCTCCATAAAGGCTATGTATTCCTCGCGGCTGAAAATCGTCACAAAGTCATAGTCGTTGCAGATCCTTTGGACGATGTCCACCGTATGGTCGGTCGAGCCGCAGTCCACCACATAGATCTGGGGGACCTCCCTGCCGCCGAGCCGGTGCAGGCTTTTCCACACGGTCGAGCGTATGATCTCCTCAATATACTCCTCTTGATTTTTGACCGAAATCACGATAAAAAATTCATTTTTGCTTTTTGAAAACGCACCGTAAAGACTTTTTGCCATCTGTATCACGCCGAACACGGCAAAAAAACTGACCACCGCGGGAAAAAAGACTTCTGTCATCATCATCACCCCGATATATACTATGACGCCGGGGCTTTTGGGGTGACAGCAAACAGCGGCGGCATACTGCCGCCGCTGTTTGCCTATTCCATTATATAATACCTTGGCGGTTTATGCAACACTTTTCAAAGTCGCATCAAAGAATGATGCAAATCAGTCCGCCGCTGCCCTCGTTGATGATCCTTTGCAGTGTTTCCTGCAATTTCATCTGCGCGTCCTCGGGCATCCTGCCCAGCTTGTTGTGCAGCCCCTCGTTGACCAGCTCGTTTAAGGACTTGCCAAAGATATTGCTCTGCCAGATCTTGACGGGATCGTCGTCAAATTCGTTCAGCAGGTAGTGTATCAGCTCCTCTGACTGGCGCTCCGTGCCGACGATCGGGCTGACCTCGGTTTCGATATCCGCGCGTATCATGTGGATGGACGGCGCGGAAGCGCGCAGGCGAACGCCGTAGCGGCTGCCCTGCTTGACGATCTCGGGGTCTTCGAGCGTCATCTCCTCCATGGTGGGCGACACGATGCCGTAGCCCTTTTCACGGACAGACCTCAGCGCCGGAGCGACCTTGTCATACTCGCTCTTGATGACGCCCATCTCGGTCATAAACGCCAGCAGGGTGTCGTCGGAGTCGATGGTCAGTCCGCTTGCCTCGCTGAGCACGCTGTAAAACAACCCTTCCTCCGCATGGACAGAAATGACCAGCTTGCCACAGCCCAAATCGATGTCGTCGATCTCGACCTTGCGGATGTTATCGCTCTCGCCGATGGCGGCAAGGATGTTCTTACCCTCGCGGATTTTTGAGATGTTATTCACGGACTTTTTCACGATGCCGAAGATTTCACTGCGCAGGTAATGGTTGTCGCAAAGCGAATTCATCCACGACGGCAGCTTGATGGTGATCTCGGTCAGCGGGAACTCGTACAGCACCCGCTCGATGATGCCGTTGATGTCCTCCATATCCAGCTCCGCACAGTTGACGGGCATAACGGGGACGTTGTACTTTTCTTCAAGCTCAGATTTTAATTGGTTTGCCGACTCGCCTCGGGGCTTGGCGGTGTTCAAAAGCACGACAAACGGCTTGTTGATGTCTTTTAGCTCCTTGACGACACGCTCCTCCGCCTCGACATAGTCCTCACGGTCTATCTCGGTGATCGACCCGTCGGTCGTGATGACCAGCCCGATGGTCGAATGTTCGTTGATGACCTTTTTGGTGCCGATTTCCGCCGCCTGAGAGAAGGGGATCTCATGGTCGTACCACGGCGTGTTGACCATCCTTGGGGCGTCGTCCTCGATATAGCCCATCGCACTCGGCACGATGTAGCCCACACAGTCTATCATACGGACACGAAAGCGCGCGTTTTCCGCAAGCTTGACGTCGACCGCCTCATTGGGCACGAACTTCGGCTCGGTCGTCATGATGGTGCGCCCCTGCGCGCTCTGCGGCAGCTCGTCGATCGCGCGCTCACGCTTGTAGTCGTTTTCAATGTTGGGAATGACCAACTGGTCCATGAACTTTTTGATGAAGGTGCTTTTTCCCGTCCTGACAGGACCGACCACGCCGATATAAATGTCCCCGTCCGTCCTGTCAGCGATTTCTTTGTATATGTTGTTATTGCTCTCCAACCAAAACGCCTCCTTAATATAATTTTTGGACAATACATTATATTGGGGAGGTTGTTCGATTATGACAACTGCGGACAAATTGTGATTGAGGGCGTGTTGACACTAAGTCAAACGCCCCCATTTTTGGCGCATTTTGCGCCATACTGCGTTAAATTTTTTTGCCATAAACAAATTATACCTTTAAAAATTTGCCTTGCCTGACACAAAATGCGCTCAAAAATCCGCACATTTACTTAATATCAACACGCCCTGGTTATTTTATCAGCCCTTTATCTTGCAGGAAGTCCCTGGCGGTCGTCTCGACGGATTTTTTCTCGACGTCAACCGCATAGTTCAGCCCGGTCATCGCCTCGTCGTCGATGACGCCCGCAAGCATATCCAATACGTTTTTCAGCTCCGGATGCTTTTGCAGCACATCACTTCTGACGATGGGCGCGGCGTAGTACGGCGGAAAGAAGCCCTTGTCGTCTTCGAGTATTTTCAGGTTATACTGTTTGATTTGACCGTCCGTGGCAAACGCGTCCGTCACCTGCATCTGACCCTCGCCGATCGCCTGATATTTTAAGGAAACATTCATTTTGGCGACCTGCTTGAACGCGATGCCGTAGGTTTCAACGAAGCCGTCAAAGCCGTCCTGCCTGTTGAAGAATTCATGCTCGGCGCCAAAGACCAGATCCTGCGCAACGCCTTTTAAATCGCTGCATTTTTCCAGATTGTGCGCCGCCGCCACATCGTTTGTTACGGCAATGGCGTATGTATTGTTAAAGCCAAAGGGGCTGAGCCATCTGATACCGAACTGCTTGTCAAATTCCGAGGATACGATGTTATAGGTTTCGTCCGGGTCGCTGATGACGTCCATTTTCAGCTGTGCCGTCAGACCCGTGCCCGTGTATTCGGGATAGATGCTGATTTCACCTTTTTTGATTGCCTCAAAGCAGACGAAGGTGCCGCCCATATTGAGCTTGCGCTCGACCCTGATGTCCGTGTGCGCCTCGATGAGCTGCGCCAGCATCTCGCCAAGGATAATGTTCTCGCTGAAATCCTTAGAGCCGACGACCACCCTGTCAGCGGTGCCGCATCCGGTCAGCAGCATGCCGCCGGTCAGAATAACAGCCATCAAGCCGATAAATTTGTTTCGCATGTTGTACGCTCCTTTTCATTTTTGTTTTTTGCTCGCTTGGTGAGCATATACTCAATTTTTGACATGCCATAGTCAAAAATCAGCGCCAATAACACAACGGGAACTGCCCCGCTTAAAATCAATGCGCTGTTTCTGGTCTGGATTCCCCGGTAGATCGGATAGCCCAGCCCGCCGGCGCCGATCAACACGCCCATCACCGCAATACCGAGCGAGGTGACGACGGCGATTTTTATACCGGAGAATATCAGCGGAAAGGCAAGCGGCAGCTCGACCTTAACGAGCACCTGAATTTTTGACATACCCATACCCTTTGCCGCTTCCCTGAGGTGCGGCGCGAGCCCCGAAATCCCTGTGAAGGTGTTGCGCACAATGGGCAGCAGCGCATAGAGGACAAGTCCGATGATCAGCGTTTTGTTGCCCAGTCCGAAAACAATCATCAGCAGAGACAGCAGCGCAAGGGAGGGTATGGTCTGCACGGTATCCGAGAACCCTAAAATGATACGTTCTAAATACTTGAACCAGTAAGCGGCTACGCCGAGCGCAATGCCGATGACGACGGAAAACGCCGTGGCGACCGCCACGATGGTCAAATGGTCAATCATCAAATCAAATCTGACGGGCATACGCTCACCTCCTGACTTTCAGCCCTCGCGGGGTCATGATGTTCTGCAACAGCCCGATGAGCGCACCGGATGCCAGCGCCATGACCGCCGCAAGGATTGCGCCGGTTAAGATAAAGTTGTTCTCATAGGTGGCAAGCCCCGTCCAAATCAGGTCGCCTAAGCCGCCTGCGCCGACAAGCCCCGCCAGTGTCGCCCAGCTGATGATATAGATGACCGACATCCGAAGCCCGCCCACGATCGATGGCAGCGCGAGGGGCAGTTCAACTTTAAGCAGCGTCTGAATATTGCTCATACCGATGCCTTTGGCGCTTTCGATACAGCCGGGGTCGACCTCGGTAATACCTGTGTAGGTGTTTCTTAGTGCGGGCAGTATCGCATACAGCGTCAGTACGACAATTGCGGGCTTGGAGCCGATGCCGAACACAATCATCGCGAACCCCAAAAGCACCAGCCCCGGTATGGTCTGTACAGTGCCGACCAGTGCGAGCACGTATTTGGCAGCGCGCCTGCGGCGGGAAAGCAGGATGCCGAGCGGCACGGAAATCATCAGCCCGAACAGCGTGGAAATCCCAACAAGCCGCATATGGTTTAAGGTTTCATTGATGATGAGACCGCTGTTCTTTGCCATAAACGTCATCCATTGGGTCATTCCTGTTCACCCCACATTGCTTCCGCCATAGCCTTGACCATGCTGGTTTTCGTGATCAGCCCCGCAACGGTGTCGTTCGGGTGCTTGACGACCACATAACCTGACCGGGAATCCACCAGCCGTTCAAATGCCTCCTTTGCCGAGTCTCCTGCGCCGATGACACTTGTTTCGGTACTGACCAGATCGCCGATCTCCTTACCTGCCCTGCCGTGCTTTTTGATGTCGTCTATCGTGACGATGCCAAGGAACCTCTCATCGTCGTCGACGACGAGAAGCGTGTTGACCTGCCGCCTATTCATCAAATCGACGCATTCAAGCGTCAGCTTTGTTTTGTGCACCTTCAACACGCTGGCACGCATAATGTCCGCCGCCAAGAGGCTGTTATAATCGACCTTGCTGATGCGCTTGCCCATAAAGTTTTTGATGATGTCCTCCTTGGGGTTTCGGAGCATCTCCTCGGGCGAGGCGATCTGAACGACCCTTCCGCCGTTCATAAAGACGATCGTATCGGCGAGCCGCAGCGCTTCGTCCATGTCATGTGTGACAAATATGATAGTCTTTTTCAGCTTGCGCTGTATTTTTTTGATTTCCTCCTGCAAAGCCTCGCGGGTTATGGGGTCGAGCGCCCCGAACGGCTCATCCATCAAAACGATCGGTGGCGAGGCGGCAAGCGCCCTTAAAACGCCGATACGCTGCTGCTGACCGCCGGACAGCTCCGAGGGGTATTTGTGGGCATAGACATCATAATCCATGTCAACGAGCTGCAAAAGGCTTCGTGTGATCTCGTCACACTGCGCATTGGTGTATCTGAGCAGCTTCGGCACGACCGATATGTTTTGCCCGACCGTCATGTTCGGAAACAGTCCGATTTGCTGAATGACGTAGCCGATGGTCCGCCTCAGCGCCACAGCATTTACCCGGGTGATGTCGCTTCCGTTCACGAATATCCTGCCTTTGTCGGGCTCGATCAGCCTGTTGATCATTTTCAGCGTCGTCGTTTTTCCACAGCCGCTCGGACCGATCAGCACCACAAACTGACCCTCCTCGACAGTCAGGCTGAGGTCGTCTATGACGGTTGCTTTTCCGTATCTTTTGCAAACGTTTTCAAATTGAATCATAAGCCCCGTCCTTTCGTCACAAAAATCGGAATAATGACAACCTTAATAATTATAACAAGTTGTCAGTTTTCATTATTGTACAACATCCCGCCGGTTTTGTCAAGTTTAGGGAAAATAAAAAAAACAGCCGGTGCGAAGCTTTGTATACAAAGCTTCGCACCGGCGGCTGTAAAGGCGCTTGTTTTAATTGTTGATAAAATTTCTCACCCTGTCCGACATCGCGATATCACCGACGACGACGATCGTGTCGCCCTCCACAAAGCTCGCATAGGGACCGGGCGAAAGGATGATGCGTTCACCCCGGCGGATCGCCACGATCGTCGCCCCAGTATTCTGCCAAAAATGCGCGTCCTCTATGGACTTTCCAATCAGCGAAGAACTGGCAGGGACCTCTATTTCGTAATTTTGGAGTGGATCGATGTTTTTCAGCCGTTCGTTGACGGTGATGATTTCGTTGATGATGTCAATAATTTTTTTGTTGATCACGTCACGCTCGCCGAGCAGGTCTTTCAGCTCTTTTTTCAGGCTGTGTACGCTTCGCCCGGTATTATAGACTTCCATATAGCTTATGGCCTTATCCCGGGACAGCACGATGGCGCCGCTGTTGTTTTTTACGTCTAAAATCCCCACGTCGGCAAGCAGACGCATCGAGCGCCTGATGGTCTCGGGAGAAACGGCGTAAGTGGTCGAAAGTAAGGAACGACCGGTGATTTTAGTATTTTCCTTCAAGTCGCCCTTGGCGATCCTTGCGGCGATGTCGAGTGCGATCTGTGAGTACATCGGCGGCGCCACACTGTTTTTTTCACGCATATTCTGCATCCCTTCCGATTTGATAAATCGCATACCATTACGGATATTATGTCATCATTTCGCAATAAAGTCCTTACAGATATTATATCATACTGTCAGGCGCAAGTCGATAGATTTTTATCTGATAGAAATTTTCTATTTTCTATCAGATAAAAACAATTCAAACAGGTATCATGCAGAAAAGCGTATGGACGGCGCAGACACCTATAAATGAAAAATGTAATAATATTTTTTCATTAATAACAGTAATACCTTGAATCGGCATAGTTAAAATTCCTTTATTTAAAGGGATTTTAAACAAAGAATCAAAAAATAATAAAAAATTTTGAAAATTATACTTGACAAATTTGCATAAATGTATTATTATAATATCATGCTTCCGGAAGAGGTTATGATAGTTTAACAGTAAGGCTTTGACAAAGAGGTCAATGGCGCAGAAACATGCGCTGTTGACCCTATTTTTTTAGTAAAGGAGAATAAGTATGGATCACGGAGATGTGGCTTGGATTCTAACGTCATCGGCATTGGTATTTATTATGACTCCCGGGTTGGCGTTTTTCTACGGCGGCTTGGTTAAGAGGAAGAACATCATTAATACCATCATGTCGTCAGTTGTGCTTATGGGCTTGGCGTCGATTCTTTGGGTGCTTATTGGTTTCTCGCTGTCGTTTAGCGGAGACATCGGCGGCGTCGTCGGCAACCTTGACTGGTTCGGTTTAGGCTTCGACGGATTTACCGATGCCACTTTTGCACCGAATACACTGTTGTTTGCGGCTTTCCAGATGATGTTCGCAATCATTACACCGGCGCTGATCACGGGCGCTATTGCTGAAAGGATGAAGTTTTCATCGCTGGTATTCTTCACAGCGCTTTGGTCCTTGATTGTATACTATCCCTTAGCGCACATGGTATGGGGCGGCGGTTACTTGGCGGCGATCGGTTCGGTCGACTTCGCCGGCGGCAACGTCGTACATATCAGCTCCGGTGTTACGGCGCTGGTGCTCGCTATTCTGCTTGGAAAACGCAAAAACTACGGTAAAGCGACCTACCATCCGCACAACATTCCGTTTGTCTTGCTGGGCGCTGCGTTGCTGTGGTTCGGCTGGTTTGGCTTTAATGCGGGCAGTGCCGGTGCGGCAAACGAGCTTGCGGTACACGCGTTTATGACGACCAACACCTCGGCTGCAGCCGCTTTGCTGTCATGGCTGCTGATCGACACCCTCAAAACCGGAAAGCCTACGCTGGTTGGCGCCTCTACCGGTTTGGTTGTCGGCTTGGTTGCTATCACGCCGGCAGCCGGATTTGTTCCGATTTGGTCGGCGATCATCATCGGTGCGCTGGTCAGCCCAATCTGTTACTTCTTTATCAGCGTTGTGAAGCCGAAGCTCGGCTATGACGATGCGCTTGACGTTTTTGGGTGCCACGGTATCGGCGGCATTTGGGGCGGCATCGCCACAGGCTTGTTTGCCCAAAACTCCATCAATGAAGTCGCCCAGTGGGACGGTCTCGTATTCGGGAGCGCAACCCTGTTTCTCAGACAGATCGCTGCGATCGGCATCACCATCGCTGTTGCGGTTGTCGGCACACTGATCGCATTCGGTATCGTAACGCTCTTCACGAAAGGGATCAGGGTTTCCAAGAAGGACGAAGAGCTTGGACTTGATATATCGGAACACGGCGAAGCGGCATACCCTGCATTTAACGGCATGGATTAACAGCTTTTAAGGAGGGGTTAAGTTTGAAACATGAAACAAGCTTCAAACTTCTGCCCCGGCGGTTGCACGCAAAATGTAAAACAAAACACCTTATCCGGCTCACGATAAGCGTGCGGTCACATTTCTATAAAATTTTGTGAGCCAGAAAGGCTAATGGTCATATCAATGAAAAAAATTGAAGCATATATTCGACCCGAAAGACTGGAAGATATTAAAATCGTGCTGGAAAAGTATCGCCTTAACGGCATGAGCATTATGCAGATCATGGGCTTCGGCAACCAAAAGGGCTGGAAAGAAATTGTGCGAGGAACGGAAGTCGACTATAATTTCCTCCAAAAGATTAAAATTGAGCTCGTCGTGCTTGACGAACAGGTTGAGCAGGTTGTTGACAGCATCGTCGAGACCTCGCACACCGGCGAATACGGCGACGGCAAGATTTTCATTTACGATGTTGCGGACGCTGTCCGCATAAGAACGAGAGAGCGTGGAGAGGACGCAATCAAATAGTTTTTTAAAAAACCGCATAAGAAACAAGGGCGTTTTTGGTATCCCGCCGGAAACGCCCGGTTTTTTTAAGCGCATGGGAACTTACGCCGGTTTTGTGTAATTTCCTATAAGATTAAAAAAGGCGCCGTCGCAGCGGCGCCTAATCCTGAAAGATAAAACGCTTGCGGTGCGGCAGTATGTTTTTGATTTCCGGCTCCGGCATCACGCTCGCTATTGCCGCCACCACAAGCTGCGGCTTGACGTTAAAGGAATTGCCTGCCGAAATCACCGCCCGCAATGTAAAGCCCTCATCGCCGAGGTCTTGCACCTCGCTTTCAAAGATGTGTTCCATGATGTTGATTTGCTTGGTCTGCTTTTTGCTCTTTTTGTCGACGAGGATTTCCTGTTGCGCCAGCGCGTTTTCAAGCGCCAGTGCATCGGCTTTTTCCGCCGTCTTGACGATAATGATATATTCCGCCCGCATAATTTCGCCAAACGGCAGGTCGGTATATTCGCAGGCAGTCACCTTGATCCCGCCCGCTTGCAGGTTTTCGTTAAGGCGTTCAATGACGGCTTCGGGCGGCAGCTGTTTTGTAACGGTCACGTCGACCAATTCACATTCGCTGGTCACCCCGACGCCGAGCGGCAGTGCAAAGGTCATCAATGCGTGCGGGTTAAAGCCCTCCGAGTATTTGACAGGGATCTGCGCCCGCCGCAGCGCCCGGATAAAGGTGCGCAAAACGTCTAAATGTCCGACATAGCGTGTCGCCTCGCCCTTTTCAAAGGTCAGACGCATCTTAGTCAACGCACACACCTCCCCCAAAGGATGCGGCGCCGCATCCGCTGCAATTTTCACGGCAGTTCGGGGTGGTCTCGCCCCGCATCGCCCTTTCGTTTTCGCTGACCATAAATTGCTTGCTCACGCCCGAATCAATGTGTTCCCAAGGCAAAAGCTCGTCGTAGCTTCTGTGTCTGACGGTATAAAAATCGGGGTCGGCGCCGCACTCGGCAAACACGCCGAGCCAGCGTTCAAAGCTGTAAAAATCGTGCCAGCTGTCGAATTTACAGCCGCTTTTCTGTGCGGCGACCAGCACCTTGGCAAGCCGCCTGTCTCCCCGTGCGAACACACCTTCGAGGTAGGACACCGACGCCTCGTGCCAGTTATATTTAACGGCGCGCTGCCGGATCGCGCCTTGGAGCAGCTTTTGCTTGCGCATGAGCTCGGTGACGCTGTCCTGCGCCGCCCATTGGAACGGCGTGTGCGGCTTCGGCACAAAGCAGGAGGTGCTGACGGTGATTGATAAGCCCTTGGCACGCTGCTCTCTCGGCACGGCAAAATACTGGTCGGCGACCAGCGTCGCCAGCGATGCAATGCCCAGCACATCCTCGTCGGTCTCGGTCGGCAGCCCCGTCATAAAATAGAGCTTCACACCGCTGTAACCGTTTTCAAAGGCAAGGCGCGTCGACTTTGTGATGTCCTCCTCAGTGATGTTTTTGTTCAGCACGTCACGCATACGCTGCGTGCCCGCCTCGGGCGCAAAGGTCAGTCCGCTCTTGCGGACTTTTTGGATTTTCTCCATCAGCTCTAACGAAAAATTGTCGATCCTAAGCGACGGCAGCGCCAAATTGATGTTCTGCTTTTCGGTCACATCCAAAAGTCCGCCGCACAGCTCTCCCAGCATTGTATAGTCGGAGGAGGAAAGGGAGGTCAGCGAGATTTCTTCATACCCCGTATGCTTGATCAGCGCATTTGCAAGCGCCAGCAGCCTGTCACGGCTGCGCTCGCGCACAGGTCGGTAGATAATTCCCGCCTGACAGAAACGGCAGCCCCTGATGCAGCCGCGGAACAGTTCCAGCATAATCCGGTCATGCACGATGTCAATGTACGGCACGATGAATTCGGTCGGATAATACGCCTTGTTAAGGTCATGGACAATGCGCTTGGTGATTTTCCTTTTGGCGTTTTCGTTGTTCGGCGTAAACGACGCAAGCGTGCCGTCCCCGTTATAGGACACCTCGTAAAATTGCGGCACATAAACGCCGTCCAGCCTTGCGATGCGCTCTAAGAACGCCCGCCTCGGCTCACCGGATTTTTTCCAGGTCTTATAGGCGTCGATCACCTCGCCGATGACCTCCTCGCCCTCACCGATTACAAAAAAGTCGATGAGGTCGGCAATCGGCTCGGGGTTAAAGGCGCACGGTCCGCCCGCACACACAAAAACGCCCTCCCGGTTTTCCGAGAACGCCGCAATGCCCGCCAAATCCAGCATATTGACAATGTTGGTATAGCTCATTTCATATTGCAGCGTAAAGCCGAGGATGTCAAAATCGCCTGCGCTGCTGTGCGTTTCGTTGGAAAACAGCGGCACGCCGTTTTGGCGCATCAGCTGTTCCATGTCCACCCACGGCGCAAAGATCCGCTCACAATAGGTGTCAGAGCGTGCGTTGAGCAGCCCGTACAGGATTTTCATACCAAGGTGGCTCATGCCCACCTCGTAGGTGTCGGGGAAGCAAAACGCAAAACGCACGTCGACCGATGCGGGATCTTTAATGATGCTGCCCCACTCGCCACCAGTGTATCGTGCAGGCTTTTCCACCTTATCCAAAAATGCAGAAATGTCAACCAAAAGCGTTCCTCCTAATAAATTTCCACGCTTCGGCGAAAGTCAATTTCGCCTACGCTCACGCGGTGAGCGGACGCATTCGGGAAAGCGCTGCGCACCCGAATGCTTTGTAAAACTCAATAAATTTCCTCGGTATCAAGGAAAAAGACCGCCAGCGTGCCGGGACCCGAATGCGCCCCTACTGCACAGCCGGTATAGCTGACGAGGAACTTGTCGCACCCCGCCCTTTCTTTCATCAGGGCTTTAAGCGTCTCGACCGCCTCGAAATCGTCGCCGTGGCAGATGCCGATGACCTGCTTGTCCAGTGCCGCGCCGCGCTGCAAGGCGAGGTCGACCATCTTTTTGATGGCGTTTTGCCGCCCCTTGACCTTTGCCACAGGCACGAGCTTGCCCTCGTCACTGACGTCCATCACCGGCTTGATGCCCAGGAGCCCGCCGACCAAAGCTGAGGTGCGTGATACACGCCCGCCCCTGTAAAGGTATTCGAGGTCGTCGACGGTGAAGATGTGTTCCATGTGCTCCGCGTGAAAAAGCGCCCCTTTGATGATTTCTTCTTTGGTAGCGCCGCTTTTTTGCATCAGCAGCGCCTTGTAGACGACCATGCCGAAACCTGTCGATGCGCATTTGGTGTCGATGAGGGTGACGTCAAAGTCGGGATACCTTTCCAAGACGTCGTTTTTGGCGATGTTAGCGGCATTGAAGGTGCCGGAAAGCCCCGTCGAAAAGCCGATGTACAAAACGCTGTCGCCGTTTTTTGCGTAGCCCTCAAAGACCTCGGCGAACTCCTCGGGCGTCACCTGTGCGGTTCTTGCCTTTGCGCCGGCACGCATCCTGTCAAAGACCTCTTTTGCCGAAATATTCTTGCCGTCGGCATACTCCGCATCGTCCAGGTACACTTTCAGCGGCACGACGTTCAAGCCAAACTCCGCAATAATTTCCGGCGGCAGATCCGACGCGCTGTCCGTCATAATGTAAAAAGCCATACAAAACACCTCGTTATCATAAATTTACCTATTAGAGCGTGTTCACATTAAGCCAAACGCACGCTTTTTTGGCGCATTTTGCACCATACTGCGTTAAATTTTCTTGTAAGAAACAAATTATGCCCGCGAAAATTTGCCTTGTCTGGCACAAAATGCGCTCAAAACATCATACTTTCACTTAATGTGAACACACTCTAGTAGCTTTCAATAAACCACGCTTCAATGTTATCAAAAATATTGTTCCGTTGAGGCGCCGGATCGCCGCCTATACGGCTGATATACAAAAGTGTCTCATCCTCGAAAAAGAGTGGGATTGACGGCAGGTACGCCGCATACTTTTGTTGGAGCTGACGGTAATAGTCGTTTCGCATTTCAACCGCCGTCTGCATTTGAAGCATGTCCATCAGCGGTTTGAATTCGTCCGTGTCAGGCAGAATATATTTCGGGTTGACGTCGCCCGAAAAGCTGATCTCGCCGACATAGGCGTCGTAGCCGCCCGCCTTGATTCTGTTCAGGTAAGTGTCCCACGGCAGCTTTTCGACGCTTGCGCTGATGCCGATTTCTCTGAGCTGCGCCGAGATGGCGTCGGCGATTTGGATACGTATGCCGTTATCCTCATTGACCAGGATCGCAAGCTTTATATCGCCCGGCGCAAAGCCGTTTTCATTCAGCGCGGTGACTGCAAGCGCAGGGTTATAGTTGTACACCGGCGTCCCGGGGTCATACATCCACCAGCTTGATCGGACAAAGCCGGTGGCGATCTCGCCCTGCGACAGCAGCACCTCTTCAAATATGCGGTTTTTGTTGACCGCACAGGCGAGCGCCGTCCGCACAGCGTTGTTTGAAAGCTGAGGATGATGGAGGTTGAAGGACAAAAAGCTCAGCCGCCCCGAATCGTAGGCGACGCTTTTGCTTTGCGCGCTGCCGGAGAATTTGCCCCTGCTTTGCAGGTCGGAGGTGATGACGTCGATCTCCTTTGCCTCGAAAGCATACACCGCCGTTGACTTATCGGGCATCAGATGTACTTCGATATTGGTGATATAAGGGGCATCGTCGTCATGGTGGCTGTTGTTCGCCGAGAGGTAGAAGATTTTGTTTGTCCGCTGCGCAAAGGTATACAGTCCTGTCCCGACGGGGTTAAAGCCGTCAAAGGTGTTGGTGTCCGCCGCCTTGACGACCGGGATTTCGAGCAGATTGATAAAGTTGGTTTGCGGCGCTGCGAGGGTGATTCGTACGTCGTTGCCGACCGCCTCGATTTTGCTGACGTTTGCTAAGTTGCTTTTATACGGGCTGTTCCTGGCGCTGTTTTTGACTGCGCTCAGCGTCGCCGAAACATCGTTTGCCGTCAGGGGTGAGCCGTCGTGCCAGCTGATGCCGCCCTTGACGCCGACTGTCCACACAAGCCCGTCCGCCGACACCCCAAAGCCGGATGCCAGCACAGGCACGGGACGCATCGCCTCGTCGCATTTGATCAGATAATCATACACCAGCATCAGCATCTGGGTGTTGGCTTTGTTTTGGGTAAACAGCGGATTGAGCGTATCTGAATTATAGGAATAAATTTTAAGCGTGCCGCCGTATTCGGGCGTCGGCACACCGCCGCCGGCGCGACCGTTGCCCGCAGAATTTTGGGCGCAGCCGCAAAGAAAAGCGGCGGCAAATAAAATCACGGCTAAAAGCTTTCGCATCGTTATTTTTATCCTTTCTGAGTCAGCTGCATAACCGCAGCCATACTGCCTGTTTTGCCGTCGTCGCCCCGGTAGGAATAGAAGATGTCCTTGTGGCAAACGGTGCAAAGGCCCGCTGATGTAATGGCATTTTCCTTTACACCCGCCGCAAGCAGCTGATCCTTGACCACGCGCCAAAGGTCGATGTGCGGCTTGTCCGACATGGTGACGTACCGGTCGTCAAAGCGTGCGGCAACGTCCGTATCCACCTCAAAGTGGCAAACGCCGATGGAAGGACCGATGGCGGCAAGGATGTCCGACGGGTCGGTTCCATAGGCTTGCGCCATTTTGCCGATGGTGCGCTCTGCGATGTTGGCTGCCGTGCTGCGCCAGCCGGAATGTGCCAGACCGATGGCACGGCGCCTGGTATCCAAAAAGAACAGCGGCACGCAGTCGGCATAAAACGTGCAAATCGCCGCCTGCGGGTCGTTGGTCACCAGTGCGTCGGCCCCTTCTATACGCTTGCCGATGTCCTGCGGAGTGGCAACATGAACGCTGCTGCCGTGCACCTGTTTTGTCATCACAAGGGCGTTTGCGTCAACGCCGCACACGCTGCCGAGCAGCGCAAAATTTTGCATGACATTTTCTGTGGTATCCTTTCGGTTAAACCCGAAGTTCATCGACGCCGTCTCGCCCGTGCTGACGCCGCCAACCCTGGTGGAAAAAGCATGGCGCACAAGATGACTATCCGAAAAGGACGGTATGGTATAGAATTTAATGCCGTTTATATCATTTAACTTGAACATATCGCACTCCGTTTGATAGTTTAGGTTATTATATCACTCTTCGCAGTTAAAATCAATCATTTTGGCAGCGGTTATTTTGATGCCCTTTTCGGCAAGCTGCTCGATCAGTCTGGTTTCCGTCACCGTGCCGATGACGTTCATGTCGGGGTCGACGACGTTAATGAAGCAGTATTTGTTGTAGCCGAGCATTTTCAAGACGTTTCGAGCGGGGTCCCTGGCGGAAATGGCGATCACCTCGGCACGCTGCGGCAGCCCCCGGTTCAGCTTCTCACGGCTCCTGATGATTTCGTTCATCATCATGTGGTCGCTGCTGCGCTGCTCCGCAAAGGTGTTGACGATTAAAAACGCCCCGATGATCATCAGCGAAAAATTAAACCCGGTCAAATAGAGCAAAGCGCCGCCCGTAAGCACAGCCGCCGCGGCGCATACCCTCGTCAGCCTTATGCAAAAATTGAATGCGCTGACATACCCCCAGCGCTCTGTCAGACAGGCTTTTAAAACCCTGCCGCCGTCAAGCGGCAGGGCGGGCACGAGGTTCATGGCGGCAAGAGCGGCGTTTGCCGTCACCAAAAAATCGTCTGCGCCGATGCGGAAGAAGTAGTACGCCAAAACGCCGCTGCAAACCGGGCCTGCGGCGGCGATCAAAACCTCGTGCATCGGCTTTTGAATGTGGGTCCCGCTGATTTGGATGCTGACGCCAAAAGGCAGGATTTCCAACTTTTCAAGCCGTACCCCCAAAAGCAGCGCCGCCGCCGCATGCGCAGCCTCATGGCAAAAGACCATGGCGTAGGTCAGCAGCAGGTATTCGGTGAAGTCAAACATCACCGCAAAGCATAAAAGCGGCAGGACGGCAAGGTGCAGCTCTGCGCCGAGCAGCCTAATCGGTCGCAGCATCGGCAGGCTCCTCTCCTGCGGTATCGGCGGTTTGCTCATCGGTATTTTCGGCGCTTTGGGTATCAGCAGGCTCACCGCTTTGCGCGCCGCTTTCGTCAGACGCTTGCTCAGCCGGCGGTGTGTTTAGGTTGAGCAGCCGTTTGATGCCTTCGACCAGCCCCTTTGCCGTCGCCTTATAGTCAATGGTATAGGACAGTGTGCTGCTGATGCTGTTGGTCACATCCTTAAAAATCGGAATGTCTACCTTAGATACCGCAAAGCACAGCGCCGATATGACGACGCATATGACGAACTGACGGACGGTTTTAGAGACGAAACGGCTGTCCTCGGCGGCGACAGGGCGGCGCTGCACCCTTGTGTAATTCAAACGGGGACGTGCATGTTCGACCATGGCAATTCACTCCTTTGATACATTATATTAGGCAAGTCCCCAAATTATGAAATTGACTTTACGCAGGCGTTTTCATATAATAAAGATAAGGTCTGCATATGTTGTATTAAGAATATAAGTGGGAGGGAATTTTATGCCAAAATATCATTTTATGACGCTTGTGACGATTTTATGCCTGTTTTTTGCATCGGGCTGCGCACAAACCGACATCGGTGCCCCGGAGCCCCAAAGCACGCCTTCTTCCGCAGAACAGCCCGCCGGGGAGTTATCGGCGACCGGCGTCTATACCGGTCAGATTGACGGCAACTCGATTGAGATCAAGATCGACGGACAACCCGAGGACAGGGCATACAGGGCGTTTGCTTTTTCGAAAAAATCACGGTTGCAGTTTGCTGAGCTCAGCCTCAGTGAAAACACGCCCGTCAAAATCACCTACATCGACAGGGAAGGTCAGCAGGCGCTTTTGACGACTATTGGGAGGCGTTAAAGGGTAGGTGGAAGGAAACCGAAATCCGAATATGACATTTTGACACCTAAAAAAGACATTTTTATTGAATGTAAATGTCACAATTGTTATAATGAAAATAATAAAACCAAAATTTTCACTTGATGCTTTTGGAATGTGTTTGGGTAGAGAAAGGATGAACCAAATGAAGAAAATCACAGGATTACTATTGATCCTCATCATGACCGTCAATTTCCTTCCGATGTCTTTTGCAACAGTGGACTACCTCGGTACATATGATCAGACGACCAATTTCGGCATTGCCAACGCTTTTAACCTGTTTGTGCTTGAAAACGCCGTCAAGGGTGGAGCGGACTCCGAAGGCAGGATTGCCATCGGCGGTAATGCCACCTTCGGTAATTTCACCATCGGATCAAGGCTGGCGGTATCCTATGAGGCAAGCCTGATTGTTGGCGGCGACCTTATCCTTTCGGCAAATACTGTCAATGAAAGAGCCAACACGGTCTACGGCGGTTCGTTCATCAAAAACGGCTACAATTTGTGGCACAACGGCGGCACAGACAAGGGCGCATTCCAGGCGAGCGTCATTGATTTTGCCGCGGCAAAAACATATCTTCAAAACCTTTCGACAAGCTGGGGCGCGCTTGCGGACAACAGCACATCCAAGAATGTCACCGCATGGAATCAGCTCTATATGGTGGGCAATAATGCCGCTTTGAACGTTTTTAACATCGACGGCGGAAATGTCAACGGCAGCGGCAAAGCGCTCAGTCAGCTCGAAATCCATATTGATGTTCCGGTCAATTCCACCATTTTGGTAAATGTTTCGGGAACGAACGCAGGGTTTGCCAATTATGCGATGTTCATCAACGGCTCGACGCCGAACGGCGACAGCTGGGGAAACAAAAAGCTTGTATGGAACTTCCCGCAGGCGACCGGCATATTCATGCAGACTGTGAACGGCTCGATACTCGCACCGTTTGCCGACGCTACTACTCCCGGATCGGGCAACGTGCAGGGCAACCTGATCGTCAAATCACTCACAGCCGCGAACACCTGGGGCTGGGAATTCCATAACAACCTGTTTGACGGCAACATCGGCACACCGACCCCGTCGCCGTCACCCACGCCGTCGATAGCGCCGTCACCCTCTCCGTCGACAGAACCGTCACCCACTCCGTCGGCAGAACCGTCACCAACCCCGTCGACAGAACCGTCACCGACGCCGTCAGCAGAGCCATCTCCGACCCCGTCGGAGGAACCCTCGCCGACGCCCACCCCGACACCCGTTTATGAAATCGGCAATTTCGTATGGCTGGACGCCAATGGTGACGGCTTATATAATAATGGTGAGCAGGGCGTGGACGGCTTCCCCGTTGCGCTTTACAGCGCAGACCACACCCTTTTGGATGTGACCTCAACGGTCGATGGCGAGTATCTGTTCACCAGCCTGCCACAGGGCAGCTACTATGTCAAGTTCGTCCTCAGCGTCTTCGCTGACACTTATGCGTTTACCACGCAGGGCAGCGGCGAATGGACAGATAACGACAGCAACGCCAGCCCCGTAAATGGCAACACGCCGGTATTCACACTGACACAAAACAACTATACGATAGATGCGGGTCTGATTGCGGTCACACCGTCACCGACGCCAACGCCGACCCCGTCGGAGGAGCCCTCACCGACGCCAACGCCGACCCCGTCGGAAGAGCCCTCACCGACGCCAACCCCAACCCCGTCGGAAGAGCCTTCACCGACTCCAACACCGACGCCTAGCGCCCCCTGCACAGACGAAGTTGTGCTCGGCGACCCGTCGGATCCTGCTTTTGCGGCTGACGTATACCGCATGTACAACTATGCGGGCACAGGCATTGGCGGATTCAGCGGCGACAACGGCAGCAATGCGCCGCGGACGCACAGCAGCGCAACAAGCGCAGAGGTGCATTGGCCCAGAGGTCTCGCCGTTGACAGGGACGGCAACCTTTATATCGCAGACGAGCGAAACGGTGCGGTCAGAAAGGTCACGTTCGCAAATGTCCTGTCTACCATCACAGGCAACGGTATTGAAAACGGCTTTACACCCGCTGCATACACCGGTCCCGCATACGGACAGGGCATGTACGAGCCGATGGATGTCGTCATAGCGCCGTGCGGGAAGTATGTATTCTTCCTTGACACCGATCACCACATCATCAGAAGGATTGATGCCAACGGCAATCTTAAAACCGTCGCAGGCGTGCTTGAAATCGGATATGGCGGCGGATACTCGGACGGCGGAGGCGTCGCGACGCAGGCAAGGTTCAACGCACCGCAGGGCATCGCCATTGATAAGAACGGTAATCTCTATGTTGCCGATACGAATAATCACATCATTAGGAAAATCACGCCGGGCGGCAGCATTTCAACCATTGCGGGACAGCCGGGCATCGGCGGTTTCTCGGGTGACGGCGGCAACGCGACCGCCGCGCTCCTCAATAATCCCGTAGGGCTTGCGCTCGACAACGACGGCAACCTGTATGTAGCGGATACGAATAATCACAGGATTCGCAGGATTGATTTGTCGACCGGAAAAATCACCACGGTTGCGGGCAGCGCAAACTTGCCGACCAACAGTGCGACGGCAGCCGGCATAGGCGACAACGGCGATGCGACCAATGCGATGCTGTTCTTCCCGACGGATGTAGCGGTCGACGCGGCGGGCAACCTCTATATTGCCGACACGCAAAACCACAGGGTTCGTAAGGTATTCGCCGACACGGGGATCATTATCACCATCGCCGGTGACGGATACAGAGGCACCGCTGCCAACGGCTCGGTCGCAACAGAGGGCAGGCTCAGCGCCCCCAAGGGCATAGCGGTTGACGGTAATGGCAACGTCTATGTATCGGATACCGAAAATAACATTGTCAAAAAGCTTGTTCCCTAAATATTGAAACCGAAAAAATCCCCATCCGGTTAAGGATGGGGATTTTTCATATTATCAATACCTTCCGTGTGTTTTTCTCATTTGCATCCATTGTAGTATGAAAATTGCAGTTTGTCAAACAAGCTTATCCTTTTACCGTATCGACACCCGATACCTTTCAGCCGGATGTTGACCGGTGTCAAGGGTGTTAAGGGAATGGTTTTATTTACACATCCCCAACACGCTCCTTTATCAGCCTCTGATTTCAAGCAAATAATCAATACTTACCTTGTAAAACGCCGCTAATTTAATCAGGGATTGACTCGGAATATCCAACTGCCCGTTTTCATATCGCGAATATGTGGCCTGGCTGACATTCAACATGTTTGCTATCTGATTTTGTGTCAGATCTTTATCCTCCCGTAAGTCCCTGATTCTTTTATACATTTACCCACCTCCCAAAAACAATCATATTATATGCGAAAATTGCATATTGACATTTATGCGATTTTTGCATATAATACCGATGGGGGAAGGTAAAGTGGAAATTATGGAAAATATATTTATCGCACAGAGTTTTATTATTATCGGTCTGCTTGTCTTTTGGATCGTTGTTGCTTTTTTTGCTGACCATGACTGATGGAGGAAGCCTATGGGGCGTCAAGGAGAGTGGTCTGTTTACAACGCTGTTAAAGACACAAGGGGACAGGTTTGTTGTGTTGACAAATTAAGCTCTGACGAATATTTTGCCATGAAAAATGCACCTCCAAAAGTTAGATTTTTTGTCTAACTTTTGGGGTGCACTTCATGTTATGGGGTGTTTTGCAGTATATGCTGCGGTATCGACACCCGATACCCTTTCAGCCAGATGTTGACCTGAATGATGTAGGCAAAAAGCTGCGGCATACTCATCAGCTGACCGAAGAACGGGCAGCTTTATTGCCCTGTCCCTATATTTGGGGGATAATATTGTACTCTCGTATTCGAGCATATCGTAATCCCTAAACATTGTAAACACCTTGGCGATTGCCGCAGGGTAGCCAATATCGACAAAATCAATGCTTTTGGCCGCCCTATCAGAATATCTGCCGAGAATGCAGGCGCTGCCGCTTTCACAATTTTTTATCTGATGGTGCAACATATCATTGATAGATCTACGACTTGGAAAATTCAACAGAATTATTAATATTTTTACATTTTTGTTGACAATTTACAGTATAACCATGTAAAATGTAGAAAGTTGTGTATTTTTGTCGTTTTAATGGAGGTATTCATTTCAAAAAATAAATAGGGGGAGTACGCATGTTGGGAAAACCAGTGCAGAAAAATATTGGGTTGGTCATACTCATAATTTGCATGTTGTTTTTAAATACAAATGCTTTTTCGGGCAATATGAATTTATTGGGTGGCAGCGCAGCCGCCCCAACCGCACTTGACCCTACAACCGGCAATGCCGCATTTGTTTCAAATAATGCGAAAAACGATACTACTGGCGATGTGCAGACCCGAATTTCTGATAAGGAAGATTCTTCTACTGCCCAAAAGTCACAGAGAATTATTGTGAAATATAAAAGCGCCGCTAAAACGGAAAAGGCCAATAATGTCAGAAAAAATGTCAAGTCAAAGCTTAAAATCAATAAGCTTGATGTGAAAAGAAATATTCCGGATGCCAAAATAGAGGTCATTGAGTTCGATGCTTCGGAAACGAGCGTTGACAGTATTGCAAATGAGTTTAAAAAAAGCAGTGATGTTGAGTATGTACAACCGGACTATTTGCTGAGTATTGACAGCCTGCCCCGGGATGAGAGATTGAGTGAACAATGGGGGCTTATGAATGATGGTCAAATGATTAACGGTCAGCCGGGTGTCAGCGGTGTGGATGTTCATGTCGCCCCGGCTTGGGATTTAATCAGTAGTGGGGAAAGTGTTATTGTTGGTGTTTTGGATACCGGTGTTGATATATCTCATAAAGACATTAGGGATAATATCTTTGTCAACAGCCATGAAATTCCGGGCGACGGTATTGATAATGACGGCAACGGATACGTTGATGATGTAAGCGGCTTTGATTTTGTCAATGATGACCAGTCTGTTTGTGATTCGCCGGCTGCCGATAAGCATGGCACGCACATAGCGGGTATCATTGCGGGAAGTGCCAACGCCGATGGTATTGTAGGTGTCGCACCTAACAATGCCCGAATTGTTCCGCTGAAATTTGCTGACGGAACAGCCGGATATACGTCTGATGCGATTGAAGCCATTGAATATGCCAAAAGCATTGGGGTTCAGGTCATCAATTGCAGCTTCGGAAGCCCATATTATAACCAAGCATTATATGACAGTATGAGGGATGCGGGCATCTTATTCATTGCCGCGGCAGGCAACTCGGGTGCGAATGTCGATAACAACCCGACATATCCCGCAAGCTTTACACTGCCCAATGTCATGTCGGTCGGCGCAATTGACAATAACGGCAATATCTCGTCCTTTTCGAACTATGGGTCCGGCGTCCATGTGTTTGCGCCGGGCAAGGATATTTTGAGTACAATACCCGGAAACGATTATGACTATATGAGCGGCACGTCGGCGGCAGCGGCATTTGTTACAGGTGCGGCTGTGCTTCTGTTGCAAAATAACGGTCAACTATCCGGCGAGTCAATCAAAACACAGCTTATTGAAACGGCTGTTTCCATGATCGATATGGATTCCCGCAGCTATCGTTTGATTAACATCTCTAAATCATTGGGCCTTGCCGATGGAGAAGGAACACCCAATCCTATCGGTTCGCCGGCTCCAACCGAAGGTCCGGAAAAACCGGTGCCTGGTTTTGACATTGTCAGCATGGACGTCAGGCTATCCGAATATCAGGAGAAATTAGTCGCTTTGGAAAAGCAGGCGGTATCCAAGAATCTGTTGGATGTTGAAAAAAGCATCAGAGAAAAAATTGATGAGTTGAAATCAACAGAAACGCAATTGAGACAACTGCCGGCAGGTTTAACGGATGATATACAAGATAAGCAATCAATTGCCGCAGCAAATGCGGAAATTACCGCCTTTTATGCAGGGAAAGCTGCGGATTTCTATGCTTTGGAACGCGCATATCAGTATGCTATCAGCGAGTTCACCTATCTGATACAGGGCGACAGTGTATTGAACATGATGTCGTCCGGTATATCGGTGAACAGCGCGATAAACATTGAGCTCTCCGAGGGCGTTTCACAAGTTTTTGAATTTATACCACCAAGCGGCAGCCAATATATTTTTAAGACGAGTCCCTATGCCGGCGCGGGGAGCGCGAACGATACGGTTCTCGAAATATTTTCTGATGCGGCGCTGACGAATAGGGTCGCTTATGATGATGATTCGGCAGGCAATTTGTTCTCAAAAATAAGCATCAATCTAAACAAAGGTACTAAATACTACGTCAAAGTTAGTCCGTATAGATCTGACGGGTCAGTATATGCTCAGTTTTCTGTCATTTACGATGCATCATCTTTCGCCGATATAAACCTTGATGTGCCGACAGATGTCATCTTAGGAGTTGGTGAGTTTACGGTGTATAAATTCACCCCGTCGGAAACGGCGATTTATGAGTTGTATACAGGACCATATGGTGGAAGTGGACCTGACAGCGATACCTATTTGGAAGTTTTTTCAGATGCGGCATTAACCAATCGTGTTGCCTATAATGATGATACGGCAAATAATATGTTCTCTGAAATAACCGTGAACTTAGACAGCGGTACAGCGTATTATATCAAATTAAGCGATAAGAATAGCACAAACACTGTCAGAGCGCGTCTGACGGTCACTTCAAATAATTTAGGCGGTATACAAGTCATAAATCTGAATAGCCCGGTTAACATCAGCTTGGGGACCGGACGCTGTAAGGTGTTTGCCTTTACACCGTCAGGTGATGGTCTTTTCAATCTTTTCACAGGCTTCTATGCTGATTTAGGCATTGCGAATGACACCTATTTGGAGTTGTATTCGGATGCCGGATTAACCGATCGTATGGCTTATGATGATGACTCGGCAGGTAATTTATTTTCTAAAATTCAAGCCAATCTTGAAGCAGGAACAACTTACTATGTTAAGGTATCCCCATACGGCAATCAAGGCTATGTGCATGCCAAGCTATCCATAACGAAGGAAATAGAAATAGTTCCCCTTACTTTGGATATACCAATGGATTTACAGGTCGAAGAAAATGCCTATGCTATCGTAGCCTTTACGCCGGAAGCCTCCGGTATATACTTGCTGCTGACCTCACCAAACGGAAAGTCCAACCCACATAACAGTAACGTTGGTCTTGAGCTTTATACGGATAAACAGCTGAGCAATATGATCGCCTATGGAGAAGATGAAGACGAAGACGAAGATGTATTCCCCTTTATTGAACAGTTTTTGGGTAAGGGAATCACCTATTACATATTGTTTAAAGGCAACGCCGGAAGCGCTGCCTGCGCAACAATAGAGGTAAACCGGGTAGCCGATGTTGAGCCGCCGACAGTACCTGCTGATCTAATAATAAGCTATACGACTGCTGCCGGCATAGGGCTAAGCTGGCGTGCAGCGTCTGATAACATCGAAGTTGCCGGTTATGATATTTATCAAGATGGCGTATATCTTGCGTCGACCTCTTCAACGCATTACAAGGTGGAGAATTTAGAGCCGGAAACCGAATACCACTTTTCAGTAAAGGCAAAAGATAATTCCGATAATTTGTCTGATTGGAGCATTGAAGCGGTCGGTATCACGCATTCCCTGTCAGAGATTACGGCAAGCATCACGTTAAATTCAAATGCGAAAAGAATATCTATTGACGGAAATGGTTCGCGTACCCCAAACAGCAGCCTGACGTTGCTTGTGAAAGGTCCTAACGAAAACATCGTGTATATTGACCAAACCACAAGCGATGGAAGCGGCAGATTTGCGTTTGAATTTTTGAACAAATCCTCTGTTGCCGGCAATTATAAAATCATGATAAGCGGAAATGGTGTTTCAGACGGCTTTGTTGATTACATTTATCTTGACGCTGCCATGACAGATACCAGCGCACCAAGTGTTCCCGGGAACTTGTACACAAGCAGCATGACCGACACCACCGTCAATTTGATTTGGGACGCTCCGACAGATAACGTCGGTGTCGTTGGTTATGATATTTATAAGGACGGAGAGCATCTTGCAACGGTAGACAACACAAGCTATCAGGTCACAGGACTATTATCCGGCGTCACTTACCGTTTCTACATAACCGCTAAGGATGCAGCAGGCAATATCTCACGCCCGAGCAGTGAGCTGACTGTCAAAACAATGGATACCGTTGCGCCGGATGCGCCTGTTCTTTCCGTATCCCAATCAGGCAGTGAAGCGGGTACGGAAATCATGCTGTCTTGGACTGAACCGACAGATAATGTGGGTGTGTTTAGTTATGATGTTTATAAAGACGGCATGTATTTTACAACGACTGAAACAACAAGCCTGAAAATTTCCGGTTTGACGACAAATGAAGAATATCGCTTTACTGTCACTGCAAAAGACTTTGCGGACAATATATCTGTATTTAGCAACGAAGTAATCGCAGTACCGGTAAAAATCAGTGCGGCAACAGCGGTGGCAGTGTACAACAAATATTCACAAGAAGTTGCGTTGACAGGTTCTGTCTCCAACGGGCAGGGACATGAAGTTACCATTTTGATTTGTGACCCGAACGGTGCATCGAAATATCTTACGCAGGTTACCAGCGGTATTGCCGGTGAGTTTTCCGTCATTTTCCTATTGAAGCCGACGGTAATGGGTAATTATACTGTTAAAATAAACGGAGACGGCATTTTTGAAACTTTCGTCACGTCATTTGCGGTTACTGAACTGTCAGCGGAAGATACTTTTCCGCCATCTGCACCGACTAATTTAACGGTTACCGAAATAACAGGCACGTCAATCACATTTGCCTGGGAAGCCTCTGCGGATAATGTAGGGGTCGTATCCTATGCAATTTATCTGGATGATACATATCTTGCAGAAACTTCAGCAACGACCTATCAAGTGGGGAATTTGCTTTCAACACAGGTCTATAAATTTAAAGTGTATGCCAAAGATGCCGCAGGGAATGTTTCGGAGGCAAGCAACGAAATAACCGTGAAAACATTAGATGATATTGTACCGACTGCACCGACCAATCTTAATGCCAATAATCTCACAGGAACAACGGTCGGCTTAAACTGGACCGCATCGGCAGACAATGTCGGTGTCGCCGGCTATGTCATTTATAAAGACGGCGTTCTTGTGGCGACAGTAACCGGCACATTCTATCAGGTGACCGGGTTGTCATCGGCGGCAACCTATGCGTTTATCGTCAAGGCAAAGGATGAAGCTGGAAATGTATCTGATCCGAGCAATGAGATAACCGTTACAACATTTGATGTTATTTTGCCAACTGCACCGACTAATCTTTTGAGCAGTAATATTACAGGGACAACCGTTGATTTGAGCTGGACCGCATCGACAGACAATGTCGGTGTTACCGGATACGATATTTATAAAGACGGCATTTATTTGGCAACGGTGACGGAGACCGTTTTCCAAGTCACGGGGCTTTCATCAGCTGTGACTTATAAGTTCACTGTGAAAGCAAAGGATGCGGCGGACAATATATCCGGCGACAGCAATGAAATCGTGGTAAAAACATTGGATATCGAACCGCCCACAGCGCCGACCAACCTCCACTATAACTATATTTCTCCTACCGTGCTTGACCTGTTCTGGACGGCGTCCACAGACAATGATCAGGTAGCAGGCTATGATATTTATAAGGATGGCGTGCTCATAGCAACAACGGCTGAAACCACATATCAAATATCGAATCTTTTGCCTAAATCAACTTACAAATTCATTGTGAAAGCGAAGGATAGTACAGGCAATATTTCCAATGCCAGCAATGAACTGGTTATTTCTCTATCCAAGGCAAAGGCTTTGACGGTAAATATAGGCAATGCCAATGATGTAATAACAATTAACGGACACACCAGCTTAGGTGAAGGAAGCAGAATTACCATAAAGGTCACTTACAGTAATGGGCTAATTGCCTATCTGAATCAAACAAAAAGCGGAGCGAATGGCGCATACAGTTTTACATTCAGTATGGAGTCGGACCTGCCAAGCGAGATTTTTACGGTTACAGTGACTTGCGTAGGCATTGATGAGCCTGTTGTCAGAGACTTTGAAATTAACGCAACCGGAACATTACCTGATGAGCCCATCTCTGTTAACGTTGCGGTAAGGGGCAGAAAAATGACCGTAAACGGCTATGCAACCGGAGCAATTAATCAAAGTATGACAATATGTGTTAAGAATCCAAGCAATCAGGTCATATATATTAATCAGATCCAAAGCGGATTTAATGGTCAATACGCTGTTGTTTTCAGACTGCCTGAGGATGCAGAAGATGGCATATATACTGTTTTGGTTGGCAGTGAAAAAGTATCCGGTCCAAAGATGGTAGCTTATTATTATGAAAAACCAAACGATTTTGAAGTGTCCTTTGATAGTGATGACGGGCGAGAATTTTTCGTTAACGTCATCGCCACAGATATTTCTGATGATGGTGAAGTGAGCTATGTTATTCAGTATGACCCAACACAGGTTAGTGTTGTTGATTTGTGCGCACAAACACCTGTTGAAGAAACAACGGCAGGCAGCTATGACGGCGTGACCATCACGGAATTATCTCCCGGCACAATACGTTTGACGGTTTCCGGAGCAGATGTTGAGGAAGGACAGGTTTGGAGCGGTACGGTTGTTATTATCAAGTTCAGATTTAAGCAAAATGTGGACGGCATAACTTACTTATATTTAGAGAAACAATGATAATCACATTATTTTAAGGAGGAATTGAAATGTTTAAGACCAAAAAATACAGATATATTGTTATTGCCGTTATTTTGTTACTGATGACCACAGTCGCCTATGCCTTGTCAGGCGTAATTGAAATACAAAATTCCCCTCAAAAAAAACTCTCTGCCACTTATGAAAGAAAGCTGCGCGATATTGAAAGCACGAAAAAAGGCAACCGCATAGGAAATTATACCGGAAAAGTTTTGCTTGATAGAAAAACACTTACCGAGGATGAATTTATTGATTTAATCAGTTATATGGATTTTTTGACATTGTACACCCCTTCGGAAGCTGAGATTCAGGGCGTTGACAGAATTATTCAAAAAGGCATTTGTGCGCAAGAGGCTTTTGAAATGTACAGGTTTTGGAAAACAACCAACGAGGGTATTGGTTTGCTGGATGAAATGGCAGCGCATAAGGGGGACATTGTTAGCTCCCGTTGGATCGCGGCATCGTATGAGGTTGTTCGCAAATCCAGAGGCGATTGGGAGGATATTGATTACGGTAAATATGACGCGCTGGGTTTAACGTCAGAGGACTATGAGGCTGCGAGGGTCTTAGAAAGGAAAGGCAAGTTAAGAATTCATCAAATTTTGGACAAGGCTGCTGAGAAAAACGGGTGGAAAAGCATTGTTGATGAAAGCACCGGGAACACAAATAGCAAAAAAGTCAAAGTTTCTAAAAGCGAGGATTTGAATATCAGCCCTGTAAGATTATTGCAAATGCAGGAGCTTGCGGATATATATCAGGTTGAATTCAGTGCTTCAGAATATGACGCATATTTAGATGAAGTGAAGAAAATCGAGCAGCAGCGCTCCAACGAAATGGTTGAAGCGCTGCATGAAATGGGGTTCAGAATTGACCCTAACAGTTTGGACGAGAAGGAGAAAGCCGCAAGAGACCAAATCCTTTCTAAGGCCGAAGGGAACGGCTTATCGAAGGACGACATCCAAAGGCTTGTGGATGAAGGCTTTACCAATGTGGATGTGTTAAACATATCCGAAATTGTCAAGGTAAAAAAGCTTGATGTAAAAGCGGCTGCTGAGAAATATGCGCGGGAGGAGATGTAGCATGAAAAAATCAAGAATACTATTTGGGCTGATTCTGTTGATCTCCGCGCTGGTTTCAAGTATAACCGCCTATGCCGATGTTACGGCAACGGCAAACGAGCTTGTCAATCAGCTGCTCAGCAGAAATGCGAATTCTTATGCCCCGCCATATGCGCGCCCCGATGGTGGAGCGAATATACTTGAAGCCACTGGCGCCGTGGTGGAAAACGCAGTTGATCTTCACCTGCCCGGTAAAAACGGACTGGATTTTATTGTGAAGCGGAGTTATAATTCGCAAACGCTTGATGCACGGCTATCCTATGCAGGTCCAGAGGCTAGAGGTGATTGCAGACGCACTATTTATCCTTTTTATGTACATAAAGGTGATACTACATATATATGTTACTTTCTTTTCGATTCTGAACGACAGTATATAGATAGCAAGTATGACATTGTCAGGTTAGACAGTTTTAATGTCGGAGGCCAATACAAATGGAAGACAACTGATAATGAAAGAATATATAGTCCTTTACTGTTAAGCGATTCTCCTACAGGAACGGTTGTGGTTCAACGCGCCATGGATTTAGCTGTAAGAACGGTGTCGTTTTATTGGCCGATACATATAAATACGACCAAAGGTTATGAATACGAGCTTGGATACGGTTGGGAGTTAAATGTTCCGTATCTTGAGGTTCAGGAATCTTTTGCACACGCATACTGCAAAAAATGCAAAAAGTCTTTGAAGAGCAATGAATTTAATGTTCATGGTTTGAGGGTGCTTGAATATTTAGCCGGTATTATTCCCGTTGCCCACGATAATAACGCTTATGTTGATGAAAACCAGGATGGTATTTTTGATTTCTTAAACGAAACATATATAGGAAATTCCGCTTCGCATTATGATATAGAAAGCGAGTTCACAGGCACTTTTCTTGACGATAACGGGAGCAGCTATGTGCTTGAAAGCAGTAATACTTTGAACGGAAACGGAGAAATGGTCGGGACTGTTCAATTTCGAGACAACAATGAATATACGGTTTTGGACGCAACACCAGGCAAACCCACTGGTCATGTCACACACGAAAAAGCATTTACATATAAATATCAGATTATCCATAAATCGGGGAAGACATACTTTTTCAGTCCGGCTGGACGAATAAGGGCAATTGCAGACAAATATGGCAATTATATTTATTACACCTTTGCCGGCGATAGCATCCGTGTTGTAGATACATATAACAGGCAAATCAATATAGAAAAAATCAATGATTCCGACTGGCAAATCAAAGTCAATGACGGCAATGATGTTACCATGGTGTACTATGATTTTGAGATAAGCAAAAATCAAGACGACCCGTTAGACCGCATGGTCTATGAAGATATTATAAAGCTGAACGTCTATAAAAATGAAGATAAGAATGGCGAAATAACATCTTCTCCGAATAAAACGACATATGAAATGACTGCATATGATTTTGGTTCAAACGATAGTTCCGGTACATACTGGCAACTCCCGGTTTATTATTATCATGTCAATAAAATAACATATCCAACCGGTCTTATCAGAACCTATAATTATGATGTGAGGTTAAAATATCCAATACCGCCGAAACGCTGGGCGACAATTGATTATAAACGTGTAAAAAGCTATACGGAAAGCTCTGCCGAGGGGACGGTTACTTATTATTATGCCATTATGTTTGACAATGATGCGAATGCAATTATAGGGCTGAATGAAGATGAAATTGGCAGTCGTGTTTATACCTGCACGGTGACCAACAGTGTCAATAACAAAAAAACAACCAATACCTATGACAAAAAACAGCGCTTGATAAAATCGGTCGCTTATGAAGGTGATACACTTAAGCTGACCAGCGAGTTAGCGTATGGAGGTTCAAACCGGAGCGATCCGCCCATCCAGGAGAAGCTGACGCAGCAGCAGAGCGCATCGGTCAAGCCTGTCAGCATCAAGAACTATACCTTTGATAATAAGAGCAATATGCTGACCGAAAATGACGGCACTTATTCGGCAGTATATACCTATAGCCCTGATTACAACATGCTGCTGACCAAAACGTACAACCGGGACACGGGAAAGACTGTGAAAATTAATAATGTGCTTTCGGACGACAAAAAGTCGGTGATGTCAACCGAAACCTATGAAAATGATGCGCTGAAAACCAAAACTGAGTTCGAGTATGATACGTACGGCAATATATCGAAAACAACACAATTCCCCGACGGCGTCGCGTCGGTCGTGAACCGGTTCAATTATGCTTATGATAGCAGCAGCGGCGTAACCGTCACGTCAACCGTTGAGAATGTGAAGGATAACGACGGCGTATTGCGGGACTATCAGGCTGTGCAGCGGTATGACTTTTACGGCAACCTTGTTTCTTCGACCGACGCCAATAACAACACCACAAGTATGACATATGACCTGATCGGCAGGCTGACGGCTCAGACAAACCCGGACAGCACAACGTTCGGCATTGCCTACAACATTGCCGAAAATCATATTACGGTCACCAACGAAAAGCATGAGCAGACCAAATACCTGTATACGCCCAGGGGACAAATGTACAAGGTCATGTTCTATGACACGGCGTGGCGCACCTTAGAAGACCACACCTACGACGGTCTCGGCAGGGAAACACTGTTCACGCAATATAGGAGCAGTGACGCCGCGTCAGACCGATTCAGCCAGTCGATCGCCTATGACTGGGCTGACAGGCCTGTCCAAATCACGTATAAGGACAAGCAGGCGCAAACGGTCGCCGCCATCAACGCCGCCTATACCATTGAGGCGGACGCAAACAACCGCCCTGTGACAAAGCTTTCCGTGCAGCAAACCGGCGACAGTATGATCAAGCCCGCCGTCTCCGAGCAGTATTTTGATTATCGGGGCTTGTTGACGACGGATATTAAAAAAGACCCGGCAAACGTCAATAATATATTGAGAACGGAATACACCTATGATATAATGGGTAATGTGAAAACGGCAAAATCGCCGCGTTACTTCAAGGAGAGCTGGTCAACCCCTACCGTGTCATATGATTACGACTATGCGGGGAACGTCGTCAGGGAAACGGACGCAAACGGCAGCAGCACGGTGCTCTCATATGACCGCATGGGCAGGCAGACAAGCGTCACGGATAAAAAGGGCGACATTACCTATGTTGCCTATGACAATATGAGCCGCCCGATCAGCGTTACCGCACCGTTTGCGGACGCTAAAACCTCAAAAAAGCTGACCTGGTATGACGCAAATAACAATGTTGTCAAGGAAAAGCAGCAGTCCAACCAGCAAGGCAACACTGTCGAGGAATATGACACGGTCGAATATGCCTATGACAGCAGGAACAGGCTGACGGCGGTGAAAAGCTATCCCCAGCCGGCGGAGATCAATTATACGCAGTACGCCTACGACAGTGTCGGCAATATGATGAGGATGTACACGGGTCTGACCGCGCCGGTCGATACGCAGACGGTGTCTGATCTGCCGTCCGGCTGCGCGCTGACGCAGTATGAATACAACCCGTTGAAGCAAATGACCCGCACCACAGACGCAGGCGGGCTGCAGCAAGCATTTACTTATGACTATGTGGGCAACCTCTTAGGCACAACGGATAAAAACGGCTGGCAGATTTCGTACCAATATAATATTTTCAGCAAACCGCTGACGGAAACAAGAGCGCTGGGCGGCGTGACGGAAAACACATCATACACCTATGACGTGGCGGGTAACCTGCGCAAGGTCACACAGGGGAGCGACATTATTTCCTACGGCTATGACAATTTCGGGCGCATAATTAGCGAGAGCAATAAGGGGATAACCAAAAACTATATCCCCGATGCGGAGGGGAATATCACCTCGCTGTCGGTCAAAAACGCGCAGGGCGGCGAACTGCTGGGCATAGGGTATACGTATACCAGGCTCAGCCAATACGACACCCTGTCAAGCGGCGGCGTAACAACATCCTATACATATGATCTGAATGGGCTGCTGACGGGAACATCAAACAACACAGGCGACTCGGTGTCCTATCAGCACAACAAGGCAGGCTTGGTTACCCGTATGGAAAACCGATTAAACGGCAGCCTGACGGATTTCAGCACCTATACCTATTACCTTAATGGCAATGTGCATGAAAAATATACCTCGGTAAACGGCAAGGAGCAGGGCGCAGCCTATACCTATGACGGCATAGGCAGGCTGGCGCAGGAGGAAGCCTATAACACAGGGGAAAACACGCAATTCAGCGCAAGCTATGCGTATGATACACGGGGCAATAGAACAGCAAAGACGCTGACAGATCTCACGACACCCGCCGATTCGTATGTTACAAACTACACCTATGATATTGGTAACAAATTATTAAAGAAATCGCAAACAAAAGGACAGACATCGGACATTACAGACTTCCAATATGATGCCAACGGCAACACTATCGCAAAGCTGAAGAGCACTATAACACAGGGCACAGGCATGGAAGGGTTTGAACTGGGAAAAGGGCTTGGGGGCAATGAGCTTTTCCGCTACAATGCCTATGGACAGCTTGTAAAATATGAAACCGGAGGAATAACGGCACAGTATGCGTATAATCCTATAGGGCTGCGTACGGGCAAAACTGTTAATGGTATAACGACTACTTTTGTCAACGACCGCGGCAGCGTTATCATGGAGGGGGATGCGTCGTATAATATACGGGCGACATATGTCAGGGGATATAACCTGATGTGGTCATATACTGCCGACGGTGAGAAAACGAAGTACACCTACAACACCCACGGCGACGTGGTGCAGCTTGCGGATGGAAACGGCACCATCACCAAAACTTATGGGTACGATGCATTCGGCAACGAGGATAACGCCGACAAAAACGATACCAATCCATTTAGGTACTGCGGTGAGTACTTCGACAACGAGAGCGGGAATATCTATCTCAGGGCAAGGTATTATGACCCCGCGACTTCACGCATGCTTTCGGAAGATCCCGCGAGGGATGGTACAAACTGGTATATTTACTGTTATAATAATCCAATAAAATACAAAGACCCCACAGGCAAATGGGGTGAATTAGTCCATGTAGATGCAACAACGTGGATCTTTAATGAATTGGGATTAGATCCATTTCACGCTAATATTGTTGCCCAAGCTAATATCGGAGTTGACAGAGGTGATACTGCAGCAACAAATCAGAATGCTGCGGCTCAGGGATGGCATTTTGATAGAAACGCCGACCCGAATATAGATTCAAGACAGGCGCATGCCGATGAAATGCTAAATAGTGCAATATATAACTGGAATTGGGCAGATGAAGCATATGCGAAAGGTGAAATAACTGTAGAAGAAAGGCATCAATGGCGGGTAGGCGCTTTAGAAATGATAGGTCAGGGTTTGCATGCATTACAAGATATCGATGCACATATGGACATTGGGACAAACGATTTTAACAATCCTATTTCATCACCTCACACATTTAATGGTGAAAGTCCAATATTTCAATATAAAAATGTTGACAATCCTCAGTTTGATGCCGAGGCAACAGGACAAGTAGGTGTATATAACAGGGTAGATACAGGGGAGCGTTTCGGAAGTCAAAGATATCGTAATACCGTTGTTAGAAGTAAGGAATATTTAAATAGTTTTTATTCAAAAGTAAATACAAGTCAATAGAAAAGAGGCGAAATAAATGTATTTAAAGGTATTTTATCCTATATTGGTTCACACTATTGTGTGTGCGTGCTGGAATCTATTGAACTATTTGTTTTTTATTGGACCTGAGCCAGGACGATTGACACAATATGTCTATAATTTTGTAAATCAGAAGTTGGCAACGATAATGATGATTACTGTAGCTATTATAGGGTTAGGCATTACTATTATTACGTATTTTAAGGTTGGTAGTCAAATGCAAATTACAAATGGTATCATTAAAATTATGAGCATATTAAGTATTGCGTTTTTAAATATATTAACTTTATTGATATTACTAATTTGCACACAAAGTACTAACTCAACCATATACATTAGCCAATTAACATTTAGCTCTCCTTTTTTTATATTAGCTACGCAATTAGGATTAAAGGGAATTGGAGCTTCAATTATTATTTCGACATTTCCAAGTGCATTAATGCTTTTGGGTTATTTGTGTCAAGCGCATGGACAATGTAAGTAGGGACAGATGGAGACGAGCTACTTTGTAAAAGCACACAAACAACAAATTGAACTTGCCGCCGCTTGTCATATGATGGGCGGTGGTCTTTTAATGTTTAAAAATTTTATAATATTCATTGATAATGTGTAATATAGCATGAATCCGCCTGCCGCAAGAGGAATTGGGTATTTCTATTTTGACGTTGCACGAGTGGTTAAATTCCATAAAACTACAAAAACATAGGAATCAGGAAACTCCTTTAAGATGAGGTTTATAATCTCATCTTAAAGGAGTTCTTTGTTTTTCTTGATTAAAAATATCATCTATTTAACCGTATATAAGTTGCTTTTCGTGAATAGGTACAACTCATATCGGAATATAATGTAATATTTTCTGATATGGAGGTGTTTTTTGTGGACAACCACAACTTTCCAAAAGAACTCATCGCCTTGCCTCAATGGGTGTGCTGGCGGCTTGAAAAAGATAACAAAAGTGGTCGAGATATGAAAGTGCCGTATTCTCCGGTGTCGGGATATAAGGCTTCGGCGAGCAAAGCGGATACTTGGGGGACTTTGGATGAAGCCATATACCATAAAGATAAATATATGTTTTCGGGGATTGGATTTGTTTTCACGGCAGAGTGCGGCATTATCGGCATAGACATTGACCACTGCCTTGAGGACGGACAACTAAATGAGGTAGCTATGGCGATACTGGAACGATTGCCACCAACCTATATTGAGGTAAGCCCATCCGGAACAGGACTTCACATTTTTCTTCGCGGCGTTGCGCCGCCCGGCGGGAATCGCAATTCCGAAAGCGGTGTGGAGATGTATTCGTCCCGCCGCTATTTTACAATGTCAGGAGTGCGCTGGAAGGACTGCTCCGACACGATTGCGATTGATAATGGTGCTATTGAATGGATACACAAAACCTTTATCACGCCGCCGAAAAAGCGCAGTCGCAGGAATGCAACAACCACTGTGTCTATTACTGACGATGAATTATTGAAATTATCAAAAGCATCCAAAGACGGTGATGCGTTTGATAAGCTATATTGCGGTGATTGGCAGGAAAAATACAAATCCCAATCGGAGGCGGACTTTGCGCTTTGTTGCAAGCTGGCGTTTTGGTCGGGGCGCAATGAGGCGCAAATTGACAGGCTTTTCCGTAAATCCGGATTGTACCGCGAAAAGTGGGACGCATCCCATTCCGCAGATGGTTCTACCTACGGAGCCCAGACCGTCCGTAATGCTTGTGCAAACACCGACAAAACCTACACGCCGCCGCGCAAGCATGATACAAGCGAGATGTTCGAGGAGCGCGGTTTGTATTGGCGCAACAAGAACGAGCGCGTTTATCAGCTTACAAATTTTATCATCGAACCCATAGAAATGATTACCGCCGAAGAAGAGACTCAACTCACTTGTGACCTCATATCCTTTCGGGGCGAGCGTTTCCGGCAGATATTTATGGCGAATGATTTTGCTAATTTACAGCGGCTGAAAAATGTGTTAACAAAGCGCACCATTGCCTTTTCCTTTTTCGGTGGGGAGGGTGACTTGGAATTATTTAAGCAATTCATTGATGGATTGAATTGGACGAAAAAGCGCGGCGTTAAGGCGTTGGGCATATATCCCAACAAACAGTCGCTTGTTTTCGTAGATACAAATGGCGCCGTCGGCGTGGGCGGCAGAACGATTAACGATATTGTTCAGATTGAGAAATATAAAATGTTGGAAAGCGATATATTGACCGCGCCGATGATTGAAAAGGATGGTCTCCGTATATTGGCGCAAAACATTCTCAACTATAATTCCTATTCACGTACTGTTCCTATATTAGCATGGTGTGCCGGATGTTTTATCAAACCGCATCTGCGCCGAGCAGGGATAAAGTTTCCACACCTATTCCTTGTGGGCGAAAAGGGCGGCGGCAAAAGCACCAGCTTGGAACGGGTTATTATGCCATTATTCGGAAAGCATAAAGCAACCGCATCATCACAAACCAAGCCGTTCACACTCATGCGGGAGTCCAATTCCTCCAACATTATCCCGCAGGCAATTGAGGAGTTCAAACCGTCACAGCTTCCCAAGTTATGTCTGCACTCCCTTAGAAATCATTTTCGCGACAGTTACGATTGGCATGAAGGTGTTCGCGGCAGAGCTGACCAGTCGGCAGTGGCATACGATTTGCTTGCGCCGATTGTGGTGGCTGGCGAGGAGGATTCTGACGAAGGCGCGATTCGGGAACGGACGATTGAATTGCTATTCTCCAAACGTGATATTAAAAACAAAGAATGCCGTGCTGCCTATGAATGGATAAAGACAAACAAAAATATTATCAGTTCATTCGGACGGTCGTTGTTGGATATCGCGCTCCGCACCACGCCGAAGGAAGTGTTGGAATGGCACTCCGAGGGAGCAGAATATTTTAACAAAGGTCTGCCCGACCGCATAGTAAGCAATCTTTGTACGATGTATGCGGGAATCAGCCTTATTAACAAGTTGTGCCAATCGTTGGGGATGGCATTTGCGGATGCGTTTCCCATCGACCACGCCGCTTGTGCGGCAAACCTTGAAGTTGCCGTCCGCGATTATCTTTTGGACGATAGCAGTTACAATAAAGGCGCGGTGGAACAGGCATTCGAGGTCATGGCGCGTATGAAGCTGAAGTCCGGCGAGGATTACGCTTTCGAGAACAACGGTCAATACCTCTGCCTGTGTCTATCTCAAGTTTACGACCGCTATACCCGTTATTGTAAGGATTACGCCGTGGCTGGAGAGGTTCTGCCATATACGCAGTTCCGAAAGCAGCTGGAGCAGACCGAGTTCTTTATCGCTAAAAACAAAGGGAAATGGTTTGGCGAATGCTCCAAGCGGGTGTGGGTGGTGGATTTTAACATTTTGTCAAAGTTATGCGACGTGTCGAGCTTTGTCAAAGAGACGGAGGCAGAGGAATAACCGTCCATTACTTTTTTTATATTATTACTTAATTACTTAAATATTATATACTACATGGGAATAAGTGTTGTTATTAATATTATCATAAAAACAAAAACGCGTATAAAAAGATGCACCTACAATTTACAGAGTAATATGGTAATTTGTAATGGCACAGGATTGCAATCCAGCCTGTGTATATTTGTTTATTCCAATGCCGATGACCGGAGGGGGTGGTCGAAAGTCTACAACCTCCATCGTCTCACAACGCGCAAGGGTCGCGCGTAAGGTTTCCGCATTTCAAGTTGTTGGGGGTTTTGCAACCCGCATGGCATAAGGGTTTTGACTTGATAAAATAGCTTGTACTTGATAAAATGCCCAAAATAATCAAGCCTGTCCGAGGATGATTGAAAACTTTGGGGGTGCGGGGGAAAAACCCAATGTCGGTGCGGTTTTGCGGCAAAATAACGGTTATCAAACAAGCTGTCCAGCGCATAAAATATCAACATAAGGATGGTGTCAAAAAGGGTTCCCGTGAAGTCAGTAGACTTCATGGGGAAAAGGAGACATCCCGGAATGAGTGGACTTTGCCGTGTCTTTTGCGGCAAAGCAAACGATATGGAGGTGAGGGCGACGATGGCGAACGGACACGGCGGCAAGCGGGCAGGCTCCGGCAGACCGCGCAAAAGTTTAGCCGACAAAATATTGGAGGATACGACAAAAAAGCATAAGGCAAAAGTGTTGAACATACCAACGTCCCCGGATATACCCGCGCCGGAGCCGCCGGACTTTCTGCGGCTGATGGTTGCGACAGGCGTTAGCAAGGACATTCCGCGCATGGACGCTATTTTTAACCAAACCAAAGAATGGCTGGAAAAGACCGGATGCATTTATCTCATAAACCCACAACATATATTGGAATATTCCATCCTTTTCACCCGATGGTTGGAATGTGAGGATGTTGTTTCAAAAAGTCTATATTTGATGAGCAAGGAAAAAAGCGACAAGAAAGAAAAAATCCATCTTGAGCCAAACCCGCTGTCCGACCAAGCATTGCGGTATTGGAACGCGGCGGATAAGGCGTGGAATAAAATTTATACGATTATCAAAGAAAATTGTGAAACCGATTACGGCGGGAATAATCCCCACGCCAACATAATGGAAAAGTTGTTGATTATGAACAGGGAGGTCTGATTATGCCGTATAAAACACGCAAACCCTGCAACTTTCCGGGATGTGGTACGTTGATTAACGTCGGAGAAAGGTTTTGCGCCATACATAAACGGGAGATGAACCGCCGCGCCAACGCTGACCATTACGACAGCCGATGGCGCAAAATCAGTAAATTATATATTTCCAAACATCCGCTTTGCGCCGAATGCGAACGCGCAGGGCTTTTAACTCCGGCGGTTGAGGTTCACCATGTAATTCCGGTCGCAGCTGGAGGTTCGGACATGGGCAAAAATTTAATGGCGTTATGCAAAAGCTGCCATTCCCGGATTTCCCTAAAGGAGCGACAGCATGGCGTTTAAATATATTTCAACCCGATTTATGTTGCCGGATTCCCGCTATGACGAACGCAAAGCCGATTGCGCGGTGGCGTTTATACAAGAATTACGGCACATTAAAACCACCGAATGGGCAGGAAAGCCATTTATGCTTCTTCCATGGCAGGAGCAAATTGTCCGGGATTTATTTGGCGTTGTCAAGAAAAACGGGGCGCGGCAATTTCGGCACGCTTTTGTGGAAGTGCCAAAAAAATCCGGAAAATCTGAACTCGCGGCGGCGATTGCGTTATACTTGTTATGCGCGGACGGTGAGGAAGGCGCGGAGATATATAGCGTTGCAAACGACCGTGAACAGGCTGGGATTGTGTTCCATCTTGCGGCGCAGATGGCGTTAGACAATCCTGTGCTGAGAAAATATTGTAAATTCATTGACTCTCGCAAACGAATCGTATTCACGCCAACCCGCTCATTTTACTGCGCCATGTCAAGCGAGGTCAAAAACAAATATGGTTTAAATATCCACGGTTGTATTTTTGACGAATTGCTGGGTCAAACCGATAGAAAATTATATGACACCATGACCGTAGGCGCGGGTTCAGGGCGGCGGCAACCTTTGAATTTTGTAATCACCACTGCTGGCAACGACCGCAACAGCATTTGTTATTCCGAACATACTTATGCGATGGATATTTTAAATGAGCGTAAAATAGACCCGTCATATTACCCGGTGATTTTTGCCGCTGCGGACGATGACGATTGGCATGACCCGGAAGTGTGGAAGCGCGTAAATCCATCTTACGGCATCACCGTGCCGGAGGAATTTTATTATAGCATTTATGAACGCGCCAAGAATGATGTTGCCATTGAGTCGGAGTTCCGTCAATTTTATTTATGCCAATGGTTATCGTCAGCGAAAAAATGGCTTCAAATGGATAAATACGACAAGGGCGCGGAAACGATTGACATGGAATTTTTGAAGGGGCGTAAATGCTACGGCGGACTGGATTTGGCATCCACCGATGATATAGCGGCGTTTGTTTTAGTATTTCCTCCCGATGAACAAAATGGTAAGTTTTACGTTCTGCCATACTTTTGGATTCCAAAAGATAACATGAAACGGCGCGTTAAAAAAGACCATGTTCCTTACGACAAATGGCACAGAGAAGGCTATTTAGAAGCGACCGAAGGTAACATTATCTATTACGATTTTATAGAAAAGAAAATCCGTGAATTAGCGGAGCAATACCAATTAGAGGAAGTAGCGTATGACCGATGGGGCGCGATACAAATGACACAAAACCTTGAGGCTCAGGATTTTGAAATGAGTAAATTCGGTCAAGGTTTTGTTAGCTTTTCCGAGCCATCCAAAGAATTAATGCGTTTGGTACTTGATGAAAGATTTATCCACGGCGGGCATCCTGTACTCCGATGGATGTTTGAAAATGTATACATCGAAACCGACGCCGCCGGAAACATAAAGCCATCAAAGAAAAAATCGTCAGAAAAAATAGACGGCGCGGTTGCGGCGATTATGGCACTTTCCCGAGCGGTATACAATATGGCAAATCCGAAGAAGGAAAGCGTATATAATACTCGCGGTATTTTGTCTTACGGCGAGGACGGTTTCAACTGGTGAAAACAATTTTTTTAATTTAATTTTGAATTTTTTTGACTTTTCAAGGATAATGGGTTATAATAAATATACAAAGGAGTTGAGGAATATATGGAAACTACATTAAAAAGTATTAATATTTCAGAAATAAGTGTTGATTATGGTATTCCCAATTTAGCGGAAACCGTACTTGCTTCCGATATGCCAATAGAAGAATGTCGTGATTTTGAAACAGTTGCAAAAGAAATAAGGGAGAAGCGTTTTGGGAAAATATAACATCAAGATAACGGATAGGGCAATATTTGATTTAGATAATATTGCCTCTTTTTTGTGTGAAAATGATAAAAGATATGCAGTTTATGTTTATGACGAAATCATTAAGCGTATCAACACTTTGGAAAATATGCCTCGTCGTTATCCCTATATTCAAAATGAGCAATTGCAAGAATTAGGATACAGAGGCATGTTTGTATTTTCTTACATAGTTATTTATAAGGTTTTGGATGAGCATAAAGCGGTTAAAATAGTAAATATTCTTCCTGCGCGTTTAGGAATGGATTATATTGTTGGCGTGATTGATAAAACTGAAACGGAGAATGACCAACAAACCCAGTAATATCAATAGTTTCACGTCCATTATGTGTGGGTTGATTAGGTCTCGATTCAGAGGTATGATGGTGTTACAAGGTCGGCGAAAGCCGCCAAATTAAAGGGGGAACACCATTATGCCACGCACTAAAAAACAGCAAGAAATTGTCACACCGGAAGTATTGACTATCGAAATGCCGATGGAAGGATTTACGCCCGAAAAGTTGGAAAATTTAAGACGGATGGTGGACTCGAAAGCCATGCTGATTAAAAAGGTTTTATCGGTTGAGGAATTGCCAATCGAAACAACCGAGGAAAGCATAAAATTCCCTTGGTTCGCTCCAAATCTTCCCGCCGAGGAAATACAGGCATACAGCCAGTTTATAGCGGCATTATGCAACACGGCAAAGCAAAAGGCGAGGATTACAGCACAACCGCAGGAGGCATTCGAGAACGAAAAATTTGCCATGCGAGTATTTGGGATTGGATTGGGACTCAAGGGAGCAGAATACTCACTGTGTAGAAAATTATTAAGCCGTAACCTTTCCGGGGATAGCAGCTGGAGGTACACCAAACCGGAAAAGGGCGAATCACGTAAGCGCCGAGAGCGTATTCATCGGGATGTAATATCGGTACGGTTCACGCCGGATATGCTGGAAAAGCTGGCGGCACTTGCTACGGAAAAGCATATGAGCCGGAATATGCTGATAGAGTCGGTCATAGAAGAATACGTCCGCGCCGCTTTCCCCGCGCCCGAACCCGCCATCGAAGTAGAACCCGAAACCGCGCAGGAAACGGAATAAAGCCAACCTATAGCGCATAAAATTGTATAGAGCCGAGCCGCCGCAAGGCGGCTTTTCCTTTTGAAAGGGTATTTTATATGGGCATATTTACAAAAATATTTAAGCCAAAAGTCGAGAACCGCCTATCAACCACTCCTGTGTTTTATACAGGGCAATCAACCACGGGTGTGGATATTACTGAGCAGTCCGCGCTCCGTTCGGCGGCGGTCTATGCTTGCGTTCGCGTTATTTCTGAGGCGATTGGCAGCTTGCCGTTGAAAATATACGAACATAGCGGCGGCAGTATGCAAGCCAAAGTCGATCATTCGCTTTATGATATTTTACATCTTGCTCCAAATCCAGAAATGACCAGCCTTGATTTGCGCGAGACATTGACCGTCCATCTTCTTTTATACGGAAACGCCTACGCGCAAATTATACGGAACAGCTTGGGGCAGGTACATTCACTGTATCCGTTATTACCCAACAAAATGGACGTTAATCGCAACGATGACGGTGAAATATATTATACATATTGGAAAAATTATGACGAGGCGCGCCCCAACGAAAAAAGCGGCGGTACTACGCTGGCGGCGCATGAGGTTTTACATATTCACGGACTTTCATTTGACGGCTTGGTGGGGTATTCTCCCATTGCGCTGGCTCGAAACGCCATTGGCATGGCTGTCGCTACAGAAAACTACGGCGCGACATTCTTTGCCAACGGAGCGAACCCCGGCGGAATTTTGGAGCATCCCGGAACTTTAGATGACCATGATGCTATACGAAAAACGTGGGAAGCATTATATAAAGGCAAGGGATCGCATCGTGTCGCTGTTTTAGAGGACGGCATGAAGTTCCACCAAGTGGGCATACCGCCGGAACAGGCACAATTTTTGGAAACACGGAAATTCCAATTAAACGAAATAGCGCGTATATTTAAAGTTCCGCCACACATGATTGGCGATTTGGAAAAATCCACATTTTCCAATATCGAACACCAATCAATGGAATTTGTGAAATTTACGCTAACGCCGTGGGTTGAACGCTTTGAACAGGCGATGAACACGAAATTGTTATCGCCCGGCGAACGCAAGAAATATATCATCAAATTTAACCTCGATGGACTTTTGCGCGGAGATTACGCCACACGCATGAACGGTTACGCCATCGGGCGGCAAAACGGCTGGCTTTCCGCGAATGATATTAGAGGCTTGGAAAATATGAATCCACTGCCATCGGAAGAAGGCGGCGATGAATATTTGGTAAACGGTAATATGATCAGCATAAAAGACGCAGCGGCAGGGGTGGCGTACAAAAAGGAGGACTCAAATAATGGATGAAATTTTAGTGCTACGGGATAAACGGGCGGCTTTGGTTAAGGAAACAAGGGCATTCTTGGATTCTTTAAGGGATGTGAACAATGGCATAGTATCACCGGAGAACGAGGCTATTTACAACAAAAAAGAAGCGGAAATTACTGCCATTACGGAAAAAATTGAGATGCTGGAGCGTTTCCAGCATATAGAGAACAAGCTTACCGGAGGTATAACAAAACCGCTGGTCACCGCGCCGGGAAGCGGTGTGCGGGGTACGTCCGAATATGCTCAGGCATTTTGGAACGCCATGCGCGGGAGGGGCGTTTCAAACGCGTTATCCGTTGGTGTTGACACTTCCGGCGGTTACCTTGTACCGGAGGAATTTGCTAATGAACTGGTTCAAGCATTGCAGGAACAGAATATATTCCGCGCCATCGCACGGCTTGTGCCTACATCCCGCGAAAAACTGAAGGTTCCGATTTCCAACTCGGACGGCGCGGTCAACTGGATTGGGGAAAATATGCCTATTCCCGAAACCACCATGACCTTTAACCAAATCGTGTTAAACGCATATAAATTGGGAGGTCTGATAAAATCGTCCACCGAATTGTTGGAGGATTCTGCTTTCCCTCTCGAACAATTTGTGGCTGGACGTTTCGCCCAGCTTATCGGTGCGGAAGAAGAGCGCACCTTCTGCGTGGGTGACGGCAATGATAAACCCACCGGAATATTCACCGATGCCGGAGGCGCAGAAATAGGCGCGACCGCCACAAGTGCCACGGCTATAACTTTTGACGATGTTATCGACCTGATGCATAGCATAAAAAAGCCATATCGCGGCAAAGCGGTATTTGTCACTAACGATTCTACCATCCGGGAATTGCGCAAAATCAAAGACAACAACGGTCAATATATCTGGCAACCTGCCGTTAAAGATGTAACTCCCGACACCGTAGTCGGCAGACCCGTTTATACCTCTCCATTCGTGCCGGAAATCGCCGCAGAAGCCCTTGTAATGGCGTTTGGCGACTTCTCCTATTACTGGATATCCGACCGCCGTGAAATGCGGTTTAAGGTGTTAAATGAGCGTTACGCTGAGAATGATCAGGTGGGGTTCTATGCCACGCAGAGGGTGGACGGTAAGCTGGTTCTGCCCGAAGCCGTGAAGCTGCTGAAAATGGGGGATGATTGATATGGCAGAGTATGATCAATTTGCAGATATAAAAAACCGTCCTTGTACAGTTGCGGAAATGTTGGAAAAGGGTCAAGTGCAAACGGTTATAGGCGAGTTCAAAAAGCGATGTGAGTGCTATGCCATAGCGATACAAAACGGCTTTCTGACGGTTGATGAAGTGCGAAAATTAGAAGGGCTTTCTGAAATAAAATCAGACAATTAAAGTTAGATGGACGAATTTCGGTTTGTCCATCTTTTTTTGTCGTTCTATGGTACAAGCGGTCGTGAATAGTATAGTCTCAGGAGGGATGCCTTATGGCGCGAATTGACACACATCCTCTTGAGAATCAAGCGGAGGTAAAAATCGGAAATAACGTATATATTATCGAGCGGCACTTTGAAAGCGGCAGAACCATACAGGACGCGGTTTACGAGGCTATAAAGAACGAGGCAAAGCGCGATAAAAACGACGAATAATTTCTGTAATTTTCCATAACAAACTTGCCTTTTGGCGAAAACGATGCTATAATAAACTTGCGCGAAGTCGCGGGGTAAAGGGCTGTTCTCGCTATTACAAGGAGGAGCGAGAATGATTATTAAAGACTTTTACAACGTGGCAATTTATTGTAGGCTGTCGCGGGACGATGAAACGCAGGGCGAAAGTTCGTCCATATCAACACAAAAGAATATGCTCTCCAGTTACGTGCAGGAACGCGGATGGCGCATTGTGGACTACTACGTCGATGATGGAATCAGCGGAACTACCTTTGAACGAGGCGGGTTCAAGCGCATGATAGACGATATCGAGGACGGCAAAGTCAACATGGTTATCACCAAGGATTTAAGCCGTCTTGGAAGGGATTATCTTAAAACGGGTTTTTACACGGAATGCTTTTTCCCTGAAAACGATGTGCGTTATATCGCGGTTAACGATGGAATCGATACGATTAACAACGACAACGATATTGCTCCGTTCAAAAATATTCTGAATGAAATGTATGCCAAAGACATCAGCAAAAAGATAAAATCGGCATACAAGGTAAGAATTGCGCGGGGCGATTATCACGGGGCGTTTGCGCCGTTCGGCTACTCCAAAGACCCAAATAACAAGGGTAAGCTGATGGTTGACCCGGAGAGTTCGGAAACGGTGCGGTTTATATTTGACCTTGCCAAACAAGGTTACGGCGCGGCAAGGATACGGACTGTGTTGGTAGAAAAGCAAATGTTGACCCCAGCGGCATATCTGCACAAGTTAGACTCGAAATATTACGCGAAAATGTTCACCGGAACAAATCCAACGCCTGTATATGCCTGGTCAAGCGGAATGGTTGAGCGAATTTTGGACAACGAAATTTATATCGGAAACATGATCCATTACAAAGAGGTGTCGGTTTCGTATAAGTCCAAACGCCGCCAGCATCAGCCGAGGGATAAGTGGGTTCGGAGTGAAAATACCCACGAGCCAATCATTGACCGGGATACTTGGGATTTGGTGCAGGAACGCTTTCTGCATCGAGGCGTATTGCCGAGGACGAATCCGCCGAATATATTCCAGCGGATTGTACGATGCGCCGATTGCGGCGCGGCGATGTGGCTCAGTACCTTGCAGAAGAACCCGAAAACGGGCGAAAAATCCCAGCGGCGTTACTTCCATTGTGTGACTTACCGGGAATTTGGCAAAACAAAATGCGCAAGCCATAACACCAGTCACAAGGCGCTTTATGACATTGTTTTGAATGACATACAGGCGTATGCAAGGTTGGCACTTAGGCATCCCGAAGAATTGTTGGAGACGCTTTGTGACACCGAAAATAGTCAAAGACGCAAGATGATCGAGCGTTTGAACGGTGATTACAAAAAGAGTTCGGACAGGCTTGCCGAAATCGATAACCTTTTGCAACGGCTATTTGAGGAAAATGTTTCCGGGCGCATGAACCACGATAATTATACGGCGATGTTCGCCCGATATCAGAACGAACAAACACAGCTTGCGGCTAAGGTGCAGAATTTGGCAAGGCAGTTGGAACGGCTACGCGAGTCCCGGGATAACAGCCAAAAATGGATTGATTTAATTGCCAAATACGCCGATTTGCAGGAATTGGACGCGCCGATAATCAACGAACTGTGTGAAAAAATAATGGTTCATAACGCGGAAAAGGTGGACGGCAAGCGAGTGCAGAAAATTGAAATTTTCTACCGTTTTGTAGGCAAAATCCCAACGGTGGAAGGCGAACCGGAACATGAAATTCATGGTTCGAGGCATTTATGCGATGATAAAAGCGCTTCCGAAAGCGCATAAAACTAATATATATAGAGGACAGCGGTTAATGTCATATACAAGCGAAACAACATGGAAATTGTTGTATTTACGCCGGGCTGGGCAAAGTCTATGCGTAAAGTCGCAAGGTACTATGATCCCGATAGGGGACGGTTTATTAGCGAGGATCCGATAGGGGATGGCTTGAATTGGTATGTTTACGGCAATAATAATCCTGTCATGTTTAAAGACCCTACCGGCATGTGGGCAGATGGTGACGAAAAACGGCCCGCATGGGTACAGAAAATAATTATTCAGCAGACTATTGCGTGGTCATCTCCATTTGGACCGAGAGGACCTGAAGCAGCTAGGAGCAAAGCACGCGCAATTGCAGAAGATGCGAGACGCCGGGGCGAAAAATATGGTGCGGCAAGATCGTATGTTTCAGTTACTAGTGGGTCGGTAAATTGTTACGGGTACGCTTTGGGTCGTAATTATGGGTCTGATCCTTTGATGGCGCCATCTAATAATGTTAATTTAATTGCAAATTCGGTTATAAACGAATTAAATCAAATAGGTGAGAACTCTGATACTACCTATTTGCCGGAGGGAACGGCAATCGGCGCAAGGCTACTCAGCGGAATAGATGCCGAAATTGGAGCGGATGAGTATAGGATTGCCGTCAGGGTTGGAACTGAGCTTGTTGATACCCTAGGGAATGGTACGCTAGTTTATGATTATCACTTTATGGTACAGCATAATGACGGTACCTGGTCACATAAACCCGGTCAAAATAATTCAGTACAATTAAAAGCAGGGCAAACGCCTGAAAACGTACAATGGGTAAATGATCAAGGATACGTTTATGACAGTGAGATAGTTTATATTGCAGTGCAAGTCAGATAATATCAAGAAGTCAATTCGATTGTGGAAAGTGATGACTTCCAATATGCCTTTTTGGCTTTAGAAAGGAATGAAATGATTATGTTTAAGAGGCTTATATTATTAATGATGATTATGATAATGGGAGGAACGCTTATTTCTTGCGTCATTCAATCGCCTAATGATGTGACCCCGTCGCCGCAGCCTGATGCATGGGATGTAGAAGAAGTAACACATGTAAAGCTAAAATGGGATAAACAGCCATCAAAAGATGCAGTTCCGGAAAGTGAAATTTTGAGCAGAGTCAATAACAGCGATCGCGCTGACGATGTGATTAAGAATGTGTACCCGGAAGATGATTTGAGAAGCTACAACAATAATTCTTTGTATTTGGTAAATGTTGACATGGTATTTAAGGTTGAATGCATAAGACAAGTCGAAAATTATTATTACACCATCCACAAGTCCGACAAAGGAGGGCGGTTGTATTTGTTATATGAAAAGGATAAAGATACCGGTTTTCTGAGAACTACCAGTTTTTGGTATTCTAAAGATAGCGTGACCGCAGACGACTTTGGAAAATTGGAGTTAGATGTATCCACAGAAAACGATGTAAAAAAAATAGACAGATATGCAAGATATCTTATGGGTACGACCGGGTTGATGATACCACCGGAATCAGGACATTATACAAATGATGGCTTTTGGGTCATTGTATCGTATAAGTTAAAAGATCCCGATTCTCCTTGGAAAGAGCATGGACCAAACTTTACTGTTACGAATGTTGAAGTGAATGAACCACGTGAAAATTCCATACTTGCAAATCTATTGGAAGTTGATAGGTAACCACTAGGACGTGGGATATTTGGGGACGTGCTTGTTTTTGCACATTCTGATTGACAGTTGACGGTATAGGCAGATTGGCGCTGGAAGAAGCCTATAACACGGGTGAAAACAGCCGCTTTGCGGCAAGCTATGCGTATGACGCACGGGGTAACAGAACGGTAAAGACACAGCAGGATTTGATAACCCCTGCGGATTCATATGTTACAAACTATACCTATGACGGGGAAAACAC
>JAKJBX010000012.1 GCA_022706765.1 Bacillota bacterium
AAGTGCATCAGGACCCGCCGAACGCCATGAGCGACGGCGAGCAATCGTTGCGTCCGGAGGTATTTGCGGAGCTGATGGGTGAGCTTAAAAAGGTTGCCGAGGCAGTGGGGAGAACGCTATGAGGATCGGATATTTAGGACCGGACGGCACATTTTCACAGATTGCGGCAAACAAAGCGGCGGCAGGGACGGACAGCGAGCTGACCGCCTACCCCTCGATCGCCGAGCTTGCTGCGGCGGCGAACGCCCGGGAGGTGGATGCGGCCGTGCTGCCGATAGAGAATTCGTTGGAGGGCGGCATTAACACGACGCTCGACTGCCTTGCCTTTGAGTGCGACCTCATGATCACGCAGGAGCTGCTCATCAGCGTCAGCCAGTGCCTGCTGTCCAATTCGGAAACGATTACGAAAATTTACTCGCATCCCCAGCCCGTGGGGCAAAGCGGACGCTATTTGGCAAAGCGCTACCCCGGCGTGCCGGTCACCTTTACGTCCAGTACGGCGGAGGCGGCGATGATCGCGGCGGGCGAGGACGGTGCGGCGGCAATCGGCGGCGAGGCGCTTGCGGAAATTTACGGACTGGGTATCGTCGAACGGGGAATTGAGGACGTCAGCACCAACACTACGCGTTTCGTGGTGGCGCGGCGTGACGCCGAAATGCCTGCGGACGCTGACAAAACCTCTGTCGTGTTCAGCGTCGCAAACCAGCCGGGCGCGCTGTATAAAATGCTGTCGGTATTTGACATCTTCGGCATCAACATGATGAAGATCGAGTCCCGCCCCGCCAAGACGGTGCTCGGCGCCTATGTGTTCTTCGTGGATATCAACGGCACGGCGGACGATGAGAACATCAGGCGCGCGCTTGAAATTGTGCGCTACAAAGCCACCTTCTTCAAGGTGCTGGGCAGCTATAAAGCGTATCAATAATATTGAGAGCGTGTTCACATACGAATGTGAACACGCTTTTTATTTAGGAGTTTCCAGCCCCTTGACCCGCTTATCCAGCATATCGATGCGGCTGCCCAATTTCGTCAGACTGTCGTGGATACCTTGCAGCTGGATTTTGAGCTTGGTCAGCTCCACTGCGTCGCCCTCCTGGCGGACGGGCGGTGCGGCGGCGCCCTGCGGCATAGCAGGCTTTGGCGGCGTCATACTGATTTTCATAAAATCGCTCAGCACGTACAGCGAGGCGATGTTGTCCTTGATATAGCCATAACAGTGCCGTGACTGGCAGCTCTCGAACGAGGTATAGGCAAGCCCGAACAGCTTAATCGGCGAGAATCGGCCCGCCATAAACTCGGTGGGGTTTTGAAAGGTCGCGCCGCCGTTGTTGCTGACCGACGCCCACACCCGCCCCTCACGCTTGTTTTCCCACATCACATACAGCGAGTTGCCGCTCTTGATGAAAACCGGTCGGCTGCCGCCCTCGCCGACCTTGATTTCCGCCTCCTGCGTGATGGATACGACGGTATTGTCGACCACCCCCGTGATGTGGATTTTCTCGTCCGCATAGATATACGGGTGGATGAGCCTGCCGCTTGTCGAAACCGGCACGAAATCCTCCCACACCTTTTTGCTCCATGTGTATTTGCGCCACCCTAAAACGCCTCCGAGGCTTTCGTATACCACATACAGGTTGCCGTTTTCGTCCTTTGTGGCGGCGAATTCCCCCTCAAAGCAGTCGACGGCATCCGGCACATCGCTGGTTTCAAGAATGTGGTGCGTCAGCAGCTTTTTGCCCTTGTAGTCGATGGCGTACAAAATATTGATCAGGTTTCCCACCCGAAACAGGCGGAAATGCTTCTGGTGCGGCGAGTATGATTTGCTCTGCAAAAGGGTGTATTTCTCCCAGTTCATGCCCTCGGTTTTGATGTAAAGGATATTGCCCGCATCGTCCTGACAGACCATATGTATCGTTTCGGCATCGTCGATGATGACGTCAAAATCCTTCTGCCCGTTGCCGACTAAGCTCTCATATTCACCCGTCTGCCCGTTTAATATATTGCAAAAGCAGATTCCCCGGCTGTTGTGGCAAAAGTGGCGCATCGTGCCGAAACTGTGTTTGACAAAATATTCGCTCATACCATCCCTCCGAATCAATCACCATACTACATCTTATGACAGGGAAAACGGTATATTCCCGTATACTTACACAAAAAAGGACGTCCTGCGGCAGCGGGCGTCCTTTTTCATATGATAGGAAATCTAATTTCCTATCATATGAAAACATTTAATTCATTCCTTGGCAAAGGGTTATGTCAGCGCACAAAAAAGGACGTCCCGCGGCAGCGGGCGTCCTTTTTCATATGATAGAAATTACGCAAATTCGTCGTAATTTCCGCGCTCCGGCGAAGTGAATCCGCCTGCGCTTTCGCGCTCGAACGCTTTTTTCTTTTCATTGTGTGCGCGATTTGGATTTGCCGGACAACCAGTCCCAGATGAAGATGATCGCCGCCGCAATCAGCAGCAGATGGATCAGCCCTCCGGCGAACCTGAATATCAGCCCGAGCAGCCAGAAAAATACCACAATGCCGCCGAGCCAGCGCATAAACGTCATATAATCACATCCTTTTGGGGGTTAGTATACCCGTCGCTCCAAAATAATATGCGACCATTCACACAAATGCCCAAGCGACATATTATAATAGTGAAAACTGTATATTACAGTCCATATTTAAAAACAGGAGGTAAAAAGTATGAACCAAAATCGCGACGCTTGCTGTTGCACAGAAACCCTCGGCGATTTCAGAGACGGCGTCTGCATCCATACCGACCAAGTATATGATTCCTGCCGGGAGAGAGATTGTCTTGAAGACTTGCAGGTCATTTTGACGAGGTGCGGTCAGGAGCTGGTTGACAGGGCAATCAACGTCAAGGTAAAGAGTGCGGAAGTGATCTGGGTGTATACAGACCTTGATCCCGTACCTTTCAACAGGGGCTTTTTCACAGTGGACATAAAATACTTCTTCAAGGTCACCCTCGAAGTATTCACGGGTGTCGGAAGACCTACGGAAGTAGAAGGCTTGGCTACATTTGACAAAAAAGTAATTCTTTTCGGTTCCGAGGGCAATTCCAGGGTATTCTCCTCGAAGTATGACCCGGGCAACCAGGTTCCGCACGTTTGGGAAAAGAACAACCTGCCTACGGCAATTGTAGAGACAGATGACCACAATCTGCCGGGTGCTGCCGAAGCCTCCTTCGGCGGATAAAATGCAATGAAATGCTGCGTTTTCAACAAAATATGACCTTTGCATTGTTTTTTTTGGTGAAAATATGCAAAAATTGCTTGTAAAAATTGTACTGATTTTTTTAAAAAATGATTGCATATCTTAAAAAGCTGTGGTACAATGTGTGTATCTGAAAATATGCTGGGGTGGATAATCGTGGTCATCAAGGATAATTTCTTGTTAAAACAGATAGCCGGCGATTACATCGTCGTCCCAGTCGGCGAAAAGCTGGTGGATTTCAGTGCCATGATTGTCCTTAACGAAACCGGTGTTTTTCTTTGGAAATTGTTAAAGGAAGAAAAGACCGTGACACAGCTTGTCGAAGCAGTTGTTGCTGAGTACGACATTGACAGGGGAACGGCGGAGTCGGATGTCGGCGAATTCATCGCCATGCTGAAAGAAAAAGATTTGGTCGCATGATGCAATGAACGACAATAAGACGATTGTGACCAGCATTGTGAATGTTTCACCTGTATTGACGGAGCTTTTGGCAGAGGGTATGCTTGTGCGTTTCATTGTCACAGGCAACAGCATGTTTCCTATGCTGAGGAGTTGCGGAGATACTGTCATATTAAAGAAGAAACCCGTGCTGAAAAAATACGATTTGGTGCTTTACAGGCGGGTAAGCGGTGAATTTGTGCTTCATAGGATTGTCAAAATAAAGGACAACATCTTGTATATGGCGGGCGATCATGAAGTTGAGATTGAGCACCCCATATATCCAGAGCAGGTCATCGCATCGGTCGAAGGCTTTTGCAGACGCGGCAGAAACATCTCGTGCAGTAATCCGATATACAAGCTTTACTGTGTTTTTTGGACTTTGTGCTTGCGAAAACGACACATTATGGTCGTCGTGCTGAAACGTCTCAGGAGTGCAATCAGAAGCCGAAGGTGGAAGCAGCTTTGAAAGATGACGTCAGAACCTTGAAGTGGATAGCCCGTGAGGTAAAGCGTATACTCGGTTTTTTGGTTTTACTGACCGCAGTCGGATTGATTGTGTCATATATCGGCGTCAGTTTGGCGCTGGTTTCCAGGCAGGTGATGGACGCCGCTGCCGGCAGCACGGCCGCAAAGCTCATTTCGGCGTTTGGTTATTTGGCGGCGCTGATCTTAATCCAGCTGGCGATGCAGGTTGCTTATTCGATGCTCAGCGCAAGAGCGGTCGGCAGGCTGAATGTACATATTAAACGCAGACTGTTCGGACAGCTTTTGACCAAGGACTACGTCAGCATCAGCGCCTATCATTCGGGCGAGCTGATCAACAGGCTAAACAGCGATGTCAGCATCATAGCCGGTGCGGTCATCGATATGATACCAAGCGGTATATCGCATTTGACACGCATCATATTCAGCTTTGTCGTGCTTTGGATGATTGCACCTGACTTTGCGCTGGCTTGTCTGATAGGGGGCCCTCTTTTGCTGGTAGTTTCCCATGTCTACCGCAAAAAAATGAAAGCGCTGTACAAAAAGTGTCAGGAAACCGACGGCAAAACCCGCTCGTTTATGCAGGAGTGCATACAGAATTTGTTGGTCATCAAATCCTTCGGCAGCGAAGACGTGGTGACCGAATATGCCACCTCACTGCAAAATGCGCATTACAGATATACCATCAGGCGTAGTAATCTTGGCGTTGCCGCAAACATCATGCTTTTCGTAGCGGCAAATGCGGGCTTTTATTTCGCACTGGCGTGGGGGGCATACAAGCTCTCACTCGGACTGCTCAGCGTCGGTACCGTTTTCGCCATGACGCAGATTATGGGTCAGGTTCAAGCGCCGTTTCTCAGCATCTCATCCATCCTGCCGCAGTATTATGCTATGCTGGCTGCGTCGGAAAGGGTCATTGAGATATTAGAGCTGCCTGGGGAAACGCAGGACGGAACACAGGTGGAAAGCCTGAACGATTTCAGTGAAATCGTTTTAAGCAAGGTGACATTTGCTTATGACAGTACGGCAGTGCTTGACGGTGCAGACTTCTCGATCAAAAAGGGCGAGGTGGTTGCCGTTGCGGGCAACTCCGGTATCGGGAAAAGCACCCTGCTGAAATTACTTTTAGGTATCATTTCGCCGTCAAAAGGCGATGCATACATAGCATTACACAGCGGCGAAAGGGTTTCGCTCGGCAAAGGGACGAGAGCAGCGTTTGCTTACGTACCGCAGGGGAATATGATCCTATCAGGTACCATCCGTGACAACATCAGCTTCTTTGATGACCGGGCGGATGAAAGCCGGATCGTGCAATGTGCAAAAACAGCCGGGGTTTGGGATTTTGTCGCCGAACTGCCCGACGGGCTTGATACCGTCATCGGGGAAAAGGGGCTGGGGCTCAGTGAGGGACAGGTTCAGCGTATTGCGATTGCCAGGGCGGTCTACCGCGACGCACCGGTGATTCTGCTGGATGAAGCGACTTCGGCGCTTGACGAAAAAACCGAATCGCAGCTGCTTGCGAACATCAAGGACATCAAAGACAAAACTTGCATTATTGTTTCACACCGCAAAGAAGCATTCAAAATTTGCCACAAGGCGTATAAAATTGATGATGGCAGGTTTAAAATGTTTTCTTAATAAATTGTTTTTATCCATTCAAAATTTTGCAAGGGGGAATTTAAATGAGTAAAACGCAAAGTCTCAGGAAAATCATCGCAATGTTAACAGTACTGACAATGGTTTTTGTCCTCTCTGTTAGCGCATCTGCTGCAACAAATTCGACAACAACGGCATACAGTCTCGACGGCAGCAAATCCGTCAGGGTTACTTCAACGCTCTCCGGTCTCACGGTGGGTGAAGAAGTCACTTACTTGGCGAAAGCGGCTGACAACAGTATCGCTTATGTGGCTCAGGTCACGGCAGCGGCAGCAAGCTTCCAAATCACGTATGTTGCTGATATTGACGATGTTGTCAACACCACTGTAAAGTTTGCCGCAACGACGTCGCAAAAGACTGCGGCTTCGGTTGTTCTTGATGAAATCGGCGTTACTTTAACAGACGCCAATTACGACGTTACCGGTGACGGTGATGTTGAGCTCAGCGACTATATCCTTGACGGCAGCTATGTATTCACGCTTGTTCCCGATGCGAACAAAAAGGTTTCCGCTTTGTCATATAGCCTTGACGGCGGCACAACAATCGTCCCCGTGCTGCTCAGCAAAGTTATCACAGGCGGCGCACAGAGTTACTTCATTGTTGATGCGGATGACCTCACCGTAAACTATATTCTGTATGTGACCTTTGATGATGCGGAACCCGTTGCGGAAAGCAGCGTAACACAGGCTAAAGGTTTTGGAACGCCGATGCTTGATGCGGGTGCTGATAACAACATTACAACCTACGCAAAGGTTAAGCCTGCGTCAGGTTTGAGCGAGGACGACTATGAATATGGCATCCTGTTCGGATATGCTCCTGCTGATTTGGTATTCACGGGCAGCAATGACGATTGGGTAGGCAATACAGCCGGCACAATTTCACTTGGCAGCGGTGTGAAGAAATTCAGGGCACTCGGCAAGGGCGTTGACGGTTCGTTCGCAGTCACTCTGATTGACGGCGGCAGCGGATTGCTCGACGGCGCAGACGCATACTACACCAGAACGTATGTCGTTGAAGACGGTGACTACCTCAACGCAACCTACGGTCCGGCAATCGCTACATTCATTGCTGAATAATGAGAGGGAGGATTAATAATATGAAAAAATATGAAAAGCCGACCTTGTCGGTCGTCCAGCTGAAAGTATCGGAGAACATTGCAGCAAAGGGCAACACAACGATTTATAATTTGAGCAACTTGGAAAATTCCGCTCTCGGAATTTTGGGTCTCGACGGCGAAAGCTGATTTTTTGAAAATTCATATGCAAAGCCAAACATCGTTTGGCTTTGCATTGTTTTCATAAGGTGGGGAAAGCATAATTTCCCCACCTTATGAAAACATTGGATAATTCCTTAGCAAAGGCTGTCGTTAGAGCATCTCAAAGTGCCTTGCGGCGTTTTTTCGCTTTGTGGGCGGATTTGGTCAAGAATGTCTCTTGTGCCAAATCATGTGTCCGGATCATACAGAGGGGCACAAAGGACTTTTAAATCCGGTGCCAAAGACTTTTAAACCCGGCGCTTTTGTAAAGATACAGAGGACAAACAAAGACAAAATTTCTGCTGCGGCAAAAGGATGTCATACGATTGAAACAATATGAAATCGCAAACGTCAGACTGAGCATCAGCGGCGCAGACAGCGCATTTTTTGAAAGACGCATGCGCGCATATCTTGCCGACGATTTACAGGACGGTGATATCCGCATAACTTTTCACGCTGCTGACAGTATTACGCTTCCCGAGGGAAAGCATATCGGGGAGGCACACAGATGGCGTTGGATGGATTTGGGCGAGAGGGGGTTTGCCGCATACCAGTGGTACGCATTTCTCAACCGCAATATCTCGCTCATTACTGCCGACAGGCAATTTAACAACATTGATTTGCAGCTTTGTGAGTTTGCAAACAGCTTAGGTATTTCCAATGAAAGGCGGAGCTTTTTCGCCGTCGGCGAAATCTTTCACTATGCCATATTGCAAACGGCGGGGCTGGTCTTTCATGCTTCGGCGATTGATTACGACGGCAGCGGGATACTGTTTTCGGCGCCGTCCGGTACTGGTAAGTCGACCCACACCTCGCTGTGGGAAAAGTACTACCCTGAAAAGACACGGGTTATCAACGACGATACACCGGCAATCCGGTTTTTGCAGGACACGCCGTATGCTTTCGGTACCCCGTGGAGCGGCAAGACTGAGAAGAATCAAAACATTGCCGCACCCGTAAGGGCGATTTTCTTTTTGGAACGTGCGGCAGAAAACAGGCTGAGCGAGATTTCGGGTGCAGACGCCGTTTCCCGCATGCTCAACGAGGTGCGAAAGTCGGTGTTCCCTGAGATGATGACGCACAGCCTTGACATGATAAACCGTCTGTTACAAAGCGTTCCCGTGTATGTGCTGCACTGCAACATTTCGAAAGAAGCGGTCGATTTGGTACGGCGCACACTGGACATATAACCCGGCGGCAAACGCTATGCTTCTTAAATAAGCCACCCGCTATGGCGGCAAGCGTTATGCACTGCCGGTTGTGAAATTGTGAAAACAGAACAAAGCGCAGGCGGATTCATTTCGCCGGAGCGCGGAAATTGCGCCGAATTTGCGTAATTCCCTATGGATCAAGAAAATGACAGATAGGAGCGTACCTATGACAAAGAGGATTGTATCTTATGCTTTGATTTGCGTGATTGTAATATCGGTATTCCAGTGTGCAGCGACGGCGCAAACACAATTTCCCGATCTGAGCGGCGACCACTGGGCATATGCCGCAGTGAATGCACTGGTCTCGGACGGCACCGTCAAAGGTTTTGAGGACGGGACGTTCCGCCCCAATGACACGGTTTCCCGTGCGGAGTTCGTGAAGATGATCGGCAAGGGCGCAGACAAAAGAAGCGGTGATTTTGCCGATGTCAGCACATCCCATTGGGGTTATGACTACATCATGTATTCAGGGCTCGAGGGCAGCGGCGGCAACTTCAACCCGGACGTACCCATCACTAGAAACGATGTATTAAACCTGGTTTGGACAAGGAACGGCAGTAAGACAGGCGTCCTTGCGCCTTCCGTGATCACCGCACAGGGCAGCAGTGCCGATGCGGTGGCATGGGCATATACTTACGGCATCATGGTCGGCAACGACGGTGTGAACCTCAGACTGTCCGACAGCCTTTCGAGGGCTGAGGCGGCTGTGCTGATCATCAGGGCAAGGGACGTCGGCGCCAATGCCGCGACCCGGGACTTTATTGATACGGTTTCGCCGAAAGTGCTCGAAACGGTGTATAGCAGCGTCAGGCTGTTTGATGACGCAGCATATACGCCCGACAAGACCATCACCTACGGTGAGTTGTCAAGGGCAGCGCTGAGACTGGGCACCGAAGCGTTTGAGCTGACCTATGACGGACTTAGCAAAACGGCGCCATTTAAACACGCGTACGCCGTGGACTTCAACATCGTCGCCAAGGATGTTTTCGGGGAGGATAAAATCACCGCTGAGAACATCGACAAACCTGCGACCGTAAAGGATACGCTTGCGGCGCTGACCTATAATATGATCCGTAAATCGGCTTCGCCTGTGAAGTATGGACAAACAGGCGCCTATTACAAAGACATCACCGCGATCGGCACAAAAATGTCGGACATCTGCCTGACATACAGCTTTGGCAGCGGCGTACAGCTCTATGCGGACGGCAGCATCAAGCCGGATAAGACCGTCACGATGAAGGAGTTTGTGGCACTGCTGCTCCAACTCGACCATCTGATCGGCTCGCAGACCGAATATACCACGGACTATACCGGCAGGCTGCGTGTTGCAAAGAACAGTAAAATCAGCAAAAACACCGACGCATACCCCGCCAATTCCGCCGATTTCCAATGTATATTGGAGGGCGTGCCGAACGCCGTCTATACCACGCCGTTCGTGAATAACGTCAATGGCAGCAATCCTAAGAGCACCTATGATTTCACCAGGGAATACAGAGAGATGTTTGTCAACTTCATGGACGAATTCAAGGTCAAGCTGACAGGCAATACCGGACTTAAAATCAGGATCACCTACTACCCGACGCTGGTCATCGAAAACGGTAACGACGCAACCATCAGGGCAAAGTTTGAAATCCTTGAAAACCCGGGACAAACGCCTCTGAGCAGTCTGTTAAAGGATAGCCTTGACGTTTCGGACGTCTCGTCCATTGACGCCGCCAAGGTGTTCTACGGGGATATTGTCGTCGGGCAAAAGTTCAAGGATATTTATATCCCGAGCGACCTGGCAAAAATCAAACAAATCGTATACGTTCTTTCATAGGAAATTACGCTGTTTTTGCGTAATTTCCATGCCCCGGCGGGAACCAACCCCGCTTGCACACCCGTTCGCACAGAAACAGCACCGACCCCGCCGTGCGCCAGCTTGCGCAGTGAACGGATACATTCGGGAAGATGCTGCGCAATCTAAAATTAAACTGAGGAAGTTTTGATGATGAAGAAAACCAAACGGATCGTGCTTATCACACTGGTGGTGGTGCTGCTTGCGCTTGGCGGCCTTGCCTACTGGCAAAAGGACAACATTACCTCGCTGGTCGTTTCCATGCGGTACTCCAAGGAGGAGATCGCAGGGAAAATTGACGACAATAAAAAAAAGACTGAGAATTTGGTCAAGGAATATACCGGTGAATCGGTCAGGGATTTCACCTTTGAGGAAGAAGAACAAATCCGAAAGGGTATTCTGACGCCGGAGGAGGCGCTTGAAAGAATCAGCAATGGCGTAAAAGATGCTGAAACGGCATCCGCAGCGCCTTTTGATCCTGTAACCAAATCGGCGTCGGTGTCACCTGCCGAAGGTGACATCAGCGGCTACATCTCTCAGCTGTACCTGCTCAAAGCGCAGTATATCGGCAAGCTCGGTGATTTGGACCGCCGTGGGCGGGCGGAATATGATGCGCTGGAAAAGTCGGGAAAAACATCGAAGGCAAAGCAGGCGCTTGCCGCCAAGTACATCGGTGAGGCTTCGAGGCTCGAGGCGGAGTGTGACGCTAAGGTCGAAATACTGATTGCTGATATCCAAAGGGCGCTGAGCAAGAACGGCGAAAGCGCCAACATCATTAAAAACATCCGCAGCGCTTATGCAGAGGAAAAAATCCTGAAAAAGTCCTACTACCTCAGCGCTTACAAATAACATGTCAATATGCGGATTTTGGTGTCAGACTCCATCCTTTATAGGGAATGATGTAAAAAACCTGTTCCAACCCATAAAACCCTGTGCGGACCGTATGTAAGTAAACCTTAAAAATGCAAAATATTTACGTATAAAGTCTTGAATTTATTCAGAAAAGATGCTATACTATGTGTACAAGCAGCGTTTATTGGGATGGATTAGGGGAAAACTTATGATGCTTCTTACTATACTATAAGTGTTATGGAGACAAATTATGAACCTATTGAGCAACAATAAAAAGATGGACAGAAATATTCGTAGGGACAAAAAGCAGGAAAAGAAATATATCAAAACGACCCGAACCAATATCTTGGGGGCTAAGACGTCATTTGCGACCTTGGAGTCATACCGGTCAGTGCGCACGAATATTATGTTTTCTCTGCCGGATGAAACCGGTTGCAGGAATATCGTTGTGACAAGCGCCATGCCGGGCGACGGCAAAACGACGACCTGCATCAACCTTGCCATCACCTTTGGGCAGGCAGGCAAGAAAGTTTTGGTCATCGACTGCGATATGCGCTGTCCCCGTATCCACTTGTATTTGGGCAGTGATAATGAGGCGGGACTGAGCAATGTGCTGGCAGGCTTTGCCGATGTTGACGAGGTTGTCAGGCACAAAGAGGGCGTATACTTCATTACGGCAGGTCTTATTCCTCAAAACCCTGCGGAGCTTCTGTCGTCTCAAAAAATGGAAAAATTGATTGAGAAGCTTTCTGAAAGCTATGACTATATCTTTTTCGATACGCCGCCGTTGGCATTTGTTGCGGATGCGGTCACATTTTTAAAGAACATTTCGGGTGTTATCCTGATTGCGAGACAAAAATACACGTTGCACCACGCGATTGAAGCGGCGGTTTCGGCGCTGACCTTTGCGAACGCAAAGGTGCTTGGTTTTATCTTGAATGACGCCGACTCTGAGGAAATCAACTATAAAAAACGCAAATATGGCAATAACCATTACCAGCACAGCTATTATTACAACAACCATGACTATTACCGCAATCAAAGAGGCAAATACCGATAACGCATAGGAACCAAGCGTTTAAGGAGCATATATTCCGATGATTGACTTTCATACGCATATTTTGCCGGGTATTGACGATGGTGCATCAAACGCATACGAATCGCTGCAAATATTGCAAATGCTCAAAAGCCAAGGCATAGATACGGTGCTTGCAACGCCGCATTATTACGGCGACTACCACACCGTTGACGGCTTTTTGTCCGCCCGCGGCGCCGCATACCAAAAGCTGATGCAGGCGGTCCATGAAGCGAACGTCAGTGTTCCGAAAATTATTTTGGGTGCAGAGGTACGGCTGTCCTACGAGCTTATACAAGATGCCGGCCTCAAAAGGCTTTGCATCGGGGATACCAAATGTGTATTGACGGAAATGTCGGACGGATACTGGTTTGAATGGGTTTATGATGCGGTCAGGAAGATGAAGGAAGATATGGGGCTGATACCCGTGATCGCCCATTTGGAGCGCTATGCGGACTCACCGCCCGGTATGGGAAAATTCGAGAGGTTGTTCATGCTGGATGTACCGATCCAAATCAATGCGGACGCCGCCGCCGATTTTAAACTTTGGCGGAACGTAAAGGCGCTGATGGACAAAAACCGGGTACATATCATCGGCTCCGATTCGCACAATGTGTCTGCCAGGCGACCCAGGATGGATGTGGCTTATCGGAAGATCAGCAAAAAATACGGCACCCAGCGATGGGCATTTCTGCAAAAAAACGCTGAGATGCTGCTCGACGGCAATCGCATACATAGTGGCTCCTAACTGTGGCGTATGCAAATTGGGGGGGCAAATCAATGGACAAGAGAATAGAAAAAATGCTTGTGATCGGCGCCGGCGCCGGCGGCGGCATGGTGATCGATGATTTTAACAGAAACCACCGTGGCGCTTATGATATCGTCGGTGTGATTGACGATGATATTGCAAAAAGAGGCAGCCGGCTTTATGGTGTTCCCGTGCTGGGGGACCGGTATGACATCGAGATCGTCTGTGCCGAGAAAGGCGTAGACGTCATTTTAATTGCCATACCCTCGCTTTCGCCGGAGGAAAAGGCAAAAATCCTGCAAATCTGCACCAACACAGCCTGCCGCATCAAGATGCTGCCAAGTATTGCGGAGATTTTAGAAATCGGCAGCGTCAACCAAAGCGTCAGGAACGTCGACATTGAGGATCTTTTGGCACGTGAGCCGGTTAGGCTGAACAATGCTCGGATTACGGACTGCATCAGGGGCAAGACCGTGCTCGTTACGGGCGGAGGCGGTTCTATCGGGTCGGAGCTGTGCAGGCAGATTGCCAGGCACAATCCTGAAAAAATCATCATTTTTGATATTTACGAAAACAGTGTCTATGATTTGCTGAACGAGTTTTCGAGCCGAGCGGGTCACGTTGGGATCGAGGCGATTATTGGAAGCGTCAGGGACAAGGAACGGCTGTCTAAGATTTTTTCAAGATACAGACCCAACATTGTTTTTCACGCAGCGGCGCATAAGCATGTGCCCCTGATGGAAGCCAATCCCTCGCAGGCGGTGCTCAACAATGTGTTCGGCACGATGAACGCGGCAAATTGCGCCAAGAAATACGGTGCGGAAAAGTTTATTCTCATCTCCACCGACAAGGCGGTCAACCCCACCAATGTGATGGGCGCGACCAAAAGGCTGTGCGAGCTGGTTATCCAGTCGATGAGCCATGACAGCAATACAGAGTTTGCGGCGGTGCGTTTCGGGAATGTGCTGGGCAGCAACGGGTCGGTCATTCCGCTGTTCAATAAACAGATCAGGAATGGCGGACCTGTCACGTTGACGCATCGGGATATCACACGCTATTTTATGACGATTTCCGAAGCGGCGCAGCTGGTTTTAGAGGCGGCGACCTATGCGTCGGGCGGCGAGATATATGTGCTCGATATGGGTAAGCCCGTTAAAATATATGATTTGGCAGTCAATCTCATAAAGCTGTCGGGGTTGGAGCCGTACAAGGACATTGATATTAAAATCATCGGACTCCGCTCCGGCGAGAAGCTCTATGAGGAGCTCCTCATGAGCGAGGAGGGATTGGCAACCACACAAAACAACAAGATTTTCATCGCCAAGCCGGTTGACGTTGACAAGGCGGAATTTGAAAAAGGACTGCTCCGACTGGGTCATGCAGCGGTTATGCAGGACAATACAACCATCCGAAGGGTGTTAAAGGAAATGGTTGGAAATTATACATATTGCTGTGAAGATGAGGCGTCTCACAGCTATGCGTATGAGGATGAAGTTGTCAATATCGAGGACATCAAGAAGGATTACCTGCTTAAACACCTTGATATTATTTAAAAAGGAGTGAAGATTATGAAGAGTTTATTGGGTAAAATGATCAGTTGTGTGTTGATCACGGTCATGCTTGCCGGCATGATGACTGTCAGCGCGGTGACGATCGAAAAGCGGAGCGGCTCATTTGACTACGACAGCATCACGGAGCTAATCGATACGTTAGAAGATACGCTTGACGCCGCGGGGTCGGTTGCCGCCAGAAACGAGCTGTTCAATTGGGGCAAATATTATTTGGAGGATGATGACCGTCTGGATGATCTGATGGAGATCGTTTACGTCATCACCCCCTCCACTGTAATCGAGGATAACGATCCTTTGAAGAGCTTGAAGGAATTGTTGAAGAGTTTATCTGCTCAAAAGACCGAGCTGTTGTTTGCGCTCAGCTTCATCAAGAGCATAGACGAGAGCGACAGGGCGGATGCGCTGGATGCGTTCAAGGATAGGATAGGATACCTTGATTACGAGAATGTCTCGTTTTCTTCAAAGGAAACAACGGCGCTCAATAGTGTGTACAGCAACCTTGTCAGCGCAGGTTTTCGGCAAACGCTGCTGAGCGGTCATCAAATCGACGCTATGGTGATGCTTACGCTGTTTAGCTGCGTCGAGGGCGAATTTATGCTGACCGACAGCAGCTCGAACAGCAAAAAGCTTGCCGTTAAGTCGGTAAGCAGCGGGTTTGCAAACAGGTTTGTGGAAAACCTTGAAGTCTATTTTACCTCAGTCAATAGCAAATCCCTCAGCAGCGGCACCAACAAGGCGATTGCCACGGCGATTTTAGAAGCCCTTGTAGAAAAGATTAATTCCGGTGAAACCAACGACAATATTGCCGACTACAAAACGCTTTTTGGCAAAATCGGACTCTATGAAGCACGCTCGTCCGGCGGCAGTCCCACTAGTCCCACCGGTCCTGGTATCACCATTTATCAGCCGCCCACGGATGCTATGGGAAACAATCAGCCTGTCGTCATCCCCACACCTTTTGTAACTGCGGACACCGGTGCGGCGGTCGGACAGTTCTCTGATCTTGAAAGTTCAAGATGGTCGGCGCCATATATCGGAGAGCTAACCAGCCGCAAAATTTTCAGGGGCTATGAGGACGGACAGTTCAAGCCCGCACAGGGCATCACCAGGGAAGAGCTTGCAGTTACGATGATCAGGGCGCTCGGGCTTGAGACAAGACTTGCTTCGGCCACGAACCTGCCCTATACCGACGTTGACAAAATTTCCGATTGGGCAAAATCCTCGGTTGCGCTTGCAACGGAGCTTGGAATATATGTCGGCTACGATGACGGCTCATTCCAGCCGAAGAGGGTCATCTCACGTGAAGAGATGTCTGCTCTGATCGCACGCTCGCTGACCAAACAGGCGCCCGAGGTTGCGCTGACCTTTACGGACAAAGCCGCCATCGGCGCATGGGCGCTGGCATCGGTCGAAAAGGCATATGCGCTGGGTATCGTCAAGGGCTATGAAGATACCACCTTCCGCCCACAAAATACCATCACCAGAGAAGAAGTCGTCACCATCATCTACAACTTTATGTACACCGAAAATCTTCTGTAAAGGATAATCCGGGATGAAAACAAGGATACTGCCGCTGGTGCTTATTATTGCAGTTGTTATCGGCATCGCCGCCCCGTGCGCGGGCGCGGACAACTCGGCGCTGATGCAGGCGTTCTTAAACAAGATACTGCAAGATACGCCGGAGAACAGGCTGACGTTTCTGCTGTTTTTTAAATCTTATGTCGTCGATGACAGCGGCGTTGACATGATGGTCGAGGCAGTTGAGAAATATCAGGAAACCGACAAAGGTTTTCTCGCCGACGTCATTAGGTTTTGTTTGAGGTATACCGACAAGACAAGCCTGAAGGCGGCGCTGACGAGCATCAAGACCGTCGATCCCGCCGTCAGGCGCAAGTATGGGGACGCCTATTTTGACAAGAAGTCGCGGACGGTCACGGCTGATTCGCGTGCCGCGCTAATCTATTTCATCAATAAGGCGCAGGACAAATATCCGGGACTCGACAGGCTGATGAGCGAGGACGACATAACCGTCGGGGTTATCGCGTACCAGTTGCAGGCGATCAAAGAAACGAATGCGGGCGCACCGCTGCTGACCGACCAAAGCGTCGGCAGCGATGCGTTCGATATTTACCGTATATCCGCCGGTCTTGCCGAGCGCGCAAAGCTATATGCCGGTATCTCCGGCACATCGGCATGGAACGATTGGCTGGACAGGCTGAACGCAAGCCTTAGTGCCGACGAAAAAAAGATGCTCAGGCAAATTGGCGGCGAGCTTGGATTTTATACGCCGCTTAAACAGGTGTTAGATAAGGAGTCAACCGGCGGCGGCGTAGCTTACGACAAAGGTGGGCTGACTGTAAGATTCAGCCCCGTATCGGACAGTGATGTCTTAGGGGACGCCTTTAAGGAAGGCGCAACCTTCGTTGAGGTTGCGGCATATGCGGGCGACAGCAAACAGTCGTTCGGCAAACTCGAAAAGCCCGTGACCGTCGCCATCCCCGTCGACGGCGGCGGTGTCATGGCATACCGCGTCGAAGGCGAAATGCTGGTGCCGATTAAGTACAGCGTCTGTGCGGATGGCATGGTGTATATCCGCATCGAACAGACCGGCTATTATGCGCTGGCGAAACGGGATAAATATTTCACCGATTCTGACGGCTGGGGCAGCGACTACATCGAAAGCCTGTATCTGCGCGGCATCATCAGCGGCAAGGCGGAGGGTGTTTTTGCTCCGGACGACACCATCAAGCGTGAGGAATTTGTCAAGCTGATCGTGGAGCTGTTTGATATCAAGGATGACAAAGCCTATGCCAATTTTAGCGATGTTGACCGCGGCGCATGGTACGATTCCTATGTTGCTTCCGCCTATAAATACGGGCTGATCAACGGCATCGGCGACAACCGGTTCGGGATCGGCTACGATATCACCCGTCAGGATATCTGCAAAATCATTGCCAATGTGATCGCCTACCGCAGCATCACGCTGCCCGAAGGGGACGCAATTGTCTTCCGCGACGCGGGCGGCATCGCCGATTATGCAAAGGACAGCGTGGCGAAGATGCAGCTTGCCGGTATCATATCGGGCAACGACGAGGGCTACTTCCTCCCCGCTGATAATGCCACCAGACAGGAAGCGGCAAAAATCATCCACGGGGTTTTGGAGGTCTACATCAAAAGCACACTCTGACGCCGACCGGCGGGAGTGTCGGAAAAGGGTTTGGTTGTATGAAATTGCGCATTGTGCTGCTTTGGATGGCGGTCGCAGTGCTGATGGCAACGATTTTTTGGTTCTCCTCGCAGCCCGGTACACAGTCTAACCATGTCAGCGAGGGCCTTTCCAAGCGTTTTGTCGAGCAAAACCCCACCACAAAAGCGCTTACAGATAACCATAAGGAAAATAAGATTGTGACCGTCAACGGTTTTTTCCGAAAGTATGCACATTATATGGTGTTTTTACTGCTCGGCATCGCTGTATCGCTTGCGCTGCGCAGCAGCTTCGGCGCCATGCGCACACCGGTTGTCTGGGCAATAGCCCTGGGCTTCTGCCTGCTGTATGCCGTTTCGGACGAGATACACCAGCACTTTGTGCCAGAGCGCAGCGCACAGCTTACCGACGTGCTGATTGACTTTTGCGGCGCCTTTACCGGCAGCACAACCGTGCTACTTATCAAAAGCCTTTTCGGCTGGATAAGACCGAGGACGGTTAGAAAAATCTCTTCATAACAAATATCAAATCCGCCGGCACATGTGCCGGCGGATTTTTATAGGGTTTTGATTGTTGCACAAAAACCACCCGATCCTCATAGGACAAAGCCTCAAAGAATATACTGGTGTTGAGGTGATGGTTGTGGGCAAATCCGTCAAAACACCGATAACGTATATCTTTGTCAATTCAAATGGCGATAAGGCTCTGGAAACGCTGCTGATCGCTATTCTCGCCGACAGGCAAAGGCGGTGCGGCAGCCGAAACGGCGGTGTCAAGGGTGGATAAAATATATGGGACGAAGCCTATGCGCATCGCCGCCTATTGCAGGGTGTCGACCGAGAGCGAGCGCCAACTCGAATCGCTGGAAAACCAAAAGGCGTTCTTTGAGGATTTCGCCGGTCGCAGCGGTCATACCCTGATAAGAATCTATGCGGATGAGGGGATCAGCGGCAGGCAGATTAAGCGGCGGGAGCAGTTCAACCAAATGCTTGCGGACGCCGGAAAAGACCTGTTCGATATGGTCGTGGTCAAGGACATCAGTCGTTTTGCCCGAAACACGGTGGACTTTTTAACGGCGGTGCGGTCGCTGAAAGCGCAGGGCATCGAGGTGCTGTTTGTATCGAACAACCAAACAATTTTGGGTGATTCAGAGTTCATCCTCACGATTTTCAGCGCCCTTGCGCAAGAGGAAAGCGCAAGTTTGTCCAAGCGGGTGAAGTTCGGCAAAAAGGTCAATGCCAAGAAGGGGCGTGTGCCGAACGTCATTTTCGGCTATGACCGTGTAGATAATTTCACGCTCGCTGTCAACCCCGCCGAGGCGGAGGCGGTCAGGCAGGTGTTTGACCTTTACACCAATGCCGGCTATGGCGTCAGGCGGATTGCGTCGGTGCTGAGTGAAGGTGGCACGCCGTCCAAAACGGGTGGCGTATGGGGCGCAAAAACTGTCCGCAGGCTGCTGGAAAACCCCGTCTATATGGGCGTTTTGGTGAACAATAAATCCGAAACAGTTGATTTTCTGACCGGCAAGCGTAAAAATCTGCCTGAGGCGGAGCGCTTCGTTCACGAAAGGTTGGCGCTTGCCATCATTCCGCCCGGGCTTTTCGCCGAAACGCAAAGGCAGCTTGCGCAAAGGCGGGCGGCATACGGCGGCAGTCAAACCCGCCACACCGCCGCCCATACATACAGCGCGCTCATCCGGTGCGGCGAATGCGGTAACGCCTTTTACCGCAAAACGACGACGTACAAAAACACCTTTCACCGCTGGCGGTGCGGCGGCAACAATGCCCATGGCAAGGGCTTCTGCCGAAACAGCATAGCGATCGACGAAGCGGAGCTGACGGCACAGATCAACGCTTATCTGCATGCGGCTTTTTCGGATAGCGCGGACTTTGCCGTGCGGCTGAGAGCGGCACTCGCCGGGGAAGGCGGTGCGGAGGGCGGCGGCGCCCAAGCCCGGGAAGGCCAATTGCGAAGGCTTGACGCCGTTCGGGAGCGGTACAAAATTCTATTCGCCAACGGCTTTATCGGCATGGGCGAGCTGACGAAAAAATGCAAAGAGATAGACAGCGCCAAAGAAAGGTTACAGAGTGAAATATTGCCGGACAGCGCAGCGGAGGAGGAAGGCGGTAAGCTTGATGTATCGCAGCTTACCAATGCGGACATGCGCAGGCTGATTGACCGTATTGTCGCCATGCCGGACGGCGAGGTATGCATATACTTTCGTTAGGTCCGTCTGTTGACACCCTGCCGAATGTGGTCAGATGCAGAGGTTGTTGACCCCATCGCCCTGACGGCAAAGGTCGTCGACGCATGTGATTGCAAGTGCTGCTGTTGCTGTGATGCGGCAAGCATCCCCGACAACATTTGCAGATGTTTCAGCGACGATTTGGTGCTGGGCGACACAGACAGATCGGTATTTGTTACGCTGGGTCTTTTCACCATCATCAAGATCGAAAGGAACGTCCAGCTCAGAATTCCGGCGATCGACTTCTGCGTACCGACCAGAGAATGTCTTGCGGCAACTGAGGATAACCCCTGCGAATTGTTCAATTCGCTGCGTTTCCCGCTGGATGAATTCTTCCCGCCGCAAAAGAACGAGTTTGTGGAAGAAGAAAAAAAGCGCTGCTAAAAAGCAAAAAAGCCAAACAATAAACGCACGAAAAACACAACCTCCGCTGATGGAAAACAGCGGAGGTTGTGTTTTTCTTTATCCGCAGCCGAGCGTTTCAGACACGGCATTTCTCGCAGCTTCGAGCGTTTCCCGCACGTCGTTTTCCGTTTTTCCCTGCGCAAGGTAATAGAGCTTCAGCTTTGGCTCGGTGCCGGATGGTCTTGCCACAAAGCTCACACCGTCTGACAGCTCAAAATACAGCACGTTCGAGCCTGATAATTCCATATCAGTTTCCATGCCGCTTTGCATGTCGAAGCGCTTGCCCGGATGATAGTCACGGATTGCCAGCACCGCAAAATTTCCAATTTTATCGGGCTTGCAGCTGCGCAGCTCCTGCATCGTCCGGGCGATTTTCTGGATGCCCTCGACGCCCTCCAACGTGATGCTGACGGTCTGCTCCGCAAAGTATCCGTACTGTGCATACATATCATTTAAAACGTCAAACAGCGTCTTGCCCTGCTCAAAATAGTACGCAGCAAGCTCCGCCATCAAAAGGCTTGCGACCACTGCGTCCTTGTCCCGTGCGTGGGTGCCCGCCAAAAATCCGAAGCTTTCTTCAAAGGCAAATACGCATTCGTACGTCTCGTTCTTTTCAAATTCCAGCATTTTTTCCGCCATAAACTTAAAGCCGGTAAATGTCTCGAAGTAGGTGACACCATAATAGGCGCAAATCGCCCGTGTCAGCTTGGTTGACACGATCGTCGAGATGACCGCTGACCTTGGCGTCAGCTCGTTCCTTGCGCTCTTGACGGACAGGATATAGTGTAAAAGCAATGCGCCGATCTGATTGCCCGACAGGCAGACGTACTCGCCCCGGGCGTTTCTTGCCACTACGCCCAAACGGTCGGAGTCGGGGTCGGTGCCGATAATGAGCGGGGCGTCCTCCCTTTTTGCCAGCACAATCGCCAGGTCGAACGCCTCACGGTTTTCGGGATTTGGCGATGCGACGGTTGAAAATGCGCTGTCGGGCATTTCCTGCTCCTTGACGACGATGACCTGCGTAAAGCCCGCTTTTTTCAGGATCGCCTGAACAGGCTTGCTGCCTGCGCCGTGGAGCGGGGTATAGACCAGTTTGAATCGGTCGGCGACCCTTTTGACAGCGCCGGGATTGAGCGCTTGGGTGTAGACGGCGTCCGAAAAGGCGTCGTCCACTTCTTTACCGATGCTGACCAGCAGTCTGCTCTTTTCAGCGTCCCGGCGGCTGATGGCCTTTGCTGTAAACAACGGCGTTTGCCCGATGAACTCGGACACCTTATCCGATGCGTTGGGGGACAGCTGCCCGCCGTCCTCCCAATACACCTTGTAACCGTTATAGTTGGCGGGATTGTGCGACGCTGTGATGTTGATGCCCGCAATCGCTCCGAGATGGCGAATGGCAAACGACAACTCGGGCGTCGGGCGAAGCGCGTCAAAAAGGTATGCCTTGATGCCGTTTGCTGCCAGTACAAGCGCCGCCTGCTCGGCAAAGGTGTCCGAAAAATAACGGCAGTCATAGGCGATTGCCACGCCTCGTGCCTTGCCGTGCTCACCTTCGCATTTTGTAATATAGTCTGCGATGCCCTGTGTCACTCGCTGGACAACGTATTGGTTCATTCGGTTGATGCCTGCGCCGATAATGCCGCGAAGCCCTGCGGTGCCAAATTCTAAATGATCGAAGAAGCGTTCCTTGATTTCCGCTTCATCCCCCTTGATGCGCATAAGCTCGTCCCTTGTCTGGGTATCAATCGCATCAGAAGAAAGCCAGAATTCATATTCCTTCAAAAAGTCCATTCGGATGACTCCGCCCTTTCAAATTTTATGCGCTCCGGCGAAAGTGAATTTCACCTGCGCTTGCCCTCACGGGGTGAGGTGAGGCGTTCGGGAAAGTGCTGTGCACCCGAACGCTTAATTTTATGCGCTCCGGCGAAAGTGAATTTCGTCTGTGCTTGCCCTCACGGGGTGAGGTAAGGCACTCGGGAAAGTGCTGCGCACCCGAACGCTTAATTTTATGCGCTCCAGTGAAAGTGAATTTCGTCTGTGCTCTGTTATTTCAACACAGTGATGTCGCCGTTCACACTGGCGACCACCTCGTGCTCCTCGCCGCCCGAGGTCACACGCACAAGGAAAAAGCCCTCCTCGCCCGTGTCGACAATACTTGTGATTTCACCGCCCGGAAACCTTTCCAAAACGATGCTTTCAAGCTCGGTTACATTCAGCTGCTTTTTCGGTCGGTTTTTGTACGCCAAAAACGCCGCTGCTGCCAGTCCGCCCACAACCGCAATCGTCCCCAGCGCCTTGAATTTTCTGCCCATCCTCTTCGCCTCCTTGTTACCGATTTGTATATCAAACAGTATACCACGTTTTGGAGGGTTTTACAACTTCCTGTTACAGAAAGTTTTTTCTGTGACAGGAAAATAAATCTTCCTTGGCAAAGGCAACAACACACAGGTAAAAAAGACTGGCAATGTTGACAAAACTGTGGTATCCTATGCGTATAATCCGCTGAATCAGCTTTCGACATTAGAAGTCTGTTGATAAATAGCCTTTTGGAGGACAATGTCATACAGGATGATATGTATGTTTTTATAGCAGGAGAATACCGTGATATGGCGGCTGACATTGAGTCTCATCCGGAAAATATTTAAAATATGCTCCGGACAATTGCGGCTAAATTAAAAGGCAAAGGATATCTTAGGTAGAGGATAGATGGGAGGGAAAGAATTGAAAAAAATTATCATTATTTTATTTATAATGCTGCTGGCATTGTTCTTGTATGGTTATTTGAGTGGCATGCTATTTCAAGGAGATAAAATACCTCCCGGTGACGTTGGAGAATTCAAAGGTGTCATAAGTGCTCAGGATATTAATTTAGATGAGAAAGAGGGCATTTCTGGTCAAGAGATTGTTATTGATGAAAAATTGGCTTTAGAAATAGGAAATGCAGTCATTAAGTCTGTTTTTGATGAGCATGTTATTAAGGAAACAGAGTATCGTGTTTTCGAATTAAGGGGTAAAGATAGTTTTGTTGTAAGCAGACTCCCGCGCGACAAACTAATGCTCGGTGGTGACTATAATGTCGCAATTAGTAAAATTGATGGTCGGATTTTGAAGGTTTGGATGGGAGAGTAGACAAGGACGCAGACGGACACGGACACTCATGACACTTGGGGACTACATGATAGTTTGTCCGCTTTTTCAGGATCACTTCAAACCGTTCCCGTTGTTTCCTTGTGACTGTTTTATATATCAAACAGCATCCCATGTTTTAGAGAGCGTTACAACTTCCTGTCACAGAAAGTTTTTTCTGTGACAGGAAAATAAATCTTCCTTGGCAAAGGCTATTTATTGCCAGCCACCTACATCAGCCATTTTCTCAGCTTGCCGATTGCCTTTTTTTCAATTCTTGACACATAGGAGCGGGAAATGCCGAGCAGTTTGGCGACCTCCTTTTGGGTCATCTCTTTGCCGTTCTCTAACCCGTAGCGCAGCTCAATCACCCGCTTTTCCCTGTCGCACAGCGTTTCGCATATGCCTTTTTGCAGCTTGCCTACCTGTATTTTCGTGCTGACCTCTTCAAGCACGTCGTCGTCGCTGCTGCCGAGCACGTCGTTAAAGGTGATTTGATTTCCCTCACGGTCAAAGCCGATGGGTTCTTCGATGGAAACCTCATTTTTTATCTTTTTGCAGGAGCGAATACACATCAAAATTTCATTTTCAATACAGCGTGCAATATATGTAGAAAGCCGTGTGCCTCTGCTGCTTTTGAAGCTGTTTATGCCCTTGATCAGCCCGATGGTACCGATGGAGATCAAATCGTCACCGTCCTTGCCGGGGGTTGTGTATTTCTTTGCGACATGGGCGACAAGGCGCAGGTTGCGTTCTATCAAAACGCTCTTTGCCTCTTCGTCCCCGTTTTCATAGCGTGTGATGAGGCGTTTTTCCTCCTCGTTCGTCAGCGGCTTGGGAAATGAATTGACGTTGGAAACATATGAAATGAGCAGAAAAAGCTGTTTGAACAATTCGCCAAGGGCCTGAAAGAACATATAAACACCTCCGAGTAGTATTATATTCGGAGGTGCTGTGCTTTGTGCCTGTACCCTGTTAAATTAAATTTTGCGGTTAGTCGAACACATATGAAAAGACAAATTGACCCTTGCCATCGCCTATTAAATGTAATATAATGTCGATAAAAGGTATTGATGCGGTTTTGAAAAAAATAGACGACTTGTTAGCTGCACGATTTTTCGTACACATATTATGATAAAATAAAGCTGCTTGGGTATATGGTATCCCTATATAAAATAAAAAAACTTGCCGAAAGCAAGTTATCATTATTCCACTCAGTGGAAGTCCGCAAGGGACGATTTGAAAAAATGTTATTTGAACTTATGGTGTAATCTTATATGGTGGTATAAGATAAATTAATCATAGCACAAATGAAGGAGGCTGTCAATAGTGAAAAAACAATTTGGAGAATATTTTTTGGGACTTGATTTAGGCACTGACTCTGTGGGCTGGTCAGTCACTGACGAGAACTATAATCTGTGCAAGCTGAACGGAAAAGCGCTTTGGGGCGTGCGGCTTTTTGACGGCGGGAATACTGCTGCGGAAAGGCGGTTATTCCGAACATCAAGAAGGCGAAATGACAGAAGAGCAGAACGCATTGCACTGTTAGAGGAGCTTTTTGCATCAGAAATTGCTAAAATTGACCCTGCCTTTTTCATCCGCCTGAAAGAGAGCAAGTTCCATTTGGATGATAAAAAAGTATCACAAAAATATACCTTGTTTAATGACGACAGCTACACGGACAAGACGTATTTCAAAGAATTCCCGACAATATACCATCTGAGAGAAAAACTCATCAGCGCCCCTGATTGTTTTGACATACGTTTGGTATATTTGGCAATCGCTCATATCATAAAAAACAGAGGGCATTTTCTGCTCGAAGGGGCAGACATCGGGGGTGATTCTTCGCTGGGAACTGCTTTTGAAAATATGAATTTGTTACTTGAAGATACCTTTGATTTTCGGTTAGACTGCCACAATATTGCCGAATTAGAGACGGTATTAAAATCCAAAGGCATTAACGTCAAGCGCAAAAAACTTGTCGAGCTGCTGAATGCTGAAAGTCCGGGTGAAAAGGCTGTTGCCGGCTTGTTAGCGGGCGCATCTGTTGATGTTAAAGAACTCTTTGAGGATACAGATGAGGAAGAACGTATAAAAATCAGCTTTACCGGCGGAGCGTTTGAAGAGAAGTATGACGATATTGAGAAATTGCTGCAAGATAAAATAACGGTCATTGAAGCCATTAAAGCGGTTTATGACTGGGCGCTTTTGGCGGACATCCTACAGGGCGAAACTTACATATCGTATGCCAAAGTGAAGGTATATGAAAAACACAAAAAGGACCTTGCACTGCTCAAAAAAATTGTCAAGGCGTATTGCCCCGACCAGTATCGGGAGATTTTTACCGACCCAACGCTGAAAGCCAATTATGTCGCCTATATCGGAAAGTCACAGACGGCAGCTAAAAAGGAAACCATTTGCAATCAAGAAGCGCTATGCAAATATTTAGAGGGCAAACTTAAAACCATCCAGTCAGACGACGAGGGTTATCTCTATATCAAAAACGCGCTCGCGAACAGAAGTTTCTTACCTAAGCAAACGACAAAGGATAACGGCGTCATACCGTACCAGGTGCATTTAAAGGAGCTAAAAGCCATATTGTCCAATGCCTCGGCACACTATGCTTTCCTGAACGCAGTTGATGAAAGCGGTTATACTGTTCAAGGGAAGATTGAAAAGCTTTTGACTTTTAGAATTCCTTATTATGTCGGGCCTTTGAATGATGCGCATGCAGGTGTGGGGAATTGCTGGATTGTTAAGAAGACAGACGCGAAAATCCTGCCGTGGAATTTTGAGGAAGTTGTGGATGTCAATGCAAGTGCAGAAACTTTTATCACAAGGATGACCAATAAGTGCACATATCTTACGGGTGAGGATGTCATTCCCAAAAACTCGCTGCTGTACAGTAAATATATGGTGCTGAACGAGCTGAACAATCTGAGGATTAACGGCGAGAAAATCAGCGTCAAAATAAAGCAAGCTATATATAATAACTTGTTTGCCGCACGTGCACGGGTCACACAAAAGGCGCTCAAAAACTTTTTCCGCACATCCCATGGCTTGGATGATATTGAAATCAGCGGTATTGACGGTGATTTCAAAGCGACGCTCACCTCCTTTTTGAATTTTGCAAAAATATTTCCAAACGGTTTTGATGATGACATTGCGGAACAAATCATAAAGTCAATCGCGCTTTTCGGTGATGACAAAAGGCTGCTTAAAGGACGGCTAAAAGCCCTTTTGCCCAAAGCGGCGGACGATGAAATCAAGGCATTGGCACACCTCAAATATCAAGGCTGGGGGCGCTTGTCGAAAGCGCTGTTGACTGATATCACAGGGGTGGATAAAGAAACAGGCGAATCGTTTAACATCATCACCGCCCTTTGGCATACCAACAAAAATCTCATGGAGCTGCTTAGCGACAAGTTTACTTTCAAAGAGCAAATTGACAGCATCAATGCAGATGCATGCGGTCAAATTACCAGCTTTTCTTATGATACGCTTGTCAAGGAGCTGTATGTGTCGCCTTCGGTGAAAAAGAGTATATGGCAGGCGCTCACCATTTCTTTGGAAATTAAAAAAGTTATGGGCCATGCGCCTAAGAAGGTCTTTGTTGAGGTTGCGCGTGAGCCGGGCGATAAAAAACGGACAATATCGAGAAGAAATACGCTCATTGACTTCTACAAAAAATGCAAGGATGAAGAACGTGACTGGGTAAGTGAACTGGAAGCCAAAACAGATGAGGATTTGCGGCGTAACCGGCTATACTTATACTACACACAGATGGGCAGATGTATGTACTGCGGCGGCAGGATTGAAATCGGTGATCTTTTTGATGCGAACATCTATGATGTCGACCATATTTTTCCGCAGTCAAGGGTCAAGGACGACAGCCTCGAAAACAGAGTGCTGACGCATCGGACCTGTAATGCCAAGAAAAGCGACACATATCCGCTTCCTGAAGATATTCGGGGGAGCAGGCATGATTTTTGGAAAACACTGCTGGCGAAGGGCTTGATTGGTAAAATAAAATATGACAGGCTGACACGCAACACACCGTTCGGCGAAGATGAGCTGGCGGGCTTCATTGCCAGACAGATTGTCGAAACACGCCAGTCGACCAAATCGACGGCGGAAGTCCTGCAAAAGATGTTTCCCGAAACGCAGCTTGTCTATGTTAAAGCCGGCAATGTTTCCGATTTTAGAAAAGGCGTTAAATGCTATCCCGAACAGCCCAATGAGGAACAGCATAAATTCGTCAAGGTCCGTGAGCTTAACGACCTTCATCATGCTAAGGATGCTTACCTGAATATTGTTGTTGGCAATGTGTATGACGCCAAGTTCACCCGCAACCCTTTGAACTTTATCAAAAGCAAAGCGGCCTATAACATGAAAAGGATGTTTGAATTTGACGTAAGCCGCGGCGGTGTGCCCGCTTGGCGCGCCGGCACGGAAGGGACCATGGCGACGGTGAAAAAAATCATGGCAAAGAACAATGTTCTTTTCACACGGTATGCAACCGAAGAAAAAGGCGGCTTATTTGACCAGATGCCCGTCAAAAAGGGCAAGGATTTGATGCCGCTCAAAGGCAGCGACCCACGCCTATGCAATACTGAAAAGTATGGCGGCTATGATAAAATAAAGGGTGCATATTTTGTTTTGGTTGAGCATACCGTGAAAAATGAAAACCAAAGAACCCTGGAATATGTGCCGGTATATCTTGCAAAGGACATTGAGCGGGATAATGCCGTTCTCATGCAATACCTTGCCGAAAAGCTGCATCTGGTCCAGCCGAGGATCCTGATTCCAAAAATTAAGATCAACACGCTGTTTAACGTGGACGGGTTTTTAATGCACCTGTCGGGCAGAACGGGTGAGCGGCTCGTGTTCAAGGGCGCAAATCAGCTTTGCGTTGATGAGGAAACAACTTCATATTTCAAAAAAATCGTTAAGTATGTGGACAACTGCAAAGCCAAGAAAGCAACCCTGCCGGTGTACCCGTCAGATGGATTAACAGCGGAAGCCAATCAAGCGGTTTATGATTTGTTTTTGGACAAGCTGAAAAATACAGTCTATACTATCCGCTTGTCCGCACAGGTGAAAACGTTGGAGAATGCCAAAGAAAAATTCGGCAATTTATCAATCGGTGAACAATGCAAGCTGCTCTATGAAATCACACACCTCTTTCAATGCAATCCGCAATCCGCTGATTTAACATTAGCCGGCGGCGTCGGAAAAGCCGGCATTTTAGGGCTTTCAAAAAATATTACGGATATTAAGAAAATCAATATCATACACCAATCACCAACGGGTATTTTTGAAAAAGTGATTGACCTTAAAAAGCTATGAGCTGGCGTATTGTAGTGGTATCGAAAATGGCAAAGCTTGATCTGAAGCTTAATAATTTAGTGATCAGAGCAGATGATGTGGTCAAAATCAATATTTCAGAGATTTCGACCCTCATCATCGAAAATACGGCGGTGTCGCTCACCGCCTGTTTGCTCTGCGAACTGGTTAAGAAAAAGGTTAAGGTAGTCTTTTGCGATGAAAAGCGTAATCCGCACTCGGAGCTCGTCGCCTATTACGGCAGTCATGATACCAGCGCAAAAATCAGAAGTCAAATCGTTTGGAAAGACTATTTGAAGGATACGGTTTGGACGGAAATTGTAACGGAAAAAATCCGCAAACAAGCCGAGCTTTTGAAGCGTTTGCAAAAATCCGAGTGCGGACTATTGGAGCAATACATCAGGGAAATCGTTTTTAAGGACGAAACTAACCGGGAAGGGCATGCGGCGAAGGTGTATTTTAACGCGCTCTTTGGTTTGGATTTCAACAGGGCGCAGGACAATCATATCAATGCCGCATTAAACTACGGATACAGTATTTTGTTGTCTGCATTCAGCCGTGAAATCGTTGCCAACGGTTATATCACCCAGCTCGGACTGTTTCACAACAATATGTTTAACCAGTTTAACCTTGCCTCGGATTTGATGGAACCGTTCAGACCGCTTGTTGACGCAAAAGTATATGCCATGGATTTATCGCAGTTTGAAAAGACCGAGAAAATCCAACTGGTCAACATCTTAAACGCCGAGGTTATCATCGAAAACAAAGTGCATTATGTCAACAATGCCATTAAAATCTTCTGCAAAAGTGTTTTTGATGCTTTGAACGAAGAGGATGTATCCAATCTGAGGTTTTATAGAAATGAGTTATAGATTTATGAGAGTCATCATTTTTTTTGATTTGCCGTCCATAACCGTTGCCGAAAAAAGAGAATATTCAAAGTTCCGAAAGTATCTGCTCAAAAGCGGATTTATTATGATGCAGGAATCGGTGTACAGCAAACTGGCGCTAAACACCACTGCGGCGGATGCGATTATGGGCAATGTGCGTAAAAATAAACCGCCGTCAGGTTTGGTTCAAATGCTGACGATTACCGAAAAACAGTTTTCAAGAATGGAATTCGTTCTCGGCGAATATGTTTCAGAGTTTATAGACAGCGACGAAAGGTTGATCATATTATGATGATTATGCACTCTGTCTTTTCAACACCGATTCATTTTGATGAAAATCAAATAAATATTTTGGTTGTTGAACACCCAAAAGCATTGACTGATATGCTTTTAACGCTGTTGAAACAATCAGAGGGCGACGACGGCAGCTTTGTGCTGTCAGAAAATTATACGCCGCTCGATTTTGCAAAGGAGGCGGAAATCGTTATCAGCCCATTTGAGATTGACATCAACCAAAGAAAAATTCTAACCAAGCTACATCAAAAGCTAACGAGCCTTGCGATTGGTGAGGAGAATTTTCTCAAAACCAAAGAATTGATGCGATGCCATTCGGAGTATTTGGGTGAGCTGTTGCAGCAAGCTGATTATCACTTGTCCTTTTGTGATGAATTCGATGTCGCGAATCTTTTTAAATTGGCGGATATAAGAATCAATACAGACAGCAGGAATTTGATTGAAAGCCTCACGGATTATCTGACCATATATGCCGAATTGTGTAAGACATCTTGCTTTATATTTGTCAATTTAAAGTCCTACTTGTCTGATGAAGAGCTGTTGGACTTGTATCAATTTATACAATATAAAAAGCTGAATATCTTGCTGATTGAAAGCATTTATAGAAAACAAATATCACCCATAGAGAAAATCAGGGTTATTGATGCCGATATGTGTGAAATTTATTGACAAAAAGCAGAAAATCTTTTATATTTAAGGTGGTGATAAGTTTTGCCATGTAAAATTACGGTGTTGTGGTGGCATCACATTTTCAGAATTTGAGGTTTGAGGTTTGAGAATGGTGTAATTTTATATGGTGGTAAAACGAACTTTTACCATTAGAGAGGACAAGCATAGTTTGAGAATGGTGTAATTTTATATGGTGGTAAAACGCAAAGATTCAGTTTTACGTCCCTTCGGTAGTTTGAGAATGGTGTAATTTTATATGGTGGTAAAACTTACATTTCTGCGGTACCCTTCGACACCTAGTTTGAGAATGGTGTAATTTTATATGGTGGTAAAACAAACTATTAGTTTTTCAAGCGCCGCAGCATGTTTGAGAATGGTGTAATTTTATATGGTGGTAAAACCATAATAACACATTGACTTTGCCCCAAAGCGTTTGAGAATGGTGTAATTTTATATGGTGGTAAAACCAAAACAAATATGACATGGTTGGCAGCGAGGTTTGAGAATGGTGTAATTTTATATGGTGGTAAAACAACACGGTCGGCGAAAAGGCGTTACATAATGTTTGAGAATGGTGTAATTTTATATGGTGGTAAAACTCAATCTGCAATAATAACATACGCAGCACAGTTTGAGAATGGTGTAATTTTATATGGTGGTAAAACTTCTTCACCTCTTGATAAGTCAACTGCTGGTTTGAGAATGGTGTAATTTTATATGGTGGTAAAACCGCCGAGGAAAACGCATTCATCGCCGGTTTGTTTGAGAATGGTGTAATTTTATATGGTGGTAAAACTTTGGCGTATTTGTTTGCCAGATCCGTATTGTTTGAGAATGGTGTAATTTTATATGGTGGTAAAACAGAAAGACAAGTACCACATCGTCGAGAACGGTTTGAGAATGGTGTAATTTTATATGGTGGTAAAACTATTCAGGCGGAGCAATCCGTAATTGGCAGGTTTGAGAATGGTGTAATTTTATATGGTGGTAAAACTGAGATACTTGCCGTCCGTGGATAGCGAATGTTTGAGAATGGTGTAATTTTATATGGTGGTAAAACAAGGAGTGGCGAGGAAACAGGTCTATCCCGGTTTGAGAATGGTGTAATTTTATATGGTGGTAAAACTAAGCGGGGTGAGTTCCAGGACACCATATAGTTTGAGAATGGTGTAATTTTATATGGTGGTAAAACGGAAACTCAACAAAGCTGTACGAAAAAACGGTTTGAGAATGGTGTAATTTTATATGGTGGTAAAACGGAATTGAAGCTCCAATACGGCGCTCGGCGGTTTGAGAATGGTGTAATTTTATATGGTGGTAAAACCGATCACGAACGTTGACAGACCTTTGTTTGGTTTGAGAATGGTGTAATTTTATATGGTGGTAAAACTCAACCGTTGACAAAACAACCGACTTCTTGGTTTGAGAATGGTGTAATTTTATATGGTGGTAAAACACGAGAATGTCCTTGTTCCCCTTCGACCATGTTTGAGAATGGTGTAATTTTATATGGTGGTAAAACCACAGACCCCCGCCACAACTGCGCAAAACAGTTTGAGAATGGTGTAATTTTATATGGTGGTAAAACCTGCTCGCTGTGCAAGTTCCTGTGCTCGCTGTTTGAGAATGGTGTAATTTTATATGGTGGTAAAACAGGAGTGTTGTTCGTGGGACAGCCAATTGTGTTTGAGAATGGTGTAATTTTATATGGTGGTAAAACCTGATGACATTGATTATCTTTTGAGTGTTGGTTTGAGAATGGTGTAATTTTATATGGTGGTAAAACCGCAAGGTGGTTATGGTGCGCCTCGGCGTGGTTTGAGAATGGTGTAATTTTATATGGTGGTAAAACCAATCCCTCGTTTGCAAGCTGCCGCACACCGTTTGAGAATGGTGTAATTTTATATGGTGGTAAAACGACGTCCTGAATTACATTAGCGCCGAAGCGGTTTGAGAATGGTGTAATTTTATATGGTGGTAAAACGACGTCCTGAATTACATTAGCGCCGAAGCGGTTTGAGAATGGTGTAATTTTATATGGTGGTAAAACACGTACATTTGTGGCTACAACTTTTGATGGGTTTGAGAATGGTGTAATTTTATATGGTGGTAAAACGGAATTAAACCTGTCCCTGTTCCCCAAAGAGTTTGAGAATGGTGTAATTTTATATGGTGGTAAAACTGACGACGATTTGAAGATATGTCGTTTCGGAGTTTGAGAATGGTGTAATTTTATATGGTGGTAAAACTGACGCAGGATTTCAAGCTGACCCCAAACCGTTTGAGAATGGTGTAATTTTATATGGTGGTAAAACTTTGCAGAAATTTAAGGATTGTCTTTTCGGGTTTGAGAATGGTGTAATTTTATATGGTGGTAAAACAAAATCTAAATTACATATCCTTGAAACGGAGTTTGAGAATGGTGTAATTTTATATGGTGGTAAAACTCCGTGTCCTCGTCGAACACACCGTAAAAGGTTTGAGAATGGTGTAATTTTATATGGTGGTAAAACTCTCTTTTATTCATTTTACACACTCCATTTGTTTGAGAATGGTGTAATTTTATATGGTGGTAAAACAAGCAAAAATAACGGCGTAAGCAAAGCCTTGTTTGAGAATGGTGTAATTTTATATGGTGGTAAAACCCAAATGCGCAGCAACCTTATTGCAAAGCTGGTTTGAGAATGGTGTAATTTTATATGGTGGTAAAACCCACAAGCGCCTATAAGCGGCTCTTGACATGGTTTGAGAATGGTGTAATTTTATATGGTGGTAAAACAGCTACACTCTCTTATCACCGAATTGCACCGTTTGAGAATGGTGTAATTTTATATGGTGGTAAAACGGGCAGTTTGAACAGATACGTGAAGATTTAGTTTGAGAATGGTGTAATTTTATATGGTGGTAAAACAACGAGAGCCGCAACCATTAGCACGATACCGTTTGAGAATGGTGTAATTTTATATGGTGGTAAAACAATACAAAGCACCCACACTCCGAGATATTGGTTTGAGAATGGTGTAATTTTATATGGTGGTAAAACCAAGTTGTCGGATGATGCCGCACGGGAATAGTTTGAGAATGGTGTAATTTTATATGGTGGTAAAACTCTTTAATTGTAGATTACAGGAACTTGTAGGTTTGAGAATGGTGTAATTTTATATGGTGGTAAAACTCCGCTTCAGCGGAACGGCGGGAAAGCGGTGTTTGAGAATGGTGTAATTTTATATGGTGGTAAAACAAAGCGCATGATATTCCATAGATATCCCCCGTTTGAGAATGGTGTAATTTTATATGGTGGTAAAACTGTAATTGACAAGTCACGAAAGCACATAGAGTTTGAGAATGGTGTAATTTTATATGGTGGTAAAACTAGGCATTGCTGTTAGCCTGCGGCGCATAGTTTGAGAATGGTGTAATTTTATATGGTGGTAAAACAGCGACCTTCAACATTACAGGCGCGACAATGTTTGAGAATGGTGTAATTTTATATGGTGGTAAAACATGCTTTTCACGTCTGCACCTCCAACCGTTGTTTGAGAATGGTGTAATTTTATATGGTGGTAAAACTTTAACCTCAGCCCACGCCCACGCCCACGGTTTGAGAATGGTGTAATTTTATATGGTGGTAAAACCGATTGCCGTTTCCCGTGTCTGCTGGATTTGTTTGAGAATGGTGTAATTTTATATGGTGGTAAAACGAAGACACCTTCTGTATGCGCCTCCATTCAGTTTGAGAATGGTGTAATTTTATATGGTGGTAAAACGTTACGGCTGTATATTCACCCACGCCCGCGGTTTGAGAATGGTGTAATTTTATATGGTGGTAAAACTAAAAGGAGGTGCATACTTATGCCTGATGTGTTTGAGAATGGTGTAATTTTATATGGTGGTAAAACGAATGTGTGGCAGATATATGCCGAGGAAAAGTTTGAGAATGGTGTAATTTTATATGGTGGTAAAACCCAATATCAAGCTAAAAGAGATTAATTATAGTTTGAGAATGGTGTAATTTTATATGGTGGTAAAACTTGTTGCTTATTGACGAAGCGGGTCTTGAAGTTTGAGAATGGTGTAATTTTATATGGTGGTAAAACCGTTCGGTGGTGTTCATAGGACAGTCTCCTGTTTGAGAATGGTGTAATTTTATATGGTGGTAAAACACGTCGCACGCTGTCATGCCGTCTATACCGGTTTGAGAATGGTGTAATTTTATATGGTGGTAAAACGCTGACGAATTAGTGTAATTATGGGATACAGTTTGAGAATGGTGTAATTTTATATGGTGGTAAAAATACCTTATGCAGCATCAGTCACGGCTTATATTTCAAAGTCCTCCTGTCCCAAAGAACAGAAGCTGAGTTTTCTGAATGCTGTTAAAGATCATGTCAAAAATCCAGTAAAGGCGGAGGCAGCGGGATAAAAACCACTGCCTTTGTTTGTTTTATCAGTATGCGCTGTCTTACACACAAGCCAAAGGCGTTCAGTCCTCCGGCTGAACGCCTTTACAAAAGCTTCCCATAATCCATTTTTCTATATATCATTTTTCTTATTTCAACAGTATTGTCCGTAACGATATACAGAACAATAAAATTTTGACCAGCAGCACTTCGTACCTTCCTGCCAACGGTTTAATCGGTTCATAGGTACGTGCCGAAAGTGGGAATTCTGCCAGCCTTATGGGTGTTCAACTTCTCTATGCCTGTCCCGGACGTAGTTCCAAAGCAGTTTGGCATCGTCTGAGTGCGTCTTTCGATTCCGGCGCACCAGCGAAATATGGCTGCTTGGCATCTCGGAAATCGGCATGACGACGATGTTGTCTTTGTCTAAGCTGTTTACCACCTGCTGCATCAGCAGCGCTACCCCGAGGTTTGCGGCAACGAACTCGGCGATGTTGTCCGCACGGGAGCCGGTAAACACCACGTTCGGCTCAAAACCCGCCCGCACACATGCGCTGTATGAAAAATCATAAAGCGACGTTTCATTGCTCAAAAAGAAAAAACGGTCAGCTTTAAACTGCCCGAGCGAGGTCGGCTTTGCCTGCGCAAGGGGGTGCTGCTTGGACATGATCAAAACCATTTGGTCCTTGAAAATATCCAGCACCTCCATCTTTGACAAATCGAGGTTGTCCCGCCGGATAAACGCGAGGTCATAGCTGCGGTGCTCCAAGTCGAAGACGATGTTGCTGTTGCTAAGCTCTATGATAGAGACATTGACAGACGGGTGCTTTGTGCAAAAATCGGCGAGCAGTTTGGTGATGCCGTACTGCACCATGATCGGCATGGTGGCGATGATCAGCTTTTTACCGCATAGCGCACCAAGGCTTTCGAGCATCTGGTCATAGTCTTTGGTAATCTTCGCAGCGTGCTTTAAAAGCGCCTGCCCCTCGCCGGTCAGGGAAATGTTGCGAAAGCTGCGGTCAAATAGGGTCACGCCTAACTCCTTTTCCAGGCTGATGATGTGTTTCGACAGGGTCGCCTGAGAAACAAACAGCTTTACCGCCGCTTTGGAATAGCTGCCGGTCTGTGCGATGGCGAGGAAGTATTTGAGCTTTTTAATATCCATCATGCACCTGCTTTCTGTATTGCGTGTGCTGAACTCATAACTAAAAGGCATAGGTTTAAGCATATTTTGAATAAGTCGGTTTATTGATTACCATTATACTATATGCTATAATTAAAGTAAAGAGGTGTTTTTCATACAACAGGGAATGGGAAATCCCTGTTGTATGAAAACATTTAAATGATTTCTTGGCAAAGGGTTGCGTCTGCGCACCAAAAAGTGCCGAAGGTACTTTTTCGCCAAAGTAATTTGCTTTAAAAAATATTCAGAACAGGATGAGGGAAAATGTTTACGGATTACAGCTTTTTAGAAGGCGCGATTGACTTACATATTCACGTAGGACCGGACTACACCGTTCGCTACGGCGACAGCGTCACGCTGGCGCAGCAGGCTGCTGCAGCAGGCATGAGGGCGATCATTATCAAAGGGCACCTCAATTCCACTGTTGCGGCTGCCGAGGCGGCGACACGTGTGGTAGAAGGCGTAAATGTCTACGGCGGCATATCGCTGAACGAGCCGACCGGCAGCTTCAACCCCAGAACGGTCATGGCGACGGCACGCTCGGGCGGCAAGATGGTATGGCTGCCGACGGTGGATGCGGAGTATGCGCTGAATAAAGCAAAGCAGGGGCATTGGATCAAGCATTATGTCAACGGTTCTCTTTTCGGCTTTGAGCGCAAGGGTCTGAATATCCTTGATGACAACAAGGCGGTCAAGGCGGATGTTTTGGAGATTCTCAAAATCTGCAAGGACTACGACGTGATTTTAGGCACGGGACATATCTCGCCCGGGGAATCGCTTGCGCTGGCGAAGGCGGCGAAGGACATCGGCTATGATAAGCTGGAAGTCACCCACCCCAACGCATGGCTTGAAGACTTCACCATTGACGTGATGAAGGAGCTGGCAAGCCTCGGGGCGACCATGACGCTGTCCTACGGTGTATGTTCGCCGCACAACGGCAGGCAGGACCCTGCGGAGATCGTGCAGGTCATCAAGGAGGTCGGCGCAAGGCACTGTGCGCTGATTACCGACTATGGTCAGGTCACCAGCCCGTCGCCCGTCGAAGGGTTCAGGGTGTTCTGTCAGCTTATGAGCAGCCTCGGTGTCAGCCGTGACGAAATCAACCTGATGACAAAGGAAAATCCCGCAAGACTGCTGTCGATATAATTGAGAACTGAAAGGAGAATTTTGATATGGGTACTTGGAAAAACGACGATTGGTGGGTCAGCCCCTTTAACTATCACAAAGCGGTGACCGATAAGATGGATTTAAACCACAGCCTCAAGCTGCACGACGCAACGCTGCGTGACGGCGAGCAGACTCCCGGCGTGGTGCTGAGGAAGGAAGAAAAAATCGAGGTTGCGACCAAGCTTGCTGAGGCAGGCGTGCACAGGATAGAGGCAGGTATGCCCGCCGTTTCGGAGGATGACCGTCAGGCGATCGAGGCGATCAAGAAAAAAGGGCTTCCGTCCGAAATCTTCGCCTTCGCAAGAGCCATGGAAAAAGATCTTGTGCTGTGCAAAGAGTGCGGCGTGGACGGTGCGATCATTGAGCTTCCGCTGGGCAAACCCAAGCTGGAACTGCAATTTAAATGGGACATTCAGCGTGTGATTGACATGTCGCTGGGCGCCATTGAAAAGTCCAAGGAAGTCGGGCTTTATACGGTGCTGTTCCCTTATGACACCACCCGTGCTGACGAGGAGGATATGGAAAAGCTGCTGGACGCCATCAACAAAGCAAGCGTCAAGCCCGACTCCATCGGTTTGGTGGATACGATGGGCTGTGCGCTGCCCGGTACCGCGGCGTTTATGACCCGGCTGATCAAGGACAAAACCGGTCTGCCCGTGGAAATCCACACTCACAATGACTTTGGTCTTGCGCTGGCGGTGACCTTAGAAGCCGTTGCGGCGGGTGCGGAGGTTGCGCACTGCTGTCTAAACGGCATGGGAGAGAGAACCGGCAACTGCGCCCTCGAAGAGCTCGTGATGGCGCTGGAGCTTCTGATGGGTGTCGACACAGGCGTCGATATCAAAAAGCTGGTCGCGCTTTCGGAAACCTTAGAGAAAATGACGGGCGTCGTCATGCCCGAGAACAAGCCGGTCGTCGGCAGGGGCAACTTCACCCGTGAATCGGGCATCGGCGCGGACGCGCTGCTGACCGCTCCGCTGGCGATGTTTGCGACCAATCCGTTCTACCTCGGCAGGGCGCCCAAGCTGGTGCTTGGCAAAAAGAGCGGTGCGACCTCAATCGAAATGAAGCTCAAAGAGCTGGGCGTAAGCGTGGACGACGAGGTCAAGGCGGCGCTGTTGCAGGACGTTAAGGCGATGGGTATTGAGAAGAAACGCCTGCTGACGGATGCGGAGTTTGCCGCGCTGGTAGGCAAATATACGAAATAGGGTGTGCTGACACTAAGGGAATGTGCGGATTTCCGAGCGCATTTTGTGTCAGGACGCCCCAACACAACCGAAAGACAGGTGGACTTGACGTGCCAAGATTATTATACAGCGCGCCCGCTGATTTAAAAGAAGTCTTTGATATCATGGACGAGTACGGTGACAGGGTCGTCCTGACGGCGGGCGGCACGGACGTGGCGGTCGACCTCAGATCCGGCAGGAACAAGCGGGATGTCGTTGTCCAGTTGAAAAATGTGGCGGAGCTGAGCGCAAGCATCATGCTGACCGGCGACGAGGTCATCGTGGGTGCGCTTGCCACGCTGACAGACATCGCCGCCGATGAAAACATCCGAAAATATTATTCTGCGCTCGTGCAGGCTGCGGACAGCGTAGGCTCTTTGCAGATCCGAAACCGTGCCACTATGGCGGGTAACATCTGCAACGCCTCGCCAGCCGCCGATGCCGCAACCGCCTTATTGCTGTACGAAGGCTGGGTCGGTGCAGTCGGCAGGGAGGGCAAGAGGCGCATCTCTATCGGCGAATTTTTCCTCGGTCCGAGGCGGACTGCCTTGCAAAAGGGTGAGCTTGTCGAATGTATTGCGCTGCCTGTGCCAAAGCAGCGTTACGGCTCAAGCTACGCCCGCATGTCGAGGCGAAAGGGTGTAGACCTCTCGATGCTCAGCGTAGGGGGGCTTGTGACCGACACGGGCGAGGTGCGTGTTGCGCTCGGTGCGCTGGGCCCAAAGCCGTTCAGGCCGCAAAAAACTGAGGCGGCGCTTTTGGGCAGCACCGGCGGACAGGTCACGGACGCGGTGCTCGACCTTTTGGAAACCGAAGCCTCACCCATTTCCGACCTGCGTGCCACAAGGGAATACCGTCTGGCGATGATGCGGGAGAATGTCCGCCGTGCGGTCGGCGGTGCGTTTATTGAACTGACTCAAAAAATGACGGAAGTGAAAAAGTGATGCTTGAATATGAAAAAAATATCCGGTTCAAAGTGAATAACCGTGAATATGCCGTGGCGGTGAGTGCGGACGAATCCTTAGCATTTGTGCTGCGGGAGAAGCTTGGTCTGACCGGCACCAAAATCACCTGCGAAAAGGGTGAGTGCGGTGCGTGCACCGTGCTGCTGGACGGCAGGGCGGTGGATTCATGTTTAGTGCTTGCACCTGACATTGACGGCTGCGAGGTGCTCACCATCGAGGGGCTTGCCGACGACAAGGGGCTTGATGCGCTGCAAGAGGCGTTCATCGAGGAAGGCGCCGTACAGTGCGGTTTTTGCACCCCCGGCATGATCATGTCAGCAAAGGGTCTGCTGCTGGAAAACCCCGATCCGAGCGAGGGGCAGATCAAAAAAGCCCTCGAAGGCAACCTCTGCCGCTGCACGGGCTATTACAGCATCGTCAGGGCGGTCAGGTCGGCAGCCAAGACCATTAGGGAGCAAGCGTCGGAAGCAAAATAAACCAAACAACAAATTAGGTGAGTGTATGTCACACAAGGTGATCGGCAAATCAGAGCTTCGGGCAAGGGTTATTGACAAGGTGACCGGCGTCCAGAAATATGCGCATGACAGGAAAATACACGGTATGCTGTATGCCAAGCTGCTGCGTTCGGAGCATGCCAGGGCAAAAATCCTCAGCATCGACGTTTCTGAGACCTTAAAGCTCTACGGCGTGGTTGCGGTGGTGCGGGGCGAGGACATTGAAAAGCCGATGCCGCGCTTTGGCTCGGTGGCGCAGGACCAGCCGCTTTTGGCGGACGGCGAGGTGAAATATCACGGCGAGCCTGTGGCGGCAGTCGTCGCACAGACGTATGAAATCGCTGAGGCGGCGCTCAAAACCATCAAGGTCGAATATGCGCCGCAGCCCTCCGTGTGCACGGTTGAGGAAGCCCTCAATCAGGATATCCCGCCGGTCAACGGCGGCGAATCGAATGTGTTTCGGCAGTTTGACTTCGGCTGGGGCGATGTGGAGGAGGCGGAAAAGCAAAGCCATTATGTTTTGCGTGACACCTACTGCTACCCCATGATTTTTCACTTCCCGATCGAGAACTATTCCTGCCTTGCCGCTCCCGAGGACGGCGGTGTTGTCCTCTATTCGCCCATTCAGCATCCCCACCTGCTGCGCAGGGTGGTGGCGGACTGCCTGAAGCTGCCGTTTAGCAAGGTGCGGGTCATCGGCGAGGAGATCGGCGGCGCATTCGGCGGCAAGGGCTATGCAAAGGCTGAGCCTTTGGCGGCTTATTTGGCGTTGAAGCTGCGCACACCCGTCAAGATTGCGATGGACATGGACGAGGGCTTTTTCATGGCTCGGCGTTTGGCGGCCAGGGTGGATATTACCACAGGCTTTGACGAAAACGCCCATATCACGTTTCAGAATATCATTGCGGATTACCTCATCGGCGCCTATGCGGACGCCGCGCCGAGGGTCGTACAAAAGGCGGGGTATCTCAGCGGCGGACCGTACAGGACCCCGCATGCCAAAATGATTGCCCGGGCGATCCACTCCAACACCGTGTCCTCCACGGCGTTTCGGGGCTTTGGTATGCCCCAGCTGGTGTGGGCGTTTGAACAGCAGATGAACCAGGCGGCGCTGCATTTCGGAATGGACACGCTGGAAATCCGAAGGCGCAACCTGCCGTATAAGGGTGAAACCCTCGTTCCCGGCGACATCCCGGTAGACGGCGATTGGCACGAGGTGCTCGATAAGGCGGCAAAGCTGTTGGATTGGGGCAAGAAGCAAAAACCGGGGCAGGGAAAAAGCCTTGCCGTCGGCATCAAGACGGGTATTCCGAATTCCACCTCGAATGCGATCGTCAAGCTGCACTCGGACGGCAGCGTTACTGTCAATGCTGCGACCGCCGAGATGGGTCAGGGCGCAAGGACGGTTTTCGCGCAGATCGCGGCAGAAAAGCTGTGTGTGCCGTATCAATTGGTGTCAGTCATCCTGAGCGACACAGGCGCCGCGCCGTATGACACTTCAACGGCGGGCAGCCGATCCACGGTCAGCATGGGCACTGCCGTAGAAAAGGCGTGCGAGGATGTGCTGTTGCAGGTAAAAGAGCTGGCGGCGGATCTTGCCGGTATGGACATAGAAAGCATTGAAGTCAATGAAGGCGTCATCCGTGCAGGGGAGCGGGAAATGACATATTCCCAGCTGGTACAGGGTACATACGGTCCTAATCAGGGTGATATTGTCGGCAGAGGGCAGTTCAGGGGCGACAACACCAAAGGACACCTGTTGGGCGGCATGGCGGATTTTTACGAATTCATCATTGTGGGCGCGGCGGTGACGGTTGACGAAAAAACCGGGAAAATTGACGTGGATAAGCTCGTCAGCGCAAGCGACATCGGCAAGGTGATGAACCACCTGCAAGCCAAGGGTCAGGAAGAGGGCGGCATGATCATGGGTCTGGGACAGGCAATGATGGAGTGTATGCGCTATGATCCGGCGACAGGCAGGCTGCTGAACGGCAACCCGCTGGACTATTGCGTACCGACCGCCATGGATATATCGGACGAAGTGGCGGGCGTACTGATTGAAAACGCTGACGGTCCCGGACCGTTCGGCAGCAAGGGTATGGGCGAAGGACCTGCGATACCGGTCGGACCAGCTGTGGGCGGGGCGGTCTTTGACGCCACGGGCGTCATGCTGCGTGAGCTGCCCATCACCTCTGAAAAGCTATTCTTTGCGCTCAAAGACAGGGACAAGAACAAGTCGGTTTCATAAAAGGGGCGGTGTTATGTCGGCAGAAGGCATCATCCTTGCGGCGGGGCTGTCGCAGCGTGCGGGCGTCTATAAGATGACGCTGGATCTCGGCGGCAAAAAACTGATAGAAAGGGCGGTCGAGGGGATGTACGGCGTTTGCTCCCGCATCTTCGTGGTGAGCGGTCATAACGCCGAAGTCATCCGCGGCATCTTTCAAAATGACCCGAAGATCACGGTGGTGTATAACAGCCGTTACACGGAAGGCATGTTCAGTTCGGTTCGGGAGGGCGTCAGTCACATCACGGCGGAAAGGTTTTTCATCCTGCCGGGGGATCATCCGCTCATTGGCAGGCAGACTTACGAAAAAATGCTTGCTGCCGAGGGCGATATCATCATCCCGGCCTATCAAAGCCGCAAAGGTCACCCTATCCTGATCGACGGACGGCTTGCGGATGAGATATTACACGACAAGCGCAATGCAAGCCTGCGGGACTTCGTCGGCAGGCACAGCGTCAACTTATTAAAAGTCGACGACGAGGGCATACTCTATGACATTGACACACTGGCAGACTATGAAGCCGCACAGGATAAAAGGTGAATGTTATGCAAAAAATCAAAACGACTGAAGCGGTGGGACACATCCTTTGCCACGACATCACCCGGATCATCCGGGACGAGGTAAAGGACGCCGTATTCAGAAAAGGTCACGTTGTAAAGGAAGAGGATATTCCTGTCCTGCTGTCGCTTGGCAAGGACAACCTGTATATTTGGGAGCAAAAAGCGGGGATGCTGCACGAAAACGCCGCCGCAGAGGTGCTGCGTGACATCTGTAAGAACGACTTTATGTCCGCCGCACCGCCCAAGGAGGGCAAGATTGATTTGTTTGCCGAAATTGACGGACTGCTGACGGTGGATGGCGAGCGGCTTTGCCGCATCAACGCCCTGGGTGAGATGATGATCGCCACACGCCACGGCAACTTTCCCGTCAAGGAGGGAGACAAGCTCGCCGGAATGCGCGTCATTCCGCTGGTGATTGAACAAGAAAAGATGGATCGCGCCAAAGCGTTGGCGGGCAATGTGCCGCTGCTGCGGTTGCACCCGTTCAGACCGAAAAAGGCGGCGCTGGTCGTCACCGGCAACGAGGTGTACCATGGGCGCATACAGGATGCATTCGGACCTGTCATTGCCGATAAGCTCGCCGAATACGGCTTGCCGGCACCGGCAAAGACCATTCTGAGCGACGATCCTGACAGGATTGCCCAAACAATTTTGGCGCATATAGCAGGCGGCGCAGACCTCATTATCTGCACAGGCGGCATGAGCGTCGACCCTGACGACACCACCCCCGCCGCCATTCGCAAAACCGGCGCTCAGCTGGTGACCTACGGCGCACCCGTGCTGCCCGGGGCGATGTTTTTGCTGGCTTATTATGATAATGGGGGTCAGCGCATCCCCATACTCGGACTGCCGGGGTGCGTGATGTATGCTAAGCGAACGGTTTTTGACCTGGTGCTGCCCCGCATTTTGGCGGACGTACCGATAACGCAAGAGGACATCAGCGTTTTAGGGCAGGGCGGACTGTGCTTGGAATGTGAAAGCTGCACATATCCTAACTGTGGTTTTGGAAAGCAGGTGACGTGATGCCGGACAGGCTGACGCATTTTGACGAGGCGGGAAACGCCGTGATGGTGGACATTTCGGGCAAGGAAAATACCCAAAGGGTTGCCGTGGCAAAGGGCATTATCGCCGTGAGCCGAGCGGTCTTTGACGCCATCTCGGGCGCAAAGGTCCAAAAGGGCGATGTTTTGGGCGTCGCACGCATAGCGGGCATTATGGCGGTCAAGCGGACGGCGGAGCTGATTCCGCTGTGCCATCCGCTTATACCGTCAAGGATTGCGGTGGACTTTGCGCTGAGTGACGATCCCTGCACGGTGGAGGCGACCTGCACGGTCGGCGTGACCGGCAGGACAGGCGCCGAAATGGAGGCGCTGACAGGCGTCAGCATGGCGTTGCTCACCGTCTATGACATGTGCAAGGCGATCGACAAGGGTATGACGATACAACGTATCTACCTTGCCGAAAAAAGCGGCGGCAAAAGCGGCGACTATCAATCTGACAATGGCTTGGTGATAAAATGACGGACAGATACGGCAGGAACATTGATTATCTTCGCATATCGGTCACGGACAGGTGCAATATGCACTGTATATATTGCATGCCCGAGGAAAAGGCGCGCTGCCTTTCCAAAAGCAAGATCCTCACCTTTGACGAGATCATGCAGGTGGTCAGGGTCGGCGCAGAGCTGGGCATCGAAAACATCAGGATCACCGGCGGCGAGCCGTTGCTGCGCAAGGATATTGACGGGCTGATTTACCGGATCAAAATGACGGAAGGCATCAAAAGCGTTACCCTCACCACCAACGGGCTGCTGTTTAGGCAGATGGGGGAGCGGCTGCTGTCCGCAGGGCTGGACGGGGTCAATTTCAGTTTGGACAGCCGCAGCGGCTCGGCATTTAAAAGTATCACCCGCGTCGACGCCTGTGAAAAGGTGCAAGAGGCGGTGCTGTATGCGGCCCGAGCAGGTCTGCCGACCAAAATCAACTGCGTGCCCCTTCATCCCTGTAACCCCGGGGACATCACGGCGCTGGCGGAGTTTTCGATGCAATACCCTGTCAGCGTACGGTTTATCGAGCTGATGCCGATCGGTACGGGGCTGAAATATTCGGCGGTGAAAACCTCCGACATCCTGCGCCACCTGACCAAGGTCTATGGTCAGCCGACCCCGTCGGACAAGGTTTGCGGTAACGGACCTGCCGTGTACTATGACTTCCCCGGCTTTAAGAGCAGTGTCGGTTTTATCAGTGCTATGACGCAGCAGTTTTGTGCGTCCTGCAACCGCGTGCGCCTGACGGCGTCGGGGCTTTTAAAGCCGTGCCTGTGTTATAACGAGGGGCTGGAGCTTGGAAGTCTTTTGAAAAACGGTATTCCGGACGGACAGCTAAAAGAAACCATGCAGGCGGCAATCTTTGGCAAGCCCTCCCGCCACCGTTTCAACATGCCGGCGTGTTCGTCCTGTGAAACACGCAGCATGGCGCAGATCGGGGGTTGATGCATATGGGCAGGGTGGTGGCGGTTTGCACAAGCCCCAAGCGCGGCACCAAAAAGGACAATGTCGGGCGCGCCGAATTTATCGGCAATTTCGGCATCAAAAATGACGGACATGCCGGCGACTGGCACAGGCAGGTCAGCTTGCTCAGCTACGATAAAGTGCTGGCTTTTAAGGAAAGAGGCGCCGAGGTTTCAAACGGCGACTTCGGTGAAAACCTGCTGGTCGAGGGCATCGACTTCAAAACGCTGCCGGTCGGTACGATTTTACGGTGCAACGGCGTGGCGATGCAGCTGACACAGGTCGGCAAGGAATGCCACAGCCATTGCGAAATCCATGACCGTATGGGCGACTGCATTATGCCCCGTGAGGGCGTGTTTGCCAGGGTGCTGCAAGGCGGCGTCATTTCGGCGGGAGATGATTTGACCATTGAACAACATAGCTAAAACATACCGCGCGGCAGTCATCACGGCAAGCGACAAGGGCGCTGCGGGACTGCGTGAGGACGAGAGCGGCGCACTGTTAAAAACGCTGCTGACCCAAAAGGGCTACCGCCTTGCGCATTATTGTATCCTGCCGGACGATTTTGACGCCCTGTGCGCTGAGATGAAAAGGCTTGCCGATCATGAGCTGTGCGACGTGGTATTCACCACGGGTGGCACGGGCTTTTCACCGAGAGACGTCACCCCCGAGGCGACGCTGGCGGTGTCGCACCGCCTTGCGCCGGGTATTTCCGAGGCAATACGGTATTATAGTCTTGGCGTCACTAAACGGGCGATGCTCGGGCGCGGCGTATCGGTCATCCGGGGTAAAACCCTGATCGTCAACCTGCCCGGCAGCCCAAAGGCGGTGGGGGAAAGCTTCGGCGCTGTCATAGATGAAATCGGACACGGTCTTGCAATATTAAGAGGCGACGCAGGCGAGTGCGCCCGTTAGGGGAAGATACATGGCGATTTATTCGGATTTGCAAAAGGTCTTGGAAAAGGGGCGCAAAGCGGCGATTGTCACCGTACTGCCGGCAGAGAGCGGAAATGCGGCGAACATTGAGCGGCGGCTGGAAAGCGGCACCGAACCCGGTGATGCGGCGCAAGCGCTCTCGCAGGGTGCGCCCGTCATCGCTGTGCGGGATGGAACGCACGTGATTGTTGAGCCATTTTACCCCGAGGAGCGGTTGATCATCTTGGGCGGCGGACATATTGCCGTGCCGCTGGTCGGCTTTGCGTCGGCGGTGGGCTTTTCGGCGACCGTGGTGGACGACCGCCCGTCGTTTGCTAATAAGCAGCGGTTCCCCGCCGCAAAAACGGTGATTTGTCAGGACTTTGCGGGCGCCATCAAACAGCTTGGCGTCACCGGCAGGGACTATGTTGTGATCATCACACGTGGACACAGACACGACGGCGACTGTCTTGAAGCGCTGCTGTCCGGCGCCGAGCCTTACTATACCGGCATGATCGGATCAAAGCGCAGAGTGCGTGCAATGAAGGAAGACTTCATCGCACGGGGCGCCGGCGCAAAAAGACTTGAACGCTTATATTCCCCTATCGGCCTTGCCATCGGGGCGGTCACACCCGAGGAGATTGCGATCTCCATTGTTGCGGAGCTGATCGCCTGCAAGCGCAGCGGGGTCAATCAATCTGATGTGGAAATGGACATCATCCGCCGTCTGGCGGCGGAAATGGGGATTGAAAAGGCAGTGGTCACCGTTATCGGCGCCAAGGGCTCTGTGCCTAGGGGAGCAGGTGCGAAGATGCTGATCTATGCGGACGGACGTACCGCAGGCAGCATCGGCGGCGGGTGCAGCGAGGCGGACGTTCTCACACAGGCAAGACAAATCATCGGCACCGGCAGGTACTGCCTGCGCACGCTGGATATGACAGGCGACGTCGCCGAAAACGACGGCATGGTCTGCGGCGGGGTGATGCAAGTGCTGATTGAAGATGATTAAAAAAAGGAGTGGTTCGCATGGGTACTGACGATAAAATCCGTTTGATTCGCAAAAAACGTGCCGAAATCGCCATGGGCGGCGGTGCGGAAAAACAGGCGAAGCAAAGGGCACAAGGCAAGGCGACCGCACGTGAGCGGCTCAGCGCCTTTTTTGACCAGGGCAGCTTTATTGAAACCGACGCCTTTGTCACCCACCGCTGCTCTGACTTTGATATGCCGGGCACAGACGCACCGGCGGAGGGCGTGGTGACCGGGTACGGCACGGTGGACGGGCGTTTGGTGTGTGCGTATGCGCAGGACTTCACCGTGATCGGCGGGTCTCTCGGCGAGATGCACGCCAAAAAGATCTGCAAGGTGCTCGACACGGCGATAAAGCTCGGCGCCCCGGTAGTCGGTCTTTTGGATTCGGGCGGCGCAAGGATCCAGGAGGGTGTGGATGCGCTGGCGGGCTTTGGTGAGATTTTTTACCGCAACACACTGGCATCGGGGCTTGTGCCGCAGATCAGTGTGATCATGGGACCGTGCGCAGGCGGCTCGGTGTATTCTCCTGCACTCACCGACTTTGTGGTAATGACCGATAAAACGTCTAAGATGTTCATCACGGGACCGAGCGTCATCAAGGCGGTGACGGGCGAGGACGTGACCGCCGAAACGTTGGGCGGCGCCGCGGTTCATGCAGGCAGGAGCGGCGTCGCCCATCTGGTCGGCAGCGACGACATGGACGCCATTGCCAAAACCCGCAGGCTTTTGTCCTTTGTTCCGTCGAACAATTTAGCAGACTCGCCGCCGGCAGGCGGTACCGACGATTTGAACCGTATTTGCCCGGCGCTCGAAACGCTGATTCCTGAAAAACCTTCGGCAGCGTACGATATGAAGGACGTCATCCGGGAAATTGCTGACTTCGGGGAGTTTTTTGAGCTGCATGAGACGTTTGCGCCGAATATCATTGTCGGTTTTGTCCGCATGGGCGGACGCTCGGTGGGCATCGTCGCCAACCAGCCCAAGGTAATGGCGGCGGCGCTCGATGTGGATACCACCAACAAGGCGGCACGCTTTATCCGTTTTTGCGACGCATTCAATATCCCGCTGGTCACACTGACCGACGTTCCCGGCTACCTGCCCGGCGTCAGCCAGGAATATGCGGGCATCATACGCCACGGCGCAAAGCTGCTGTATGCTTATTCCGAAGCCACGGTGCCGAAGATTAACGTGATTATCCGCAAGGCATACGGCGGCGCATACATCGCCATGAGCTCCAAGCACCTTGGCGCCGATGCGGTGTTCGCATGGCCGACCGCTGAGATTGCGGTGATGGGACCGGACGGTGCGGCAAACATCATCTTCCGGAAGGAAATTGCCGCTGCGGACGACCCTGTTGCTGCGAGGGAAGAAAAAATCGGCGAATACCGTGACAAGTTTGCCAGTCCGCTGCGTGCGGCGGAAAGGGGCTATGTCGACGACATCATCGAGCCTGCCCAAACCCGTCAGCGGGTGATCGGCGCATTGGAAGCGTTTGCCTCCAAGCAGGAAACCCGCCCAAGCAAAAAGCACGGCAACATTCCGCTGTAATTAAACAAAAAGGCTGTATCTATAAAAAATCAAGGGGGGCGACTGCTGTGAATCCGCAGATATACACACTGATCATCATCGCGCAGGTCTTGTGCGCAGTGCTCACGATGCTGGTGTTGATTTGGGAGATGCTTGTGTTCGGGCGCATCGTCAGGCAGGTGCGCAATGAGGCGCCTTCCGCACAAAGAGCGCCGACGGCGGTCAGCGCTGCCTGGTCGGATATCGACGATGAAACGGTTGCGGTAATCGCCGCCGCTGTCGCCGCGGTGACGGGCAGGGCTGCGTCCGACCTCCATATCCGCAGCATCAGCCCCGTCATAGGCGGCGGCAGGGCGTGGAACTATGTGGCGAGGAAATAAGCGCCTGCGCGCATCAAGCAACGCATACGATTCGCCTCATCGCCCGCTTTTTGCAGCGCGCGGTGGGGCGCTTTACATTTTAAAACATATAGTATGCCATATTTTTTGCGAAATATGGCATACTATATGTAAAGGCGGTGATGATGCAGTGAACAAACAAATCTATTTTGCGGGCGGCTGCTTCTGGGGTACGGAAGCTTATTTTGCAATGCTAAGAGGCGTTGCCGCCACCCAATGCGGCTATGCGAATGGTCATACGGAAAATCCGGTTTACGAGGATGTTTGCCGCCGGGATACCGGGCACGCCGAAACGGTTTTGGTGGAATATGACGATTCTGTTATCCCGCTCGATAAATTGCTGACCGAGTTTTTTAAGACCATCGACCCTACGACCCTCAACCGTCAGGGCAACGATATTGGCAGCCAGTACCGGAGCGGCATTTACTTTGCGGATGAAGCTGACCGCCCTGTGATTGAAAGCTTTGTCGCAAAAAAAGCGCAGGAATATGCCGGCCCGATCGTGGCCGAGGTATTGCCCCTGTCCTGTTATTATCCCGCCGAGGAATATCATCAGCGCTATCTGGACAAGCATCCGGGAGGGTATTGCCATGTTGATTTGCGCAGGATTGCTGAGGAGGACAAAAAATGAAGCCTAAGGAAGAGCGTTTAAAGGAACTGACGCCGGTTCAATTTGAGGTGACGCAAAACAGCGCGACCGAGCGTCCGTTCACAGGCGAATATTATAATCACCATGAGGTGGGGCTGTATGTCGACATTGTGAGCGGCGAGCCGCTTTTTACATCGCTTGACAAGTTTGATTCGGGCTGCGGCTGGCCGTCGTTTACCAAGCCCGTGGACGGCGGTGCGCTCTGCGAAAGGCACGATACCTCCCACAGCATGGTGCGAACGGAGGTGCGAAGCCGCGAAGCGGATTCTCATTTGGGGCATGTGTTCCCTGACGGACCTAAGGCAGCGGGCGGCTTGCGCTATTGCATCAATTCGGCGGCGCTGAGGTTTGTACCTTTTGACGAGTTGGAAAAGCAGGGCTACGGCGAATATAAAAGGTGCTTTGAAAGGCTTGACCGTTGAACCTGACACGCCTGTCGTGATTTGAAAAGCAAAGGGCGGCGGACATATGTCCGCCGCCCTTAAAATGTATCTTGTGTTGCCTGCGCGTCTTGACAATTACAGGCAAATGATATACAATAAACCGTATGATTTTAGATGAAGGGAATGACCTTGGTGGCGGAGCAGAAAAAACTGGTTGAGGAAATTACCCCGCGTGACGTGGACTTTGCGAAATGGTACACCGACATTGTGAAAAAGGCGGAGCTTGTGGAGTATTCCAGCGTTCGAGGGTGCATGGTGATCCGCCCGAACGGCTACGCCATTTGGGAGAATATACAAAAGAATCTGGACGCGCGCTTTAAGGCGACGGGACATGAGAATGTCTATATGCCGATGTTTATCCCCGAGAGCCTGCTGCAAAAGGAAAAGGACCATGTCGAGGGCTTTGCGCCCGAGGTGGCGTGGGTGACCCACGGCGGCTCGGAGCAGCTGGCGGAGCGGCTTTGCGTGCGCCCGACCTCCGAAACGCTGTTTTGTGAGCACTATGCGAACATTGTCCAGTCATACAGGGACTTGCCCAAGTTGTATAATCAGTGGTGCAGCGTGGTCAGGTGGGAAAAGACCACCAGACCTTTCCTGCGTTCGCTGGAATTTTTGTGGCAGGAGGGGCACACCGTTCACGAGAATGAGCAGGACGCCCGTGAGGAAACCATCAGGATGCTGAATGTCTATGCGGCGTTTTGCGAGGAGGCGCTCGCCATCCCTGTAGTCAAGGGCAAGAAGACCGAAAAGGAAAAGTTTGCGGGTGCGGTAGACACCTATACGATAGAAAGCCTGATGCACGACGGCAAGGCGTTGCAGTCGGGCACGTCGCACTATTTCGGCGACGGCTTTGCCCGGGCGTTCGGCATCCAGTATGCCGACAGAAACAACCAGCTCCAATATGCCCACCAGACGTCGTGGGGCGTGTCGACACGGCTCATCGGCGCCATCATCATGGTGCACGGCGACGACAACGGGCTGGTGCTGCCTCCGGTGATTGCGCCGACCCAGCTGGTCATCGTGCCGGTCGCCATGCACAAGGCGGGCGTGCTCGACAAGGCGGAGGAACTAAAAAACACGCTTTGCGGATTCAGGGTCAAGCTGGACGCCAGCGACAAATCGCCCGGCTGGAAGTTTGCGGAGCATGAGATGATGGGCGTGCCGCTGCGCCTTGAAATCGGGCCGAAAGACATCGAAAACAATCAGGCGGTGCTGGTCAGACGTGACACGGGCGAAAAGACGTTTGTATCGCTGGATAACATAGAAGCATCCGTTGAGACGCTTTTGGGCGGCATCCAAAGGGATATGCTCGAACGTGCCAGGGCGCATTTGGATTCCAGCGTCACCGATGCCGAGGACTTTGACACGCTCCGCCGCCTTGCCGACGAAAAGACCGGCTTTTTCCGGGCGATGTGGTGCGGCGAGCTGGCGTGTGAGGAGCAGATCAAGGAAAAGGCGGGGCTGTCGTCACGCTGTATGCCGTTTGAGCAGGAGGGCATCTCGGACGTGTGCGTCTGCTGCGGAAAGCCTGCGCAGCATCTGGTACTTTGGGGTAAGGCGTATTGATGGACTATCATATCCTGCGGTTTGACGAGGTCGCCTCCACCAGCGCCGAGCTGAAAAAAATAAAAGCCCCTGCGGGCACGGTTGCGGTCGCCAAAAGGCAGACTGGCGGCTATGGGCGCAGCGGGCGGCAGTTCTCCTCACCTGAGGACGGGCTGTATTTCAGCGTGGCGGTTGCGGCGCGGGAAATACCGGACAAGCTGTTCGTCCCCATTCACGCCGCCGTATCGGTCCATGCCGCATTGTCAAAGCGCATCGCCTGCGGCATCAAATGGCCAAACGACATCGTCGCGCAGGGCAAAAAGCTGTGCGGCATTTTGGCGGAGGGCGCGGAAGACCGGGTGATTTTGGGCGTTGGCGTCAACGTCAATACTCCCGCTGAATACTTTGCAACGCACGACCTGCCGCATGCCGCCTCGCTGATGTCGCTGACCGGCAAAAGGCAGGACGCGGAGGAAATCATGCAGGATATACTGTCGGAGCTAAAAACGGCAAAGCCCGACACCATAGAGATTTACCGCAAAAACTGCGTCACCCTCGGCAAGGACATCACGGTGCTCTCGCCGGGCGGAGCATATGACGCTGTAGCCGTCGACGTGACGAAAAACGGCGAGCTTGCCGTGATGAAGGGTGACTGCCTGATCGTGGTCAATTCGGGCGAAGTTTCAATTCGAGGGAGTGAATACATATGACACACATCATCGGCTTTCCGGGGCTGGGCATCACGCTGACAATCAACCGCGTGGCGTTCTCGGCGTTCGGCAGGGACATCTTTTGGTATGGCATCCTGATTGCGGCAGGGCTTTTGCTCGCCATACTTTTTTGCAGCCGGGAGGGGAAGCGTCAGGGGCTTGCGTCCGACACCTTTTCCGACCTTATCATCGTCGCCGCACCCGTTGCGGTCGTCTGCGCAAGGCTCTATTACGTGGTGTTCAACGCCCGGCAGTATGCAGGCAACCTGATGGGCGTCTTTAAGATTTGGGAGGGAGGGCTTGCGATATACGGCGCCATCATCGGCGGCGTGCTTGCGGCGTTTGTTTACTGCAAGGTCAAAAGGCTCGACACCCCGAAGATTTTTGACATCGGCATTTTCGGACTGCTCATCGGTCAGACCATCGGCAGGTGGGGCAACTTCATCAACGCCGAAGCCTATGGCGCGGTGACCTCCCTGCCGTGGCGCATGCAGCTTTACGTTGCCGAGCTTGGCAAAACCGTCGGCGTCCACCCGACCTTTTTGTACGAGAGCCTGTGGAACGCCGCCGGCTTTATCGGGCTTTACCTGTATAGAAAAAAGAAGAAGTTCGACGGCATGCTGTTTTTGCTCTATGTCGCATGGTACGGCATCGGCAGGGCGTGGATAGAAGGGCTGCGAACGGACTCGCTGTACCTCGGCGGGCTGAGGGTATCCCAGCTTGTCGCGGCGGTGACGGCGATCATCGCCGTATCAGCCATTGCCTATCGCCTTGGCAGGAACAGACAAACGGTCTGAACACGCAAAAACGCCTGCGGCGTTTTAGGTGCAAAGCCGCAAGTCTTTGCCAAGGAATCATATAAAAAGCGTTCGAGTGCATATGTACCCGAACGCTTTTTTGCTTTTCAATTTAATTTTCTTCCGGCGGCTCACCAAACAGAATTTTCAAGTAATCCCGCTTGTCATACAAAAAAGATGCGGTTAGTGCAAAGCGTTATACCGTCTCCTCGGAATAATCGTCCAAGTCATCATCTTCGCTGCTGATAAACATCTCCTCTGTGGTCTGCTGTGACTTTTTGAGCCTTTCCGTAATGGCAACGAGCCCCTCTAACGCTTCGATGGCAATTGACATTTGCCCCGCTAAATGGTAGTACATCGCTTTGTAGTCCGGCATGGGAAAGCCTCCTTCTATTAAACCTATGGATTATTGTTTTTGGAGCGGAAGACGAGATTCGAACTCGCGACGTTCACCTTGGCAAGGTGACGCTCTACCACTGAGCCACTCCCGCAAAATTTATAATATATATTATACAGCAGATTTATTTTGCTGTCAAGTATTGTAGAAATCATACTGATATGATATAATATCATTTAATTTACTTACATATTTTTATTCGAGGCAGGTACACCGATGCAAAGAGAAAACCTTAGAAATATTGCGATCATCGCACACGTTGACCACGGCAAGACTACGCTGGTTGACGCACTTTTGCGCCAGAGTGGCGTTTTCAGGGAAAATGAGCAGGTCGCCGAATGCGTCATGGACAGCGGCGATTTGGAGCGTGAGCGGGGCATTACGATTTTATCGAAGAACACGGCGGTGATGTTTGGCGACGTCCGCATCAATATTGTCGACACCCCGGGACATGCCGACTTCGGCGGCGAGGTCGAGCGTGTGATGGAGATGGTGGACGGCGTGCTGCTTCTGGTCGACGCCTTTGAGGGCTGTATGCCGCAAACGCGCTTTGTTTTAAAAAAAGCGCTGGCAAGGAACCTCATGCCGATCATCGTGGTCAACAAGATCGACCGGCCCAACGCACGTCCCTACGAGGTGGTCGACGAGGTGTTAGAGCTTTTTATGGACCTTGAAGCCACCGATGAGCAGCTCGATTCCCCCGTCATCTACGCGTCGGGCAGGGACGGCTATGCCACCGACGACTTTGAGGCAAAGGGCAGCGATATGCGCCCGCTTTTTGATATGATTTTACGGCATGTGCCGCCGCCGCAGGGCGATTTTGAGGCGCCGCTGCAAATGATCGTGTCCAACATCGACTATGACGAATACATCGGCAGGATGGCGATCGGCAGGGTCGGGCGCGGCGTCATTAAATTGGGGCAGACTGTCACGGTTTGCAACCTAGGCGGCAAGGCGCAAAACGCCAAAGTGACGAAGGTGTTCGGCTTTGAGGGATTGCGGCGTGTCGAGCTTGCGGAGGCGACCGTCGGTGACATCATCTGTGTGGCAGGGCTGTCCGGCGTGGCGATCGGCGACACCGTCTGCGCGACCGACTGCGCTCAGCCGCTTGAAACCATCGAGATTGACGAGCCCACCCTCAGCGTGACGCTGTGCGTCAACAACAGTCCGTTTGCGGGCAGGGAGGGTGACTATGTCACCTCGCGCCACTTAAAGGAACGCCTGGAAAAGGAGCTTGAAACCAACGTCAGCCTGCGTGTCAGCGAAACGGACTCGCCGGATTCCTTCGACGTGGCGGGCAGGGGCGAGCTGCACTTGTCCATCCTGATCGAAACGATGCGCCGTCAGGGCTATGAGTTTATGGTATCGCGACCCGTCGTCATCAACAAGACGATCGACGGCGTGCTGTGCGAGCCGGTCGAACGCCTGGTGGTGGACGTGCCGGACGAATACACCGGCGTCGTGATGGAAAAGCTGGGTCAGCGGCGTGCGCAGATGCAGAACATGCACCCGATCAACCAGGGCTACACCCGTCTTGAATTCAAAATCCCGTCAAGGGGCATAATAGGCTATCGGAGCGAGCTTTTGACCGACACCAGGGGCACGGGTATTTTAAACCACTATTTGGATGGCTATGAGCCGCACAGCGGCGAGATCGCCACACGCCAGCGCGGGTCGCTGATCGCGTTTGAAACGGGTGAGGCGGTAACCTACGGGCTGTATAACGCACAGGAGCGGGGCAGGCTGTTCATCAGCTCGGGAACAAAGGTTTACGAGGGCATGGTGGTCGGCGAGAACGCAAGGCTCGAAGACGTTGTCGTGAACGTGTGCAAGAAAAAGCACGTTACCAACATCCGTGCCAGCGGCAGCGACGAAGCGCTGAGGCTCACGCCGCACGTCATTATGTCGCTGGAAAACTGTCTGGAATTCATCGGGGACGACGAACTGGTCGAGGTCACGCCCAAGAACCTCCGGATACGCAAAAGGATTCTCAACAGCGAACTGCGTGCGAAATCACGAAAGGACAGATAAGCGCCATGTCAGATAAAACAGCCCGTGTGGTGACCTACGGGTGTCAGCAAAACGAGAACGACTCGGAACGCATACGAGGGATGCTGCTTGAGATGGGTTATATCCTATCGGATTCGGCGGACGCCGACGTGGTGATTTTTAACACCTGCGCCGTCCGTGACAATGCGGAAAAGCGTGTCTACGGCAACATCGGGGCGCTGAAAGCGTTCAAGGACAAAAAGCCCGGTATGCTCATCGGCATCTGCGGCTGTATGGCGCAGCAGCAGCACGTGGCGCAGCACGTTAAAAAACGTTTTCCGTTTGTCGACTTCGTGTTCGGCACGGGTGCGCTGCACCGTCTGCCTCAGATTTTATACAGCGCCGAGAAGCAGCGGGTCTTTGATACGGAGATGAAAGACGGCGAGATCGTCGAAAACCTGCCTCACAACAGGCAAAGCACCGTGACGGCGACGGTATCGGTGATGTACGGCTGCAACAACTTCTGCACCTACTGCGTCGTACCGCATGTCCGGGGGCGGGAGCGCAGCCGAGAGCCCGGGGACATCCTCCGTGAGGTCGAGGGTCTGGCGGCGCAGGGCTGCCGTGAGGTCACGCTTTTGGGGCAAAACGTCAATTCCTATCAGGGCATCGGCTTTCCCGAGCTTTTAGAGCGGGTCAGCAAGGTCGACGGCATCGGGCGTGTACGGTTCATCTCGTCGCACCCCAAGGATATCAGCGATGCGCTGATCGGCACGATGGCGAACAATCCTAAGATATGCAACCAGCTGCACCTGCCCTTTCAGGCGGGCAGTAACAGGGTTTTAACGGATATGAACCGCCGCTATACGCGGGAGCAGTATTTGGATATCATCGGACGTGTCAAGGGAAAAATGCCGGATGTTGCCCTCACCAGCGACATCATCGTCGGCTTCCCCACCGAAACGGAGGAAGATTTTGCGCAGACGCTGGATTTGGTGCGGGAGGTGGAGTTTGATATGCTATTCACCTTTATCTACTCCAAACGCAAAGGCACCCCCGCCGAAAAGCTGCCCCCCGCACTGACGGAGGCGCAGATCAAGGCGAACTTCGACAGGCTGGTTGCGGTGCAAAACGCCATATCTTTAAAGAAGAACAAGGCGCTGGAAAGCACGGTACAGCGTGTGCTGGTCGAGGGGTACAGCAAAAGCAACGAAAGCGCCTTAACAGGACGCACCGAGGGCGCAAAAATTGTAAATTTCATCGGCGATAAAAGCCTCATCGGCGAATTCGCTGAGGTCAGGATCACCCATGCGGCGACCTGGTCGCTGACGGGGGAAATCGTATAAATATCATTTAAGGAGACAGTTATGAACATTATTGAAAAAGCAAAGGAATTGGGCTTGATGCTCGCAGAGAGCAAGGAATTTATCCGCATGACGACGGCGGAGCAGGCGCAAAGCAGCGACCCCGACGCACAGCTTTTGATGGCGGCGTACAACAAGACCCGTGAGTCGTTGATGTCCCGGGCGCAAAGCCCGGACATCACGCCGCAGGAATTGCAGGCGATCCGCGGCGAGCTGGAGCAGGAGCACGGCAAGCTGATGCAAAGCCCGAGCATCAGCGAATATATTGCGGCAATGGGCGAGTTTAACAGCTTGATGCAGGGCGTCAACAGCGCCATAGCGTTCTACATTTCCCCGCAGGACGACTGCGGCGGCGATTGCGGCGGCTGCTCGGGCTGCCATTGATTAAATACTGATTACAACCCAAAATGCAACCCGAAAACTTGTCTTTTTTTCGTGATACTGCACCCGAAGAACCCGTTAATACACAAAGTATTAACGGGGCCTTCCACCTTGTCTGACGAAAAAAATCCTACGTTTTAAGGGATTGCAATCAGTATAGCGCACGAAAAGAGGTTAGCAAATATGGCGGGTCTGTCACCAATGATGCAGCAATATCTCGATATTAAAGCGCAGTATGCGGATGCGATACTGTTTTTTCGGCTCGGCGATTTTTATGAGATGTTCTTTGACGACGCCGTCACCGCTTCACGGGAGCTGGAATTGACGCTGACGGGACGTGACTGCGGGCAGGAGGAGCGTGCGCCGATGTGCGGCGTACCGTACCATGCCGCCGAGCAGTACATCGACAGGCTGATCGAAAAGGGTTACAAAGTCGCCGTCTGTGAACAGACGGAGGACCCGTCGGCGGCAAAGGGCATCGTCCGCCGGGAGGTCACCCATGTGGTCACGGCGGGCACCGTTACCAATTCGGGTATGCTCGACGAAAAGGCGAACAACTTTTTGTGCTGTATTTACCATGCAAATCCTATCGGCATTGCGTTTGCGGATGTGACGACGGGCGACCTCTACGCCACCGAAACGGATGGCGGGGAAGGCGGCATATTCGGCGAAATCTCACGCTATCACCCTGCCGAAATCGTGGCGAACAGCGCCTTAACGGGCGATGCGCGCCTTGTCGCTCAGCTTAAAGAGCGGTTCGGCTGTGCGGTGAGCGCACTGGACGATTTGTATTTTAAAACAGGCTTTGCCAGGGACAAGCTCGAAGGGCAGTTTGATAAAAAACCATCGGAGCTGCCGACGGCGGGACACCCCGGTGCCGAAATTGCGGTGGGGGTGCTTTTGGAGTACCTGTCACAGACCCAGATGTGCCGTCTGCCGCATATCTCGGAGATCAATTACTACACCGACGGACAGTTTATGGAGATCGACTTTTTCTCAAAGCGCAACCTCGAAATCACCGCCACCATGCGTGACGGTAAGCGCAAGGGCTCGCTGCTGTGGGTTTTGGACGACACCAAAACTTCCATGGGGGCAAGGATGCTCAAAGACTGGCTGGAACGCCCGCTAACGGGCTGCGTGCCGATACAGAAAAGGCTTGGCGCAGTCGGCGAGCTTGTCGGCAATACCCTTTTGCGCAGCGAGCTGCGCAGCGCCCTTGGCAGTATGCAGGACATCGAGCGGCTTTTGGGTAGGGTGGTGACCGGCAGCGCAAACTGCCGCGACCTGCTGGCGCTGGGCAAATCGCTTGTCCCCGTGCCGGAAATCATCGCCGCCATGCAGGGTGTGAGGTCCGACCTTCTGGGCGAAACATTGAAAAAAATTGACCCTTTGACCGACATCTGCGGGCTTCTGAGCCGTGCGATTACTGAAACGCCACCGTTTACCGTGCGTGAGGGCGACATCATCCGTGAGGGTTACAGCGAACAGGTCGACGAGCTGCGCAGAGCGATGACGGAGGGCAAGCAATGGATCGCCTCGGTCGAGCGGCGGGAGCGTGAAAAGACGGGCATCAAGAATTTAAAGGTCGGTTTTAATAAGGTGTTCGGCTATTTTATAGAGGTGTCAAAATCCAACATCCCGAATGTGCCGGATAATTATACGAGAAAACAGACGCTCGCGGGCTGCGAGCGCTACATAACGGGCGAGCTTAAAGACATAGAGGACAAAATCTTGGGGGCGCAGGAGCGCATCTGCCAATTAGAATATGCGATATTCTGCGAGGTGCGCGACACGGTCGCGGACGCAAACTTGCGGATACAGAAAACCGCCAAGGCGCTCGCTGCGGTCGATACGCTGTGCAGCCTTGCGGAGGTCGCAGTCAAGGGCGGCTACTGTATGCCCGAGGTCAATATGGGCGACCGGATAGAAATCAGGGACGGACGTCACCCCGTGGTGGAAAGAATGCTGAAAAACCAGCTCTTCGTGCCGAACGACACCCTGCTTTCCGGCGCCGACCGCCTTGCTGTCATCACAGGACCGAACATGGCGGGCAAATCCACCTATATGCGTCAGGTGGCGCTGATCGCGCTGATGGCGCAGGCGGGCAGCTTTGTGCCGGCGTCGTCGGCGACCGTCGGCGTTTCGGACAAGATTTTCACCAGGGTGGGTGCAAGCGACGATTTGGCGTCGGGACAGAGCACCTTTATGGTCGAGATGAACGAGGTCGCCAACATCCTAAACAACGCCACGGCGAAAAGCCTGATCATACTGGACGAGATCGGCAGGGGCACCAGCACCTATGACGGGCTGAGTATCGCATGGGCGGTGGTGGAATATATCGCCGACACCAAAAAGCTGGGAGCAAAGACCCTCTTCGCCACCCACTACCACGAGCTGACCGAGCTGGAAGAAAAATTGGACGGCGTAAAGAACTACTGCATCGCCGTTAAAAAACGCGGCGATGACATCACCTTTTTGCGTAAGATTGTCAGGGGCGGTGCGGACGACAGCTACGGCATTGAGGTCGCTAAGCTGGCGGGCGTGAAAAACGCCGTCATCCAAAGGGCAAAGGAGATCGTGACGTCGCTCGAAAATGTGGACATCAACAGGACGGACAACGTCCGGATGAAGCCGCTCTTGCACAAGACGGAGGCGGCGGATCAGCTCGGGCTGTTTGCCTTCGGCGGCAGCGAGATCGTCGACGAGATCAAGGGGCTTGACGTGACCACTATCACGCCGATAGAGGCGCTGAATATCCTATATAATCTCAAAACAAAGGCGGATAAGCTGTGAGCAACTTTTGGCGCATATCAGATTTGTGCGCTTCCTTGCGTACACAACTATACGCGTCGGTCGCTTAAAATCCAATTTGCACACAAAATTCGGTTTATGCTTTGACAATTCTCAGCGAAAGGGGCGTTTGGTAAGCTATGAGCAAAATCCATGTTCTGTCCTCCGATATTTCCAATAAAATTGCGGCGGGAGAGGTTGTCGAGAACGCCGCCTCGGTCGTCAAGGAGCTGATGGAAAACGCCGTTGACGCAGGGGCGAGCGTCATCACCGTCGAGATCAAGCAGGGCGGCGTCTCCTATATCCGTGTCACCGACAACGGCAGCGGCATGGATTCAGGCGATGCGGTCACGGCGTTTTTGCGCCATGCCACCAGTAAGATCCATGCGGCGGACGACCTTGAAGCCATCTCGACCCTCGGTTTTCGGGGCGAGGCATTGGCAAGCATCGCGGCGGTGTCGAATATCTCGCTGCTTACCAAAACGGCGGACAGCGAGGGTGTGTCGGTCACATTGGAGGGCGGCGAGGTGAAGGACGTGCAGGCGGCGGGCTGTCCCGACGGCACCACTGTCGTCGTGCGGGATTTGTTCTTCAACACCCCCGCCAGAATGAAGTTTCTTAAATCGAATAAAACCGAAACGGGATATGTCACCAACATCGTGGAGCGGCTTGTGCTGTGCAACCCTGATGTTTCGGTCAAATACATCGCCGACGGCAGGGAACGCCTGTTTTTCGGCGGCGACGGGCAGCTTTTGTCCGCCGTTTACAGCGTCTACGGACGGGACTATGCCAAGGCTGCGCTCCCGATCATGCGTGAGGACGGCGGCGTTACGGTCGGCGGGCTCATCGGCAGGGAAACACTTTCACGGGGCAACCGCATCTTTCAGAGCTTTTTCCTAAACGGAAGATATGTTAAACTGAGATTCTACGTCAGTACTTTATAAACCACCCTCAAAGCATTGATAAATATACGTTCCTTCAAAATTCAGCTTTCACCCATTGGGTGAAAGAAAAATGCTCAAAAATGTGTTGAATTATCAGCTTTTATGAGTCGATATATGGTACAATAATAGTAACAAAAGCAGAAAAAGGGGTTTAAATTATGATTAATAAAATTGATTTCACAGCTAAGAATCTAACATCAAATGCAGGTCTTTTTCTTCTCCTTGAGAACGCAAAAAGTAATGAGATTTTTGATCTAGTTGAAAATGACCTCGTATTTGATAATGACTCCACAAATAAAATCAAGATGAATCATATAAAGACGATGATCTGTGGTCACTTTATTGGTATAGACAAGCTAGAACGTCTAAAGCTCCTTCAAAATGATCCACTCGTTAATGAATTTGATATTTCCGTAAAAGAACCTGAAACAGTGTCACGGTTTTTAGGAAACTTCACCTTTAAGACAACACAAATGTTTAGAGACATTAATTTTAAAGTCTTTAAAAAACTGCTCACTAAAAGTAAATTGACATCCATTACGATTGATATTGATAGTAGTGTAATCA
>JAKJBX010000022.1 GCA_022706765.1 Bacillota bacterium
AGCGCCTGCTGCGACCTGCTCGTCAAGCTTCTCTTTCAGTTTGGAAAGGCGCTCGGCTTTCATTGCCGCTTTTTCTTCATCAGTCAGTTCTTTGAATTCGGGCTTGCCCATGCCTTTGAAGTCGCCGCTTTCAGCCTTTGCGTAAATCTCGTCGGCTTTTTCCTGTGTGATAGCATCCGCTGCGACCTGCTCGTCAAGCTTCTCTTTCAGCTTGGCAAGGTGTTCGGCTTTCATCCCGGCGAGCTGCTCGTCGGTCAGCTGCTGTTTGATGCCGATACCGTTTCCTGCGCCGCCTCTCTTGCCCTGCTTTGCGCCGCTGTCGGCGAAGACCGCAACGGAAGTGATCACCATCACACCCGCAACGCCCAAGCCTAACAGCTTCAATGCTCTTGCTTTCATTCTTCAACCTCCTTCGTTAATTTCATGCTTGCCGCCTTGCGACAATTTTATTATATCCCGAGGATGTGACAAATCTGTGTTATAAAAATGAAAAAAATGTTAACAGTCCAAAATGATGTAAAATGCCACGCCTCCGGGCACGTTTTCAACGCCGTACGGCTTGCCGAGCGCCTTCATAATGGCGCTGACCACCGCAAGCCCGATGCCGTTGCCGCCATAGCTTCGTGTCCGTGCCTTGTCCACCTTATAAAAGCTTTGCCAAATTTTGTCCAAATCCTCTTCGGGGATAAGCTCACCCGTGTTGAAAACGGTTATGCGCGCGGCGCTGCCTGCGACTTGCACCGTAACCTCGATGTGTCCGCCGTCACTGACGTGGTTCAGGGCATTTGACAGGTAGTTGCCGAGCACGTCCTCAATCAAAAATTCGTCGCCCCACACGCTGATATTTTCGCTTTGGTCGAATATGATCCTGGTGCTTTTTTGCTCAAAGATTTTGCCGCTTTTTTTAATCAGCGACGCGATCAGGTCGGTGACCGAAAAGCGCCGGATGGCGACGGGGTCCTGGCCGGATTCAATCTGCATAAGGCTCATCAGCTTTTTGATCATCTCACCCATTTTTTCGCTTTCGTCGATAATGACCTCGCAATAGCTGTCGGCGCTCTGTTTGTCGGATGCAATGCTTTCCTTCAAGCCCTCCGCATAGCCCCGGATCAGCGAAATGGGAGTTTTCAGCTCGTGTGAAACATTGCTCAAAAAGCTGCGGCGCATTTCGTCGATGTGCGTCTTGACTTCGATGTCCTGCTGTAACTGGGTGTTGGCGGTTTTCAGCTCTGAAATCGTTTTTTCCAGCTTGCAGGACAGCGTATTGATGCTGTTGCCCAGATCGTCGATTTCGTCCTTGCCCTTACCGTCGTACTTGACGTCGAAATTCAAATGCGCCATATCGTTAGCGATCGCCGAAAGCTGTAGAATCGGCTTGGTGAAACTGCGTGAGATGAAAAACACCACAAAGCCGCCGACAAAAAGCGCAACCACACCGACCAGCAGGATGAACCAGTTGGAGATACTGACGCTTTCGGTGATGGATTCCATCGGCGTCCTGATCAGCAGGGTATAGCCGTTGTCGAGCTTTGCCGACAGATCGATATTAAACGACTGAAAAAATTTGTCGTAATGACTGAAAAGCGTGCAGTGTCCGTCGTCGTAAAGCACCTTGGCATCCTGCATCTGCATGGGCATCCGGACCATAAGCTCATTCATTCTCGGAAACCTCGAAGACAGCCTGTTGTATTCACCCTTTGCCCTGCTGAACACGATATTGCCGCCGTCCAAAATGGTGATGTTCAGACCTTTGTTGACGTCAAGGCGTTCGATATTCAGCTCGATGTCTGCGGCGTTTTCGTTATAGAGACTGTTTATGGCAAGATAGGTCTTGACCAGCATATTCTTTTTGTTTTGCAGATAAAACTGACGGTAAGCCAGCGTGTTGAGCAGAATGTAGATCAAGACAATGCCGGCAGTGAACGCTGACAAAATCATAAACAGCTTTAACCTGATCGAATGCTTCATACTTCCACCTCAAATTTGTATCCCAGCCCCCAAACCGTCTTGATGTAGTCGCCCTTACAGCCCAGCTTGAAACGGAGCTTTTTGATATGGGTGTCAACGGTTCTGGTATCGCCGAAGTAGTCGTATGCCCAGACGTTGTTCAGGATTTTGTCACGGGACAGCGCAATGCCCTCGTTTTCGGCAAGGTATTCGAGCAGCTCGAACTCTTTGACCGTCAGGGTGACCGGCTCACCGTCGATCAGCACGTTGCGCCCCGCCCTGTCGATGGTGAGACCGCTGAAATCGACGATATAGGACGCCTTGACGCTCGTCCTGCGCAAAAGCGCTTCCACTCTGGCGACCAAAATTTTGGGACTGAACGGCTTGGCTATGTATTCGTCGACGCCAAGCTGAAAGCCCAACAGCTCGTCACGCTCGTCGCCCCGTGCGGTCAGCATGATGATCGGCACGTTGGACAGGCTCCTGACCTCACGGCAAACAGCCCAGCCGTCCAGCTTGGGCATCATAATATCGAGGATAACTAGATCAAATTTACGGCTTTGGAAAAGCTCGATCGCCGCTTCACCGTCGGGTGCCTCAACCACCTCGTAGTCCTTTGCGGTTAAAAAGTCCTTGATAAGCCGCCGCAGTCTGCTCTCGTCGTCCACCACCAAAATCGTTGTTTTTCTCATAACACCACCTCGTGTTTTTAGTATACAACGAAATTGTGTACCGGTTGTGAACAAAATATAAACAGGCCTAATGTATTAAATGTAGCGTATGCCGCCGATGAGGTACAGCGAGCCGCAGACAAAAATCACGTCATCATTCGCAGCGGCTGCCTTTGCATAGTCTACCGCCGCCTGACGGTCGGCAATTGCCGCAGTGTGCGGGGCGTATTTTCTGGCGTAGCCCTCAAGCTCCGCCGCACCGATGGCACGGGGGTTGTCTGGCTCGGTCGCCACAAACAGACTTGCCATGGGCGCAATCTCGGCGATGCACTTTTCATATTCCTTGTCCCGCAGCATTCCCATCACCAAAATGGGCTTTTTGCCGGGAAAATAGTCGAGGATAGCGGACTTCAAGGCGGAAACGCCGGAATAGTTGTGGGCGCCGTCAATGACGATCATCGGCTTTTGGGAAACGATCTCTAACCTGCCGCCAAAGCGGGTGTTTTTTAGCCCCTCGGCAATGCGCAGGTCAAGCCCCAAAAGCTTTGCTGCCTCGATGGCGGTCACAGCGTTGTACACCTGATGCGCGCCGAGCATCACGATTTCATAGCGCTCGCCCACATAGTCGAACACCGTGCCGCCGATGTCGGCACGGATAACCCTGACAGCGTTTTTGTCGCCGACCTTCATCGTGGCATGGTTTGCCTGTACGGCGGCGTCAATAATGGTCATCGCCGCTTCGGAGTTGTCAGGATAGACCGCAACGGCGCAACCCTTTTTGATGATGCCGCACTTTTCAAAGGCGATCTGCTCCACGGTATCGCCCAAAAGCTCGGTGTGGTCGATACTGATGCTGGTGATGACGCAAACACGCGGGGGAGGGATAATGTTGGTGGCGTCAAACCTGCCGCCCAGCCCCACCTCGAGCACGACAAAGTCACACCCCGTCTCTAAAAAATGCAAAAAACCGATTGCCGTCACCACCTCAAACTCTGTGGGACAGCAGTTATCATCCGAAACGGCGACGATCGCCGCCGTGTGCCTTGCAAGCGCCTCCTCGGGAATTTCGGCGCCGTCAACCTGGATGCGCTCGGTGAAGGAACGCACAAAGGGCGACACATACATCCCCGTTTTGTAGCCGCTTGCCATTAGAATATTGGCAATAAAGGCGGAGGTGGTTCCCTTGCCGTTCGTCCCCGCCACATGAATGAATTTTAGTTTGTTCTGCGGATTGCCGAGCCTTCTCAAAAGCTCGCCGATGGTGTCCAGCCCTAATTTAGAGCCCAGCCGCAGCCTGTCGTGTATAAAGCCGATCGCCTGTTGGTATGTCATATCAATCTCCATTCCGTTGCTCCGGGTCAGCACAAATAAGCCAGGGCGTGTTGACACTAAGTACATGCTCCCAAAATGAGTGCGTTTGGCTGTCCTGTTAAATACCTCCTTATCCGTGGAGCAGAGGAATAAAGGAGATTGCCGCGCCGAAATGTGGGCGGCGTATGCCGCCTTCCTATCGCATTTCGTGTGCATCCGTCGGAGACGATAGTGTGAAAAAATTTCACACTATTCACCGCCGAGCGCTTCAAGACCCGCCAGCACCTTGCATAGCATATCCTTGTATTTTTCGCCCTTTTCCTTTTCCGCAGCGATGACGGCGGGCGGCGCTTTTTGTACAAATCCTGCGCTTGCCAGCTTACCCTCGACACGAGCGATTTCACCGCGCAGCCGCTTTTCCTCGGCGCCAAGGCGTGCGATCTCCTTTTCCCTGTCTACGAGGTCGCCTTGGGGCATAAAGATTTCCGCACGCTCCACGACCAGCGACACCGCATTGGCGGGGATTTGGCTTCTGTCGCCGGTGACGACCACCTCGCTTGCCCATGCGAGCTTTTTAAAGAATGCGTCGCCCTTTGCAAAGACGCCGCCGATGTCGGTGACGATGACCAGCTTTGCCTTCTTTGACGGCGGGACATTCATCTCCGCACGAATGTTTCGGATCGCCTTGATGGCGTTTTTAATCAGTTCAAGCTGGGCGGACGCCTCTTGGAAGTCCAGCCTTTCGTCAAATTTATGCCAGCTTTTTGTCATGATGCTGTCGCCCCCGGTCGGCAAATAGGCGTAGATTTCCTCGGTGATAAAGGGCATAAACGGATGCAGCAGCTTCAGTACGTTCGACAGCACGAGAACCAGCACGTTCTGCGGCTTGCTTTCGGTGGAAAGGCGGGGCTTGACCAGCTCGATGTACCAGTCGCAAAGCTCGTCCCATATAAAGTCATAGAGCTTTTGCACGGCGACGCCCAGCTCGTATTTGTCCAGGTTCTCCGCAACCTCGGCGGCAAGGGTGTTCAGCCTGCATAAGATCCATTGGTCTTCAAGCTCCAAATGCGGTGGCAGCACATCGCTTGCATTTTCGTCGAGGTTCATCAATACAAAGCGTGAGGCGTTCCAAATCTTGTTCGCAAAGTTCCTGCTCGCCTCGACGCGCTCGGCAGAAAAACGCATGTCGTTGCCGGGCGAGTTGCCGGTCGCCAGCGTGAAGCGCAGTGCGTCGGCGCCATATTGGTCAATGATTTCGAGCGGGTCGATGCCGTTGCCGAGTGATTTGCTCATTTTGCGCCCCTGCGCGTCACGGACGATGCCGTGGATGAATACGGTATGGAAGGGGATCTGATGCATGTGCTCCAGCCCCGAAAAAATCATCCTTGCCACCCAAAAGAAAATGATGTCATAGCCGGTGACCAGCACGCTGGTTGGATAGAAATAGTCAAGGTCGGCGGTCTTTTCAGGCCAGCCGAGCGTGGCAAACGGCCACAGCGCCGACGAGAACCATGTGTCCAATACGTCCTCGTCCTGACGGACCGGACCGCCGCACTTCGGGCACACGGTGACATCCGTCTTGCTGACCGCCGTTTCGCCGCAGGCGTCGCAGTAAAAGGCGGGGATACGGTGTCCCCACCAGAGCTGGCGCGATACGCACCAGTCGTGGACGTTTTCCATCCAGTTGATGTATATTTTTGAAAAACGCTCCGGCACAAACTTCACTGAGCCGTCCTTTACCACCTGCAATGCGGGCTCCGCAAGCGGCTGCATCTTTACAAACCATTGCTTGGAGGTGATCGGCTCGACGGTCGTCGAGCAGCGGTAGCACTGTCCCACGTTGTGGGCGTGCGCCTCTGTTTTGACCAAAAGACCGAGGGCGTCAAGGTCGGCGACGATCTGCTTTCTTGCCGCATACCTGTCCATGCCTTCGTACTTTCCGCCCAAGCTGTTGATGGTGGCGTCGTCGTTCATCACCCTGATTTGCGGTAAATCGTGTCGCAGCCCGACCTCAAAGTCGTTGGGGTCATGCGCAGGGGTGATTTTGACCGCGCCCGTTCCGAAGTCTTTTTCGACATACTCGTCGGCAATAACCGGGATTTCCCTGCCGGTCAGCGGAAGGAGGAGCATCCTGCCGACCAAATGCGCATAGCGCCCGTCCTCAGGATGGACGGCGACAGCGGTGTCGCCGAGCAGGGTTTCTGGTCTGGTCGTAGCGATGACGAGCGACTCGCCGCTGTCCTTGACAGGGTATCTGATGTGCCAGAAATGCCCGTCCGCCTCGCTGTATTCAACCTCTGCGTCGGACAGTGCAGTGGTACAGCTCGGACACCAGTTGATGATCCGGTTGCCCTGATAGATCAGCCCCTTGTCATAGAGGTTGACAAAAACCTCACGGACGGCGTGGGAATACCCCTCGTCCATGGTGAAACGCTCCCTGTCCCAGTCACAGGAGCTGCCGAGCTTTTTAAGCTGGTTGATGATTCTGTCGCCGTATTTTTGTTTCCAGTCCCACACCCGCTCCAAGAACTTCTCACGCCCGAGGTCATAGCGGGAAAGACCCTCCTCGACACGCAGCGCTTCCTCGACCTTGATCTGTGTGGCGATACCCGCATGGTCGGTGCCGGGCAGCCAAAGCGCTTCCTCACCCTTCATGCGGTGATAGCGTATTAAAATATCCTGCAAGGTTTCGTCAAGCGCGTGCCCCATATGCAGCTGCCCCGTGACGTTCGGCGGCGGGATGACGATCGTATAAGGGGTCTTGTCCGGGTTCGGGGACGCGCTGAAATAGCCGCCCTTCACCCAGCCGTCATATATACGCTCCTCTACCTGCTTTGGATCATATTTCGTTTCAAGATTTTTCACCATACCACTCCTGTAATGATTTATTGCAATATTTTTTAATTATAGGAAATTACACAAAATCGGCGTAATTTCCGTGTTCCGGCGAAAGTAAATTCCGCCTTTGCATACGCGCCCGAACGCTTTGTTCTATTCGCATTATTCCAACAGGTCGCCGTTTCGCGCATCAAAGTAGCGCGTGCCGTCCGTGTCGGTTTCGAGCATCCAGACGGGAACGACCGTTACCGTGCTTTTGATCCCGTTTCGGTTTCCGACGAAGTAGCCCAGCTTCACGGCGTTTATCGTGACGGTCGCCGTGCGTTCTTCCAGGACTGCATAATTCACAAGGATCTCCGCAGCGGTCCGAACCTGACAGATGCCGCCGCCGGTCATCTCGTCACTCAGCCAGTTCTTACCGTAAATGATTGTGCTCTCATCCGAAAGCACGATGGTGAGATAGGCATCAAAGATGTTATGCCCTTCAAAAACCTGATAAAAGGTCACGGCATAGCCATTTTCAGTCATCGCTGCGTTGCTGACCAAATCTAAGGCAGGCGCGAGTTCCAGTTGTGCTATCAGACGGCTTGCCGCAGAAACGGCGGTAACCTCGGTATAACCTCCGTTTTCTAACGGATAATTTGTTTGATATCCAAATGCGTCATCATCAATGGCAATTCTTTCGGACTCAGTAAAATAATTCAGATGCTCTTTTTCTGCCACACTGCGGTAATGCGCCGCCGCCGCCGCCGGCGACTCGAACCGGTTGGTCACGTCAAAGATTTTCATGTCCTGTGTTTTTCTCGGAATGATATTTTCGTCAATGACCACGTTGTTGTTGCCAAGGATAACGACCGTGTTCTTAACGGTTTTGTCGTCCACCTCAACGCTTGTCTTCATTGTGCCTAAGTAGCTGACAAACAAATAGACGTTGACAATGAAGAAAATGCCGATCATAATGGATTTAACCCTGCTCCATTCCAATACCGCTCACCTCGATTCGTGTCATATGCTTTCGCACACAAAACAGTATCACTCCTGCGTCACAATAAACGCTTCGTCGCTGCCCGCAATTTTTGCGCCCCAGGCAGGTAAAACGGCGTCGTCCAAAACATAGTAACAGTTGAAAAAATCGTCGATCTTCACAGGGTCATTATTTTGTGCAAAACGCTTGGAAAGTATGTCCACCGCATTATAAAAGGACATAAAAGCGATGCTGCCATCGGCTTTGTTAAAGGTGCGCAGCACCATTTTAAAGCTTGTGATATGCCCGTTCTCGACCTGCGCATACACCGCATGCCCGCCGTTGTCTGTCTGCACGATGACCGGCAGTCCGTTGTAAGAATAGTTCATCGTCACGGTCAGGCTGCTGCCCTGACGGAGGTCGGAAACTAAATAAATATCAAGGGGATGCTCGTCGCCGGCCGCCTGCATCAGCTTGCTTGCCAACACCACGATCTCGCCGACGATTTTATGGGGCTGCTGGCTCGAGCTTTGCAGGGGGATGCCCTTGTCGGCGTCTACCGCACTGTATTCCACCAGTCCGTTCGGACTGATTTTGATGGTCGCACTATTTTCGACATAGCTGGCAACACCTTCGAGGGACACGCGTTTGCGCAGCGAGCTGGGGGTATATCCGAGCACCGACACGATCTTGTCGAAGCTGTCGGCGCTGCCGTCAATCGGATTAAAAACCGTCATATTTTGGGCGATTTCATCCGCTTGCGGCAGAAGCACCTGGGAATCAAAATACACGGTGCGTTTAAAGTTGGGGTTTAAACTGGGGGTGTCCATTTTGTGGTCAAAAACAAATTCCCCGACCTTGCTTTTCCCAAAGGTTGCGGAGTTGATTTTACCGAACAGGTCATCCTCATTGTAATCCACCCAGTATTTTGTGATGACGCCGCTTGAAGCGTCCCTGAAACAGACAATGCCGTCTTTCATCACGTTATCGCCGGTGATCAAAAACTGTGAAATCATCATGCCGTCAGGGAAAATCGTTCCCGTCTGCTGTCCGAACAGACCGGCAAAGCTTGCCGCGTCCATGGCAACCCCAAGGTTGATGAAAATCGAGTTGCCGTTTAGCATATTGTTCCATTCCCTGGTTTCGATGACGGCGGAGCGGGGCGTATCTGTTTTCAAAAGGCGGACGACGACATCGCCCGAGGTTGACCAAATGTTGTCATACTGCTTTTGCCCGTGCCTGAAAACCTGCCTTGCCTTTTCGCTGCTGACCACGATGCTCGGCGGTCTTATGGCGTCCGCATAAGCCGACCACGGCGAAAACGTGGTGCCGGCAATGGGGATGACCTTCAAGATTCCGGAAACAAAGGCATTATTTGCAACAGAACTAAAAAAATTATAGCCTGTGGGCCATAATTTTTTATTAAACCATATTTGACCTGTCAAGTGCAGGCAGTTTAGAATGAGCAAAGTAAGTATAATGGTTTTTATACGTTCCTTACGCAACAGAATCAACTCCAAAGCCGCAAAAAGGCTTGATTAAATCGGTACGTTACCCGGGTCGACCACAACGTTTCGGACGGCGTCGGTCAAGCTGTTGCCCAGATATGTAATCTCAAGCTTGATGCCCTGAGTAGAACCGCTGCTATCTTCAGCCCAAGCAATGTAGACGTTTTTTCTGGTTTCGAGCCGGATCGGAATGACAAAGAAGGTGCTTGCACCGATAGTCCTGGTATAGGCGGTTTTGGTAAAATAACCGCCGGCAGAAAGCTTATAAATCGTCACGACGGTACCTTCCTTGCCATAGCCGGAGATCATGTAGGAACGGTCAAATGTGGCAGACCTGTCCTTGGGCGGTTTGGTAATCACCATAAGACCAGACGTATTGCCGACATCGCCCGCCCACAAAATGTCGGGCGCAGCCAGTGCCGATACGCCAAGCAACAACGAAAACACCACGCTGAAAAGAACAGTTTTGCAAAATTTCATAATAAACACCTCAATACCACATTGATTAAAATTTCCCTACTTTTATTTTATCATATTACATACGTATTTTCAATTACAATTGTATTACAATTATTCAGCGTCGTCAGGCGTTGTTTCTTCTGCAGCGTCGTCGGACGCGTCTTCGGCGTCAACCTCAATATCATCAACGGGGTTTTCGTCTGCCGGCACATCTTCGGATTCCTCAATGTATCCGTCTGCGATAGCCTCGCCTTCGGTTTCAGCAGCGCCGGACTTCTTTTTGCCAAAGGTCAGAAGAAGAAAGACGGCGATGATGGCAATCAACAAGACCGCGATGATGATCGGCACGATTTTGTATTGTGTGAAACGGATGTCGATTACATTTTTGTTGCCGGCCATAATATCCCAACTGCTCGTTTTGCCGGATTTTACCGCTGCATTGGTATATGATGGTCCGACAGGTGTCGTGATATTGACAACGAAATATTTTTCGCCGGTAGCTTCAGCTTTTTCCATATCGAACACCGATGTTCTAATGCCATATTTTGTTGAAAAAAGCTCGTCAAAGGATACAAATTCAATTTTGCTGACCCCGTACATGGATAAATCAAAGACATACCCTTCTTCGGCAGATGTGGTCTTTTTGATAAACATTTCAGAACCGCTTTCGCTTGCTTCAACAGTGTATTCAAGCGTCTCCAAACCCTGCCCGTAGTATTCAAGCATTTCCGCTGCATTGCCCTCGGGGAATTTTTGTGTCAGAACAAATGAAGACGTTCCGTCTGCATTTAAGGTTAAATCGATAATCGGGGTATTGCTATCATCAGTTTGCTCAGAAAAAACGATGATACCCGTCAGAAGTGACATGACAAGAAGTATCATTGCCAAAGACGATGCCAAAAGCTTTTTTAACATTTTATAACACTCTCCTAAACACATAGTGACACTATTATACGCCTTTTTTGCAAAATAGTCAACAAATTCTTGCTGGATGTTTTTAAATATTTGGTGAACATTAAAACATCCAACATTTCGGGACATAGCTTTTGAATGCTGTGTCAGATAATCCACAAAGAAAGGAAGAGAGCATTAGGCATAGGGGAGTCGAACACACACAGCCCCTGCCATGTAATTTTTGTGTATTTTATCGTTGTCGTCCTTGCCTTGCGTCAGCAAGGCATCGTCCTTCGCCGAAAAAATCCATCCAAAATTCCGGCGGCAGGGGTGCTTCGCAGTTTTGGGCAAGTGGATTTTTGTTTTACATGAGGAAATAGAAATTTCCTCATGTAAAACAACATGAATTGTTTCCTTGGCAAAGGCTCATGTCAGCGCATCTAAAAAGTACCTCTGGTACTTTTTAAACCCAAGCAAAATCACGCGGGTAATACTGATGTATTGCCAAGGGATTTTGCGCCGCACGGGCACAAATCCACCACTCAAAACCTATGCGGGTTCGACTCCCCTATGCCTAGGCAAGGCCATTCAAATACGAACCGGGAATTTCCTGCTATATGAAAAAGAGATTACCAAAGGCAATCTCTTTTCCGGTTGGTGGGAACAATAGGGATCGAACCTATGACCCTCTGCTTGTAAGGCAGATGCTCTCCCAGCTGAGCTATGCTCCCGAAGCAGTTATCGGTTCACAGTTTTGAGTTTGCAGTGATTACAGACGACTGCAAACTCAAAACTGAAACCTTGGATGGTGACCCATAGGGGAATCGAACCCCTGATTCCGCCGTGAAAGGGCGGTGTCTTAACCTCTTGACCAATGGGCCGTGTTTGACATATACATGTCAAAGACAGATGTTTCAGATGTTTTTGTGCCAACAAAAACGGAGCGGGGAGGACTTAGCAAATACGCAAGCGCCGGAGTCCCCGGAAAGCCGACGTGGTAGCGGCAGGTGGACTTGAACCACCGACCTAACGGGTATGAACCGTTTGCTCTAGCCAGCTGAGCTATGCCGCCACGTTTGCCGCCGTTTTCGGAGCGGCAAATGATATTCTAATATAAATCCATGTAATTGTCAAGGGTTTTTGCGAAATAATTTTAATGTGTGTTCGACTCCCCAATACCTAAGCCGACGCAAAGATTTCTTCAAATTCATCGGCGTTGATCTTCTCACGGTCAAGCAGTGCGTTCGCAACGGCGTGCAGCTTGCTGCTGTTGTCCGAGAGCAGCTGAATACACTTGTTATAGGCGTCGTCGATGATCAGCTTGACTTCTTCGTCAATTTTTGCCGCCACGCTTTCGCTGTAATTCGGCGTCTGGGCATAGTCCTTGCCGAGGAATACCTCGGAGTGCGCCGAACCGAAGGTCATCGGACCGAGGGTGTCGCTCATACCGTATTTGACCACCATGTTCCTTGCAATGGCGGTGGCACGCTCAATGTCGTTGGACGCGCCGGTGGAAATGTCCTCCAAAATCAGCTTTTCAGCGACACGACCGCCGAGCAGGACGATGATGTCCTCGCTCATTTCAGTTTTGGATGTGTAATATTTATCCTCACGGGGTAGCGAGAGGGTATAGCCGCCCGCCCGTCCTCTCGGAATGATCGAAACCTGATGCACGGGGTCCTGAGAGGGCAGCAGCTTGGTCACAACGGCGTGCCCCGCCTCGTGGTAAGCGACCAAACGTTTTTCCTTGTCGGTAATCACACGGGCTTTCTTTTCGGGACCCGCAATGACCTTGATGATGGCGTCCTCAAACTCCTTCATATTAATGACGGGCTTGTCGCGCCTTGCGCTCAGCAGCGCCGCCTCATTGGATAGGTTTTCAAGGTCAGCGCCCGTAAAGCCTGCGGTGGTCTTGGCGAGCACAGACAGCTCGACATCCTCACCCAGAGGCTTTTTGCGTGTATGGACCTTTAAGATTTCCTCCCTGCCCTTGATGTCGGGCACGCCGACGACGACCTGACGGTCAAAGCGTCCGGGTCTTAAAAGCGCAGGGTCTAATATGTCGGGGCGGTTGGTCGCGGCAATGATAATGACGCCCTGGTTGTCGCCAAAGCCGTCCATTTCGACCAGCAGCTGGTTGAGCGTCTGCTCACGCTCGTCATGTCCGCCGCCGAGCCCCGCACCCCTGTGCCTGCCCACAGCGTCTATTTCGTCGATGAATACGATGGAAGGCGCATTTTTCTTCGCCTGGTCAAACAAATCACGCACACGGGAAGCGCCCACGCCGACGAACATCTCGACGAAGTCCGAGCCGCTGATGCTGAAAAACGGCACGCCCGCTTCACCCGCAACAGCCTTTGCGAGCAGTGTCTTACCCGTCCCGGGAGGACCCACCAGCAAAACGCCCCGGGGGATCCTTGCGCCAAGCTCGATAAACTTCCTCGGCTGCTTTAAAAACTCAACGATTTCTTCAAGCTCCGCCTTTTCCTCGTCGGCGCCCGCAACGTCGCTGAACAGGTATTTTTTCGTTTCCTCGTTGACCATCCTCGCCTTGCTTTTGCCGAACTGCATAACCTTTCCGCCGCCTCCGCCCTGCGACTGCTGCAAAAAGAATACCCAAAACACCACAAAAACCACCACAAGGATCAGGGTCGGCAAAATCGTGACCCACCACGGCGCAGTCGGCGGCGGCTGGACGTCAAAAACCAGCGTATTGCTCTCGACCTGCTTTCTTATGTCGTCGCCCAAATCCTCATACAAAACGTTGATCGGGGGCGTGGTTACCTGCATATTTGTGCCGTCACGCATGGTGGCGGTGGCTTTTTGTTCCACGAGCACGAGCTTGGTGACGTTGCCGCTCTTGACGGCGGTGTAAAGGTTTGCATACGTTTTAGCCTCTGCGTCCGGTATCGCGCGCATCAAAACATAGATCATCAGGATCACAGCAAACAACAAAGTATAAAAACCGATACCCTTGACATATTTATTCATAAATTCACCTCACATAATGTCGGACTATAAAGATTATTATAGCATAAATTCAGCGCCAATACAAATAGTTTTTCGGCGCAAAAGATTAGAAGTTGATTAAAATACCGCATCCGTCAGCATGTCAGCCAGCTTCTATTCTTCCCCGTTGTTTTCGTAGATATGCCTTTTGAGCGAAGCGATATAGGGCAGGTTACGGTATTTGTCGGCATAGTCCAGTCCATAGCCCACGACAAATTCGTCCGGCACCTCAAAGCCCGTAAAATCCGCCGCGAAAGGCACGATCCTGCGGGAGGGCTTGCTGAGCATGGTGACGACCTTGATGTCCGCCGCACCGCGCTGCCTAAACAGCCTTTCCAGGGTCGAAAGCGTAATGCCCGTGTCGATGATGTCCTCAATGATCAGCACATGCTTGCCCATAATGTCGGTGTCAATGTCACGCTTGATGGTCAGCTTGCCGGAGGAGACGGATTCCATTCCATAGCTTGAAACGCTCATAAATTCCATGGTCACGTCCATATTGAGCCAGCGGATGAGGTCGGATGCAAAAAATGCGCTGCCCTTTAAGACAAATACCGCCACGATCGGCTTTCCTCCGTAATAGTCGTTGATGTCGCAGGCAAGCTCCCTGACACGCTTGTAGATCTGCTCTTCCGTAATCAGTATCCGTTCAATATCATTGGTCACTGTCCTTCACCTCGTCTGGGCAAGATAATTCAAATACAAACGGGTCCGTATTTAAATTGCCCTGCCTAAGTATAAGCTTGCCTTTTTGCACCGTTGCCACAGTCCCGCCGGGCAGGACTGTGTGTTTCCCGCCATAATTCTTTTCGGCAAGTGCGACGACGCTGTCGATATGCACCAGTCCGAGTTCTTTGTCGCCGCAGCCGAGCGCCTGCTTTAAAAGCCTGCGCCGGATGGCAAGGTGCAGGGCGTTGAACGCTTTGACGTCTATCTCGGCGCAGCCTTCACGCACAATCATATATTTATCCGAAACCTCACGGGTATATGCCTGCAAAAAATCCTCGTCGGCGCAAAGCAGCTGCGCTGTGCGGACGATGGCGCCGGTGCCCCCCCGTTCGTCCAGCAGGGGCATGACATTGAGCCGCAGGTCGTTTCGGGTGTAGCTGTCGTCAAAGTTGGTGAGGTCGACCCTTGGGGATAGCCGCCTGTCACGGCAGTATTGCTCGATGTCCCGGCGGGTCTGCCCGATGAGCGGGCGGATGATGCGCCCTCTGACGGGCGGGATCCCCGACAGCCCCGACAGCCCGCTGCCCCGCAGCAGGTGCATCATAAAGCTCTCGGCGTTGTCGTTGGCATTGTGGGCGGTTGCGGTGACGCTGTTTTCATGCGCCTGCATCAGTTCGTCGAAATAGGCGTAGCGCAGCGCTCTGCCCGCCGTCTCAAAGGAAACCTTATGGCTTGCCGCATAGCCGGCGGCGTCAACTTTTTTGGAATAGAAAGCAACGCCTAATTTGTCACATTCATTGGCGACAAAGTGTTCATCCCCGTCCGCCTCGTTGCGAAAGCCGTGGTTGAGGTGGGCGGCGCAGAGGTCAAAGCGGCGCAGCGCACGCAGCTCGTTTAGCACATACAACATGCAAAGAGAATCGGCGCCGCCGGAAACGGCGGCGATCACGGTCGCTCCCGCATCGATCATCCGGTGCCGGCCGATGGTTTGTAAAACCGCTTCGGTCAGTCTATTCATACGCATTGTGAACCCTGTCAAGCGATGTGAATTTGGTGAATTCCTTTTGGAAACGCAGCGGGATGAGCCCTGTGTCGCCGTTACGGTTTTTGGCGATGATCAGCTCAGCCTCGCCGGGGTGTTCGGTTTCTTCGTTGTAATAATCCTCGCGGTGCAGCATCAGGACGATATCGGCGTCCTGCTCGATGGCGCCCGACTCACGCAGGTCGGTCAGCACGGGACGTTTGCTCTTGTCGGGGCGGTTTGCGCTGGCACGGCTGAGCTGCGAGAGCGCCATGACCGGCAGATTCAAGTCCTTGGCGATCATTTTGAGTGAGCGTGAGATTTCGGTGATCTCCTGCTGTCTGTTCTCGGTCCTGCGGGGCGACTCCATCAGCTGGATATGGTCGATGATGATCAGGTCAAGCCCATGTTCCGCCGCAAGACGCCGGCACTTTGAGCGTATCTCCATGGCGGTGATC